>JBGQCL010000325.1:0-13865 GCA_041495365.1 Kofleriaceae bacterium | reverse complement strand
CCCCATCACCACCAGCCGCGGCCAGCGACCCCGGACCAGCGCGGGCAGCTCGCGCCGGCTGGCCGCGCCGAGCCGGACGAGGTTGATCGCGGCCGACACCCCGAGCGACAGCGCGAAGCACGCCGACGGGTTCACCGCCTCGCGCAGCGCCGCCTCGTACGCCAGGTGATACCCCGCGATCGACATCGCGCACGCCATCGCCCAGCCCACCGCGCCCCGCCCGCCGCCGCCCTCCCTTCCGGCGCCGCCGCCGCTCCCGCCCAGCCCGCTCAGCGCCAGCCCGCCGACCACCACCGCGCTCCCCGCCAGCGCCGTCCCCGTCGCCACCTCGCCGAACAGCGCGATCGACAGCGGCCACACCGCCAGCACCGCCCCGCCGCGCGAGATCGTGTACACCACCCCCAGCCGGCCCAGCCCCATCGCCTTCGCCAGCGTCGCGAAGTACGACGCCTCCATCACCCCGGCCAGCGCCGTGAACCCGACCCCGGCCAGCGACGCGAACGGCACCGCCCCGAGCTCCCACCGCACCCCGGCCACCACCGCCGCGAACAGCGTCGCCACGACGACGGCCGCCATCAGCGCCCGGTCCTTGTCGGCCTCCAGCCGCAGCAGCGCGTTCCACAGCGCGTGGAGCAACGCCGACAGCAAGACGAGCGCGACGATCACGTGGCTCCGGCGAGCATACGCGTGATCGGCGACGGTTATTCTTTGCCGTCGGCACACGGTCCTCGCCGGCCGGCCCGATCAGGGTGCAGGCTGCGCTGCATCGCGCGATGGAGCGTCGAGTCGCACTGCCCCACGCGTCGGACATCGCGCGCCCGGGCGGGCGGAACCCGCTCACTGTCGATTTGACGGGTCATGCGCGAAATCGCCAAAACCGTCAGCCGCCCTGACCGGTACAGCAGAGCACCTCCGCGAGTCGCAGGTGTTCCGCCAATAGAATCGCGCACCTTCGTCGGGGCGGAGCGAAGCTTGGTGACCCCACGCACGATTCGTGCGTCGAGTGCCAGAGGCTCCGCGGACGCTCGATCCGGCGCGCTGGCAAACTCTGGCTCGGATCCGCGCATCCCCCGCGCTTGACATGAGCCGAGGGAACCAAGATGGTGAGCGCATGGCGGGGAGCGCGCGTCACCGCGCAGCCGAGGACAGGGTCCCGGGTGCCCGCCCTTCGCCGCCACTGACTGGTCTCCAGAACGGCTACCTCACTCCCACATGTCGGAACTCTTCGCGGCAGCGGATGGTCCTGGCGCGACCGCCGCGTCCTCCCCACGACGCTGGGGTAGTCCAGAGAGTGCGAGAGACGGAATCATGAAGCAATCAATGTCGGCAGACGCTCTCGTCGAAGGGGACATCGCAATGCCCTCCACGCGGACCGCGATGGCGAATGTGGCGAGCATCACGCTACTCCTGCTCATGACTACTTCGTGCGGGTTCCCGCGACCACCGGACCTTGTCGGCGACGCTACCGCAGGTTCGGACGGCTCGGCGGCGCCCATGGTCGCCATCCACGTCTCTTCGTCTGGAGACGATGCGGACGACGGCTTCACGCTGCCAGTCAAGACGCTCAAGCACGCGATCGATCTCGCCGCGGCGAACCCCAAGATCACACAGATCGTTCTGGCAGCCGGTACCTACTCCGCGTCGAGCGGCGAGACCTTTCCGTACATCATCCCGGCCAGCGTCACCGTTGTAGGGCCGGCCGGAGGTGGCGCGACCCTCGCAGGGGACAAGACCGTGCCCGGCATGACACTTGATGTCGGAGGCCTTCAAGATCTCAGTCTTCAGGACTTTGCGACTGCAGTTACTGTGATTGGAACTGCCAATCTTAAAAACATTAAAATTATCACCAGCACGATCGCAGTGCAAGCGGAGGCGACGGGCAGCCTGACAGTCAATAACCTCGATATCATCGGTGTTACGCCATCCGGTTCTGGCGGATGTTCCACAGGTATCGCCCTCAACGGTTCCGCCAAGCTCGTGGCAACGACGTTGACCACTCATGGCGTGGGCGGTGTCCTGGATGCCAAGGATCAAAGTGTTGTGGCTATAGCGAGCGCGACGGTCGCTAGGACTGCAATCTGCTCAAGTTCTTTATCCGTCGTTTCGGCGGCGAGTTTCAGCCTGAGTGATAGCCGCGTAGATGGCACGATTGGGATCTATGCACAATCGACCTCATTCCATGCGACGATATCGAACACGACAATTGGCGGATTGGGAGGATTCCCTAGTGTCAAGGGTTCGTTCCAGATGATTGGTGGCGAACTTTCCAATTCACAGGCAAGTGGTGCCCAGCTAGGGACGGGAACATGGACATTCACAAACGTAATTATCCACTCAAACAAAGATCTGGCCTTCTATCTGCAGGGTGCCGACTTGATTATGAGAAATTGTCAAGTCGTTGACAATGGAGAAGGTATAGATGTATTCCAAGGCTCAACGGCCGATCTCGGAACGGTTGCAAGTCCAGGGGGCAATGTGTTTCAACGCAACAAGGGTGGGAGTGTGTTCGCTGAGTCTCCCGCCCTGGTCAATGCTGTCGGCAACACCTGGGCTCCCAATGTGCAAGGTGCAGACGGAAACGGAAAATACGCAGTAACCGCAACGATTTCAGGGCCAGTAACTGCGCCAGATAACGGAAATTTTGGGATCGTCAATGGGAGTAGCATATCGCGATAACGAGCAATCGCTCGCTTTCGAGATCTCAGCGTACCCGGCCTCCACTGCCGCGAACGTCGAAGAACGTCAGCCAGAACACACGAGACGAATCCATGAAACAGTCAACGCTGGCCAATATGCTTATCGAAGCAAACATCGCCGGTGTCTCCATCCGGGCCGCGATGGTGAGTGGGGCGCGCATCGTGACGCTCTTGCTCGCTACCTCGTGCGGCTTCCCACGGCCACCAGACGTCGTTGGCGATGCTCCGGGAGACACAGGCGGCGAGACCGCCGGGCCCGGCTCTGCGATTCACGTCTCTCCTTCAGGTGACGACTCGAACGACGGCCTCATGTCGCCAATCAAGACACTGAAGCACGCGATCGGCCTCGCCGCTGCCAACACGCAGGTCTCCCAGATCGTCCTGGTGACCGGAACCTACTCCATGTCCAGCGGAGAGACATTCCCCTACACAATTCCGCCTAACGTGACTCTCGTGGGTCCTGCCGGCGGTGGCGCGACCCTTGTCGGCGGAAAGACTGGACCTGGGATGACCGTCGGTGTCGGAGGGCTTCAAGACATCGATCTTCAAGATTTCGGCACAGCGATCACAGTTATAGGAGTCGCGACCTTCAAGAACATCCGAGTTCTGACGAGTGCCATAGCGGTTCAAGCCGAGACAACTGCTGACTTGACAGTGAGCAACCTTGATATCACGGGAGCCGCGAGCGCGTGCGCGACGGGAATCGTGCTCAACGGTAATGCGACGCTGACCATCTCTACATTCTCTACACGTTTGCTTGGAACGAGTTTTGTTGCCAATGATCACAGCATGGCATCGCTGACGAACATGAACGCAACTGGAGACCCTTCATGTGCAAACAATATACTGCGTATTCCTTCTGACGGGAAATTTATGGTTAGCCATGTTCTCATTGATGGAGGTGGGAGTGGCATCCGTGTTAACTCACCCTCAGGTAGTGCTCCCACCCAGGTTGTCCTTGAAAACGTCACGGTGCGGAACGTAAACTCTGATGCACTCGTTGTGGGGAATGCGACGGTGCGCATGATGGGTGGGGAGCTTTCACACACGAGTGGGACAGACTTTGAGGTCATAGGTGGCAACTGCACGATGACGGATGTCTCAATCTTGAACTCGGGAATGGCCTTTTACACCCAGAATGCGACCCTGACAATGAGAGGGTGCATGATCTCGAACAACACTGTCGGCGGTGACTTGAGCGGGGGCACAGTGGTGGATCTTGGTACCACGATGAATCCAGGCAAGAATGTGATCAACAACGTCGGGCTCGGTCTGCTCGTTGAAGGTGGGAACGGTACACAACTTGTGCAGCTCGTTGGCAACACCTGGAAACCAGTACAGGGTGCGGATGCTAATGGGAAATATGCTCAGGGAACCATCGTTCCCGGCCCGATTTCGTGTGATTCCAACACTGGTAACTTTTGTCTCGCGGTCTCAAATGAAAGCCTCGAACTGTAGAGAGGGTGTAGACCTCATCCTGCTCCGGTTCCGGGCCGCTGTCCCTTGCGCTCATCCAAGATGCACCGAGGATGCTCGAGCCCGTCGCCCTGGCAAACTGGGGCTCGGACCCGTGCATAGCTCTCGCTTGACATGGACCGAGAAAACCAAGATGGTGGGGCGTATGGCGGGGAATGCGCGACACAGCGCAGCCGAGGAAGCGAACCACGGCAGTCGACCCTCGTTGCCGGCTGATTGGTTCCAGAACGGCCACCAAGTCCACATGTCGGAACCGTTCGCACCGGCAGATGGTTCCGGCGCGATCGCCGCTCGATCCTCTAAAGGGGCTGCTGCTGTCCAGAGAACACGCAAGACGCAGTCCATGAAGCAGTCAACGTTGGCAGATATCCCTGTCAAAGCGGACGTCGCAACGCCCTCGGCGCGGTCCGCGATCGCCAGCGCGGTGAGCATCGCGCTGCTGTTGCTCACGACCGCGTCGTGCGGCTTCCCGCGGCCACCGGACCTCGTCGACGACGCTCCTGGAGGTTCGGACGGCCCGGTTGCGCCCATCGTCGCCATTCACGTTTCTCCCTCCGGCGACGACTCGAACGATGGCTTCACGTCGCCGGTCAGGACGCTCAAGCACGCGATCGGATTGGCGGCCGCCAACACGCGGATCTCTGAGATCGTCCTGGCGACCGGCACCTACTCCATGTCCAGCGGCGAGACGTTCCCCTACACTGTTCCGCCCAACGTGACGATCGTTGGGCCCGCCGGCGGTGGCGCTCTCCTCTCGGGCAGTAAAGTGGGACCAGGAATGACCGTCGATATCGGCGGCTTGCAGGATCTCGATTTCCAGGACTTTACCACCGCGATCGCGGCGACTGGGACCGCAAGCCTCAAGAACATCCGGGTTGTAAACAGCGCCATCGCAGTGCAGGCCGAGACGGCTGCAAGTGTGTCCATCAATAACCTCGACATCACTGGAGCCGCGGCTACATGTGCGACCGGTATTGTACTCAACGGCAATGCGGTGCTGACATCTTCTGCTTTGGCCACGCGCGCGCTTGGGACGAGTCTGCTCGCGAATGATCACAGCACGGCAACGCTGTCGAAGGTAACGGTGACTAGTGATTCCTCTTGCACCAAGATTATCAGTGTGTTCTATATCAATTCCAGTGGCGATTTCTCACTTTCTGATAGTGTTATCGATGGTGGAAGTAGGGGAATAGAGATTAACTCACCATATGCCAATGTGCCAACCCAAGCAACTCTTGAAAATGTACTAGTTCGAAACGTGGATGTAGATGCACTGGCTGTAGCAAATGCCACAGTTCAGGTAACCGGAGGCGAACTCTCTCACATGCGCCAGACGAGTCTTGAAGTTGTCGGAGGGAGTTGCTCGCTGACCAATGTTTCCATCCTGAGCTCGGGAGCTGCTTTCTACGTACAGGATGCGACCTTGAGAATGAGGGGATGCATGATCTCCAACAATACAGCAGGTGGTGACTTGGGAGTACGCAGTACAGGCGATCTTGGAACTACTTCGGATCCTGGTAATAACATATTCAGCAATGCTGGTATTGGCCTGCTGATCGAAGGCGGTAATGGGACTCAGCTCATGCATGCCGTCGGCAATACATGGAAACCTGTACAGGGAGCTGATTCCAATGGAAAGTACGTCATGGGGACCGTTGTTCCCGGACCGATTCCCTGTGATTCTAATAGCGGGAATTTCTGTATTCAGGTCTCAGACGAAAGCCTTGAACTGTAGCGCTGTCCAGTTGGGTGCCGCATCGAGCACATCGTGTGCGCCTGTTCGCCGGCCTCGCTGCCGCGGCTCCCTCCGCCGCGAACAGCGTCGCCACCAGAACACCGATCGGTTTGATGCACGAAGGAAATCGATCACTTACCAGGTCGGAGCGATCGCGCGTGACCGTAGATGCGGTGTCGCAGCCCGGCCGTCGAAGCCGACATCACAACTCCTCGACGCGGTCCGCGGAAGAAGCGCGTCGCGATCTGGCGAGTAAGTGGTGAGACCCCCGAGAAGTACGAAATCCGGTAGCTCAGGGCATGGCCGTCGAACCGGCAAGGCACGGGTTGCCGGCGCCAGCCGGCGTGGGTCCCGTGTGAGGGCAGTGGACCGTGGCATTGCCCGTGATGGCCGCGTTGGTGGCGTGATACAGGCGGCATGCCAGTGAATCACCGGAAGAGGTGATCGCGTACTTGTGGGTCGTGTTGGTGAATGCCTTGCACATGGTGATGCACGAGGGCATATCGGCGTACTGGCCGGTCGTGGGCGCCGACGTCGTTGTGCCGCAGGCCTTGATCTCGAGTGTGCAGAAGCTGGTGCAGGCATCGCCGCACGTGCCCGGAGGCGCCGTGACACTCGTGAGGTCACCGCCTGGGCCGGCGTGGGGGCAATGGAGGACGGGATCGGTCTTCGCAGGAGCGCCGGCGTGATAGATCCGGCAGCCGAGCGTGTTCCCGGACGTGTCGGCGAGCGTGCCGGTGGGGAACGAAGCGCAAGCCGCCAAGCAATGGGCGTTGGGGGTGTTCGGCTCAGTAGGATATTGGGCATTCGTGCCCGTGCAGTTGGCCTGGATCTCGGTGCAGTAGGTCGGGCAGTCGAGCGTGAGCGGCGGCGGCGCGTCGATGGCCGCGTCCGCCGGCGTGTTGTTGGTTTTGTCGTCGCTGCAGCCGAAGAGGACAAGCGAGAGGATTAGGAGGGTTCGCATGCGCGGCATCCTCGGAGAGGTGGCCGTCGATCGCAACTATCTCTTGCCGCGAATATTGCGAAACGTTGCTAACTCGGGTCACACCCCGTCCGGGCACACGTGTAGGCGTGGTTGTCGACGGTGAGGTGGATGCGTCTCGACACAGGCTTGGAACGCGGGCGTGACCGCGCGCGCACAGCTCGAGGCGAGTTGCCCCGTCGAGAAACCGGGAACGGCGGGAGCTGTCAGGGTCAAGTATTTGGGTAATCTGGCAAACGATCTGGGGCGCAGCGAGAGGGCGTGACGTGGACGGTGGTCCGCCGGGAAGCGTGCGTTCGCGGGGCGCTGTAGTGTCGGCGCATGACGAGACCGCTGCTGCCCGAAGACCGCGTGGATCCTGCCATTCGCGAGGCGATCGCCTCGAATCACCGCGACATCATCGACGAGGTCGAGCGCGCGGTGACGGGGCACGACGTGGTGGTGGTCGGGATGAAGCAGAACCCGTTCCCGCGCCGGGCGCGCAAGGCGCTGACGGCGGCGGGGATCCCGTTCCATTACCTGGAGTACGGCAGTTATCTGAACACGTGGCGACGGCGGACTGCGTTGAAGATCTGGAGCGGCTGGCCGACGTTTCCGATGATCTTCGTGAAAGGGGTGCTGATCGGTGGCTGCGACGATGTGCAAAAATTGATCGACTCGGGGGAGCTGGCGAAGCGGCTCGGGCGCTGACGGTGAGCCGGCCGGCGGGTCGGCAGTAGGCCGCTCGGGTGGGCGGCCGAGCCGCCGTGGCTCGCAGCGCGGCAGGCCGCGTCCGCAGCGCGGCGGGCAGCAGCAGCGCGGCGGGCCGCGTCTGCAGCGCGGCGGGCAGCAGCAGCGCGGCGGGCCGCGTCCGCAGCGCGGCGGGCCGCGTCCGCAGCGCGGACGGCGGTCGCCGGCAGGGGCGCCCGGCAGGTCACACGCCGTGGAGCATCAGGTCGCCGAGGGCGCGGGAGAAGGCGGCGGGGTCGGGGAGCTGGCCGGAGTCGGCGAGGTGGGCCTGGCCGAGGAGGACCGCGGCGTAGGTGGCCAGGCGCGGGTCGGCCTTGTTGGCAGCGAACAGGGCGTGGAGCTTGGGGAGCAGGGCGTGGCCCGGGTTGAGCTCGAGGATCGGCTTGATTTTGGGCGGCTTCTGGCCGAGCTGCTCGAGCATCTTCTGCATCCGCGGGGTGAGGTCGTGCTCGTCGCTGACCAGGCAGACCGGCGAGGAGGTGAGGCGGCTGGACAGCCGGACCTCCTTGACCTCGTCCTGGAGCTGGACCCGGAGGTAGGCGAGCAGGTCGGCGAACTCCTTCTGCTTCTCGTCGAGGGCCTCGGCGGCCTGCTTGCGCTCGTCGTCGGAGCCGAGCTTGACCTCGCCGCGGCCGATCGAGGTCAGGGGCTTGTCCTTGAACTTCGGGGCGCGCTCGAGCCAGAGCTCGTCGATCGGGTCGGTGAAGAGGAGGACCTCGTAGCCCTTGGCGGTGAAGGCCTCGAGCAGCGGGGACTTCGCGATCGCCTCGTAGGACGGGCCGGTGAGGAAGTAGATCGCGTCCTGGCCGTCCTTCATGCGGGAGACGTAGTCGTCGAGCGAGACCAGCTTGCCGGCGGCGTGGGTCGAGTGGGTGATGACGAGGTCGACCAGCTTGTCCTTGTCGGCGGCGTCGAACGCGAGCAGGCCCTCCTTGAACACGGGGCCGAACGCGGCCCAGAACGCGAGGTAGTCGTCGTCGAACTTGTCGCGCTTCATGTCCTCGAGGGTGGCGAGCACCTTCTTGACCAGCTGCTTGCGGATGACCTGGATCTGGCGGTCCTTCTGGAGGATCTCGCGCGAGACGTTGAGCGAGAGGTCGTGGGCGTCGACCACGCCCTTGACGAACCGCAGGTGGGTCGGCATCAGCTCCTTGCACTCGTCCATGACGAAGACGCGCTTGACGTAGAGCTGGACGCCGCGCTTCATCTCGGCGCTGTAGAGGTCGAATGGGGCCTTGCTCGGGATGTAGAGCAGGGCGTAGGCCTCGAGGGTGCCCTCGATCTTGACCGGGATCGAGCGCAGGGGGTCGGTCCAGTCGTGGGCGACGTGGCGGTAGAACTCCTTGTACTCGGTGTCGGTGACCTCGCCCCTGGGCCGGTCCCAGATCGCCTTCATCGAGTTGAGGGTCTCGTCCTCGAGGATCTTGGGGTCGGACGGCTGGTCGCCGTCGCGCCAGCGCTGCATCCGGATCGGGTAGGTGACGAAGTCGGAGTAGCGCTTGACGATGTCCTTGAGGACGTGGTCGGCGGTGTAGTCGCGGCCGTGCTCCGGATCGGCGGGCTTGAGGTGGAGGGTGACGGTGGTGCCCTGGGTGGGGTGCTCGGCGTCGGCCAGGGTGTAGGAGCCGTCGCCGGTCGACTCCCAGCGGGTGGCGGCGGTGTGGCCGGCGCGGCGGGTGACGAGGGTGATCCGGTCGGCGACCATGAAGGCGGAGTAGAAGCCGACGCCGAACTGGCCGATCAGCTCGGGTGGCATGCTCTTGTTCTGGGCGTCCTTCTGGGCCTCGTTGACCGAGCTCAGGAACTCGCGGGTGCCGGAGCGCGCGATGGTGCCGATGTGCTGGACGACCTCGTCGCGGGTCATGCCGATGCCGTTGTCGGACACCGAGACGGTGCGCGCGGCGCGGTCGACCTCGATCCGGATGTGGAGGTCGGAGGCGGCGAGCTCGGTCCGGGTCAGCTGCTCGAACCGCAGCTTGTCGAGGGCGTCGGACGAGTTGGAGATCAGCTCGCGCAGGAAGATGTCCTTGTCCGAGTACAGCGAGTGGACCATGAGGTCGAGGAGTTGCTTGACCTCGGCCTGGAATTCATGGCGTTCAGCAGGACCGGTGGATTCGGCGGGTTCAGGGGCTTGGCTCATGGTTCGTGGGCAGGTTAGTAAGCAGGGCGCCGGCACGGCGAAACGGGTCCATTCGAAAAAAATTCCCGGCCCGGGAATTCACCACCGCGTCACCGCGGTCTTGGGGGGCGCATGGAAGCGATCGCGATAGACAAGTTATCCAAGAGTTACGGGCGGATAAGCGCTCTGTCGAACGTCAGCTTCAAGATCGAGCCGGGCGAGGTCATCGGCCTGCTGGGTCCGAACGGGGCCGGCAAGACCACGCTCATGAAGATCTTGACCGGCTGCCTGGAGCCGGATCTCGGCGACGTCCAGGTGCATGGCATCGACGTCGTGTCCGATCCGCTGGCCGCGCAGCGCCGGATCGGCTACTTGCCGGAGAGTGCGCCGCTGTACGGCGAGATGCTGGTTCAGGAGTACCTGGAGATGATGGCGGCGATGCGCGGCGTGCCGGAGGAGCGGCGGCGCGATCGCATGGTGGAGGTGATCCGGGCAACCGGCCTGACCGATCGGGTGGTGCAGCCGATCGCGACCCTGTCCAAGGGGTTCCGGCAGCGGGTCGGGATCGCGCAGGCGATCATCCACGAGCCGGACATCCTGATCCTGGACGAGCCGACGACCGGCCTCGATCCGACACAGATCGCGGAGATCCGCGACCTGATCGCCCGGCTGGCGAAGAAGTCGACGGTGCTGCTGTCGACCCACATCCTGTCGGAGGTCGAGGCGACCTGCGAGCGGGTGCTGGTGATCATGCAGGGCGCGCTGCGCGCCGACGCCAAGCTCGCCGACCTGCGCAACGCCAACGCCGCGGTGGTCGCGATCGAGTCGGCCGCGAGCGGGGTCGCCGACGTGCTGAACAAGGTGGCCGGGGTGACGTCGGTCGAGGCCGCGGGCACGGCCGGCGACTTCAAGCGCTGGCGGGTGACGTCCGGGAGCAAGGACGAGCTGTGCCCGGCGCTGTTCGATGCGCTGCGCACGACGCGCTGGAAGATCGGTGAGCTCAGGCCCGAGCCCAAGACGCTGGAGCGCGTGTTCCGCGATCTCGCGGAGCGCACAGGACAGGTGGCACCATGATCCGTACCGTCGTCAAGAAAGAGCTGCGGGGCTACTTCAACTCCGCGATCGCGGTGATCTTCCTGGCCGCGTTCCTGATGGTCGCGCTCGGGACGTTCTTCTGGTACGAGAAGTTCTTCGCGCGCGGGCTGGCGGATCTGCGGCCGCTGTTCAAGTGGATGCCGCGGCTGCTGATCATCCTGGTGTCGGCGCTCTCGATGCGGCAGTGGGCCGACGAGCGCCGGGTTGGCACGCTCGAGGTGCTGCTGACCTTGCCGGTGCCGCGCTGGCAGCTGGTGGTCGGCAAGTTCCTCGCCGGCATGGTGCTGATCGCGATCGCGCTCGGGCTGACGCTGATCCTGCCGATCACGATCGCGCGCATGGGCAACCTCGACGTCGGGCCGGTGGTCGGCGGCTACCTGGCGTCGCTGCTGCTGGCGGCGGCGTACCTGGCGATCGGGATGTGCGTGTCGGCGGCGACCGACAACGAGATCGTCGCGTTCATCGGCACCGCGCTGGTGTGCGGCATCGCCGACGTGATCGGCTACTTCGGCGGTGATATCGGCCGGCTGTTCGGCACCGAGGCGCGGTTCGAGAGCGTGGCGCGCGGCGTGCTCGATCTGCGCGACCTGGCGTACTACGGCGGGATCGTCGCGGTCGGCATCGCGCTGAACGTGCTGCTGCTCGACCGGCTGACCTGGAGCCGCGGGCCGCGCGGCAAGACCCGGCGGAGCGCCGCTGTGCTCGCGGTCGCTCTGGTCGCCGCGAACGCGGTCGGGCTCGACGTGTGGCTGGCGCCGATCCGGCGGATCCGGCTCGACCTGACCCAGGACGGCGCGTACAGCCTGTCGGACTCGACCCGCAAGATCCTGAGCGGGCTCGACGAGCGGCTGCTGATCCGCGGCTACTTCTCGGACAAGAGCCACCCCAAGCTCGAGCCGCTGGTGCCGCAGCTGCGCGACCTGCTGGAGGAGTACCGGATCGCGGGCGGCAGCAAGGTCCGGGTCGAGTTCATCGATCCGACCGACTCCGAGGACGCCAAGCGCGAGGCCAAGGAGCGGTTCGGGATCGATCCGACGCCGCTGCGGTTCGCGACCCAGACCGAGAAGACGGTGGTCAACGCGTACTTCGCGATCGCGATCGAGTACGGCGACCAGCACGCGGTGATCGGGCTCGACGACCTGATCGCGGTGCGCGTGATGGACATCGGCGAGCTCGAGATCTCGCTGAAGAATCCCGAGTACCAGCTGACCAAGACGATCAAGAAGACGGTCGCGGAGTTCTCGAGCGTCGATCAGCTGTTCGCGTCGACCGCGGGCAAGATCCAGCTGACCGCGTACATCACCCCGAAGACGCTGCCGGAGAACTGAAAGGACGGACCGGCCAAGCTGCAGAAGGTCGTCGACGAGCTGACCAAGCAGGCGGGCGGCAAGCTGGCCTACGCGACGGTCGAGCCCAAGGGCGAGACCGAGATGCGCGAGCTGTTCACCAAGTTCGGGCTGCGCCCGCACCAGCAGCTGTTCGCGAACGACGTGTTCTACTTCGACCTGCTGCTCCAGGTCGGTAACCGGCTGGTCCGGGTCAACCCGCCGGACAAGCTGGGCGACGCCGAGCTCAAGGCCGCGGTGATCGAGGGGCTCAAGCGCGCCGCGCCGGGGTTCACCCGGGTGGTCGGGCTGTGGTCGCCGCCCGCGCCGCCGCCGATGCCGATGATGCAGGGCATGCCGCCGCAGCAGATGCCGCCGCCGCAGTCGTTCCGCAGCCTGCAGCGCGCGATGGCGGGCAACTACGAGGTCCGCGACGTCCAGCTGACCGCGCCGGTGCCCGACGACGTCGAGGCGCTGGTGGTCGCCGGGCCGGCGTCGCTCGACGCCAAGGCGGCCGAGCACCTCGACCAGTTCGTGATGCGCGGCGGGGCGCTGGTATTGCTCGACGGCCGGTTCCGGCTCGCCCCGGCCGCCGGGCTCAGCGTCGAGAAGGTGACGACCGGGCTGGAGTCCGCGCTGCAGAAGTGGGGCATCACCGTCGACGACCAGATGGTGATGGACAGCAAGAACGACGTGTTCCCGGTGCCGGAGAACCGCGATCTCGGCAACGGCATGATCGTGCGGGAGATGCATCAGCTGCCGTACCCGTACTGGGTCAAGATGGACGGTGACCAGGTGGCGTCGTCGAGCGTGATCACCGGCGGGCTGACCGGCTCGGTGATGCACTGGGCGTCGCCGGTCAAGGCCGAGGCCAAGGTCGGCGACGACGAGCACCGGGTCGAGGTGCTGCTGAGATCGTCGGACGGCTCGTGGCTGACCACGGCAACCAAGGTCGAACCCGACCTGCGGACCTACCCCAAGACCGGCTTCCCCGGGCCCAAGGACACCGACAAGAAGGGCAGCCAGGTGATGGCGGTGGCGATCACCGGCGGGCTCGCGAGCAGCGTGGAGAAGCCCAAGGACAAGCCCAGGGACCCGGCCGACAAGGACGCGGCGCCGCTGATCGCGCACTCGCCCCCGGATACCCGGATCGTCGTGTTCGGATCGTCGGCGTTCGTGTCCGACGACGTGCTCGGGCTCGCCCAGCAGCTCGAGTCGGACTTTGCGACGTCCAACCTCGAGCTGGTGCACAACGCGGTCGACTGGTCGCTGTCCGACACCGACCTGCTCGGGATCAGGTCGCGCAACACGGCGGCGCGGGCGCTGACCGTGAGCACGCAGTCCCGCCGTACATGGTTCATCGTGAACGTCGCGATCGCGCTGCTCGGGCTGGTGGCCGTGGTCGGCTTCGCCTGGCTGCGGCGGCGCGCGGTCCAGCCCATCATCTCGAAGGAGGCGTGAGATGCTCACGCGGTTTCACAAGATCCTGATCGCGGCGCTGGGCGTCCAGCTGGTGATCGCCGTGATCGTGCTGACCCGCGGCGACGACAGCGCCGCGCTGAAGGAGCACCCGATCCTCGCCGGGTTCGATGCGGCGAAGGTGACGCGCCTGCAGGTGTCCGGCAAGCCGGCCGACGCCGCCAAGCCGGACGCCGCCAAGCCGGACGCCGCCAAGCCGATCGACCTGGTCAAGCGCGACAAGGACTGG
>JBGQCL010000324.1:0-13872 GCA_041495365.1 Kofleriaceae bacterium | reverse complement strand
TGCGCGGCGGCCACGGCGAGTGGATCCAGGACCCGCGCAACCCCAACCGCGCGCGCGATCCGTTCGGCGCCAACTCGGTCGCCCACGGCACCGGCTACACCGTGCCCGAGTGGACCGCGCGCGATCCCGAGGCGCCGGGCGGCACGCTCGACGAGATCAAGTTCGACAGCCAGGTGTTCGGCCGGCGCGGCGTCGCGCTGTACCTGCCGGCGCGCTACCGGCGGACCCGGCGCTACCCGCTGCTGGTGGTCCACGACGGCCACGACTACCTGCACTACGCGAGCCTGGGCACGATCCTCGACAACCTGATCCACCGCCGCGAGATCCCCGAGCTGATCGTCGCGCTGACCAGCTCGCCCAACCGGCTCAACGAGTACGCCGGCGACGAGCGCCACGCGCGGTTTCTCACCGACGAGCTGGTGCCCAACCTCGAGCGCACGCTGCCGGTCGAGGCCCGGCCGGCCGGGCGCTGCCTGATGGGCGCGAGCTTCGGCGCGGTCGCGTCGCTCGCCACCGCGCTGTACCGCCCCGGGTTCTACGGCCGGCTGCTGCTGCAGTCCGGATCGTTCGCGTTCACCGACATCGGCGATCGCAACGCGCGCGGCCCGCTGTTCGACCCGATCGTCGCGCTGATGAACCACTACCGCGCCGAGCCGGTCGCGATGTCCGAGCGGGTGTTCATGAGCTGCGGGATGTACGAGTCGCTGATCTACGAGAACCGCTCGATCGCGCCGCTGCTGATGGCGACCGGCATGGAGGTCCGCTACGTCGAGGCCCGCGACGGCCACAACTGGGAGAACTGGCGCGATCGGCTGCGCGACGGCCTGTCGTGGCTGTTCCCGGGCCCGCTGCTGCTGGTCTACGAGTAGGCCACGCGCCGGTCAGCGGCGCGCGCCGCGCTGGAGCGCCCGATCGGCCACGGTCGCGCCTGCGCTGCCGGCCGCGAGCGCGAGCAGGTTGAGGCCGGGGACCAGCAGCAGGCCGGCGACCGCGAGGCCCAGGCCGAGCGTGCGGCCGCGGTGCCGCGACAGGTACGCGAGCTTGTCGCGATAGGCCATCGCGCGGCGGCCGAACACCGCGTCGTAGCAATCGTACGCCGCTGCGGTGGCGGCGAACCACGCGGCGACCCCGAGCGCGGCGACCGTCCCGACCACCGGCACCAGGCCGAGCGCGAACACCAGCGCGATGCCGACCAGCGCGACGGCCAGCCGGCGCAGCGCGTGGACCGCGCTGACCGCCGCGCCGAGCGCGAGCTCGCGCAGCGAGACCGGCCCGGGCCGCCGGCCGGTGAGCTCGGCCTCGAGGTGCTCGGACAGCCGCTCGTTGAACGGACCGGCGACCGCGCCGGCGACCGAGGTGAACACGAGCAGCGCCGCGATGACCAGGCCGCCGACGACCAGCACCGTCAAGATCGGGCTCGCGACCCTCGCGAGCGGGCCCGGCAGGTGGACCGCGACCCAGCTCACGACCGGACCGACGGCGTATGCGATCCCGAACGCGGCTCCGACCAGCAGCACCAGCGTGACGGCGGCCGGCGCCGCGACCCACCTCCACAGCGCGGGGTGCGCGCGGAGCGCCGCGAGGCCGCGCCCGACATCGCGCACCCCGGTCACGAGCTCGAGCATCGCCGATCAGCGTAGCTCGGATCCGCCGGTCCTGCACTCGCCGCGCCGCCGGCCGGGCCGCGGCGCCGATCAGCTCGTCACACCGGGCCGGGTGGGGTCGAACGCCCGCGGCGCGTCCTCGGCGGACCGCCACGCGCGGACGTAGGGCAGGTTCGGCTCGCTGCCCAGCGTCGCGAGGATGGTCCGCAGGACGCTCGGCTCGTCCGGGCCGGTGGTCAGCAGGCGCTCCAGCCTGGCGATCCGCTCGACCTCGTCGGCGACGTCGCACGCGGGCCGGAACGCGTCCTCGAGGTCGGTCGCGGTCCGGATGCCGTAGCGGCGGAGCTGGTCGCGCGGGTTCCCGCCGCCCTCGATCGGCTTGCCGAGGTGGAGGTAGAGGATCGACTGGTCGATCCAGTCGACCAGCCGCTCGACCGGGATCCGGGTGTTGAGCATGACGTCGACCAGGTTGCAGGTCGCGATGTTCTGCATGTCCTCGATGCCCTCCTCGAGCAGCCGGGCCTCGTACCAGACGTTGAGCCCGTCGAGGTCGCTCAGCGGGTACGGCTGCCGGAGGCTGGGCACCAGCACGCGCAGCGGCATCTTCACCGCCGTCTGCAGAGCCTTCCACCCGACGTCGGGAAACACGCCGATCACGAACGCGAGCGGCCAGCGAACCTCGTGCGGCTGGCCGCCGAGCCCGAGGTCCACCGTCCAGACCAGCAGCGCGACGGTCACGATCCGCATCGTCGCGTTGTGATAGGCGCTCGCCTTGAGGTCGTTCTGGAAGTAGCGCCGCACCAGCATCTGGACCGCGTAGAAGTACGCCCCGAGGAACCCGAACCGCAGGGTGCCGAGCGGGATGACCGGGCTCTCGGTGCCTTGCGGGACGTGGCCGAACAGCGTCAGCTCGAACAGCGGCGCCGGCATCACGACGATGACCCACGCCACCGAGAACAGGATCGTCGCCATGATCACCGGCGCGAGCTTCTCGGTGTGCAGCGGCGGCCGGCTGTCGTCGTCGCAGGGAATCGCGCCGAACACGCCTTCGAACTTCTTCTGGTACAGCGTCTTGCCCAGCGGTGTGGCGCGCGCGGCCCGCGCGGACAGCCACGTCGGATAGTACCGGCAATGCGGCGGCGGCCTGGGCAGCGATCCCGCGTCGTCGAACCGCAGCCGGTACAGGTTGTCCGTGAACTCCTCCCACAGCGTGGGTCCGCGGACCGCCATGAACTGGAGATAGAGCGACGCCGGTAACAGCGAGAAGTACACGACCGCGAACAGCTTGAACACCTCGTTGCGGGCGCCCGGCGCGAACACCAGGGCAGCGACCACCGCACCGCCGATGATCGCGACCACCGCGATCGCGTCGCGCAGCGACTTGAAGAACGCGACCGACCGGGCGCGCACCATGACGAACGCGGCGACGCTGAACGCGACGATGACGAGCAGGACGACGCCGGCGAGGATCCACCGGGTGCCCGTGTCGAACGGCAGGTAGGGCCACACGACGACGAAGAACACCAGCGTCAGCACGATGACGCGGGTGAAGATCTGGGTGAACGCCTGCGCCCAGGGCAACAGCGGGGTCGCCGGCGCGGGCGCGGTCACCGGCGCAGCCACCGGGGGCGGCACCGGGGCCGGCTCGAACAGGGTCATGCCCGGTGGCGGCCCGCGGTCGAGCGGCGGGGCGTCGGGCGGCGGTTCCGGAATCGTCGCGAGCGTGCCGATCGGCGGCGTGCTCATCGGCGACACCGCCAGCGGCGGCAGGTCCAGCGGGATGCCGGGCAGCGACGCGCTCGCCGGCGACGACGTCCGCGCGCCGGGATTCGCTGCCACCTTTTCCTGGTCCGCCATCGTTCCCTCCCTCCGGGCGAGGTTTCGACCACCACCCCCTTGACAATATAGGTACGATTGCACGGTACGCACGCCCGATTCAAGTGAGCAGCGCCTGCCGGCGGCCGCACCGGGATGTCGCGCTGGCAATGATGGCGATCTACAGTCGCCCCATGGCCGAGCGCTGCCGGCGGTGCGAAGAGGAGCTGTCGACAAGGGCCCGGTTCTGCCCGAACTGCGGCTTCCCGATCGCGGCGGTCTATCCCGGCGTGGCCACTCAGGATGCCACCGTCACCGAGCCCGCCCATCACATGCTGCCGCCGCGCCTGATCGCGGCCGGCACCCGGGTCACCGATCGCTACATGATCGACGGCGTGCTCGGCGAGGGCGGCATGGGCGTGGTCTACCGCGCCAACGACCTCGCGCGCGAGCGCACCGTGGCGATCAAGGCGCTGCACGCCAGCCTGATGGGCGACTCCGAGATCCGGCGCCGGTTCACCCGCGAGGCCCAGCTGATGCTCGGCTGGAACCACCGCCACGTCGCGCGCGTCCACGAGATCATCGAGCACCCCGACCTGCTCGCGTTCGTCATGGAGTACGTCGAGGGCCCCACGCTCGAGGAGCACGCGCAGCGCTGGAACGGCAAGCTGCCCTACGACGAGATCCGGGTGATCTTCAGCGGCGTGCTCGACGCGATGCAGCAGGCCCACGCCGCCGGCATCGTCCACCGCGACCTCAAGCCGCACAACATACTGCTCCGCATGGAGGACGAGGCCGTGGTCCCCAAGATCGTCGACTTCGGGATCGCCAAGATCCTCGAGGGCACGACGTACACGATGACCGGCGCGCTGCTCGGCACCTGCCGCTACATGTCGCCCGAGCAGGCCCAGTCGCCGCAGGAGGTCGATCACCGCTCCGACATCTACTCGCTCGGCGTCACGCTGTACCGCTGCGTCACCGGGCGGTGCCCGTTCGAGGGCAACAACCACTTCGCGGTGATGATGGCCCACGTGTCCCAGCCGCCCGAGCCGCCGTCGGCGTTCCGCCCGCACATGCCGCCGGCGCTCGAGCAGATCATCCTGCACGCGCTCGCCAAGGACCGCACCGAGCGGCCGCAGTCGTGCCTCGAGTTCCGCACCGCGCTCGAGGCCGCGCTGGTCGACGTCACGCCGAGCCGGGTCGAGCGCGACACCGAGTACCCGCGGATCATCATCGAGGACGACGACAACGAGATGCGGCTGATCCCGGCCGGTTCGTTCCAGCTCGGCGCGCACCGCCGCACCGTCCTGCTCGACCGCTACTACATCGCGCGCTACCCGGTGACCAATCGCCAGTTCCAGGCATTCATCGAGGCCACCGGCTACCGGCCGACCGACGCCGAGGCCGACCGCTTCCTCCAGCACTTCCGCACCGGTCGCAGCCCGCCCGAGCTGCTCGACCACCCGGTGGTGTTCGTGTCGTGGACCGACGCGCGCGCGTACTGCCGGTGGGCGGCGCGCCGGCTGCCCAGCGAGGCCGAGTGGGAGAAGGCGGCGCGCGGCCCCGACGGCAACAAGTACCCGTGGGGCCGCGAGGAGCCGACCGCCGAGCACGCCAACTTCGGCCAGGCGCGCGCCAAGCACTACCCGCTCGGCACCGGCGCCGGCGGCACCTCGCCGGTCGACGCGTTCCCCAGGAGCGCCTCGCCGTACGGCATCGAGGGCATGGCCGGCAACGTGTTCGAGTGGTGCGAGGACGTCGACGATCCCGGCTTCTACCTGCACGGCCCCGAGCGCAACCCGCGCAACACGATCCAGCCCGGCAGCGCGCCGTGCGTGATCCGCGGCGGATCGTGGCGCTACGACATCCGCTCGCTCAGGACCTACGCGCGCGCGAGCTTCGCGCCGACGTTCCGGCTCGATACCGTCGGGTTCCGCGTCGCGCTGTGAGTCTCCGTGGGGGCTCGCTGTCGGTTACTGTGGGAACAGCTCTTTGCGTAGTGAGATATGAAATCGACTATCCAAGATCGTGCCGAGTGCCTCGCCGATCAGCTCAGGAGCATCGGGGTAATGAAGCTTCATGATCGCGGTGTTCTGTAGACCAGCGATGGTTTGTTCCAGGAATTGACGGCACACAAGGTAGCTATCGCTCTGCCGGTGGGGAGTGAGAGTCGCACTCTTTGCGATCAGTTGTTCAAGGTCATACTCGGGATGGTCTTTGAGAAGGTCGACGAATATTGCCTGAGCATGATCGCGTCCGACCCGAGACTCGACGGTTCGTAGGTTGTTTCCCAGGATCGTCGCGAACCGTTCGCACTCTTCATCAAGCTTCTCCATTCGAGTCGGATGCTCATGAAGCAAGAACTCCTCTAGTTCCGGCGTCCAGGGAAGCTCCGCCAAGGTGAGCGCGCCGTGCTGTTCCAGGCAGAGTACGTAGGTAGGATTGCTCGGTCCGAGATTTCGTTCGACGGAGAAGTTCGCCTTGGCGATCTTCCCGCCAGCGGCGAGGACGCTCCTGAGGAAGTCGACGTGAAGCTGGGCCTTGGTTCTCGTCATGGCTCACGCTGCCTCATCAGAGACCTTGACTGGCCGAAGGTCGTAGCTTTCGGGCCTGTCGCGTTCGCTCTCGACTGCAGCACGTATCCTGGTCACGAGCGACTCGACCATGGCGATCTCCCATGTATTGCGAATCTGAGTGGGATTGCGGCTAGGCTGAACGCAACGCTGCTCGGCGACGAATCGTGCCAGCAGGGGAATCAGTCTGCTTGGCTCTTGCCCAAGTAGAACCGTGAGTGTTGTCGGCGGTGCCCCGGGAAAGTGCACGGCGATGAAGCGCTCGTAGTCGGTTTGAACTTGGTGCCAATGTGATTGCGCATCCGGCGCACCGAGCACCAAGGAACGAATTTCCAGCAACTGCAGGATCTGCAGCTCTACGCTTTCGCTGGACCCCCACATGCCCGGGGCTTCGATCATGTGGTTCAGGCGCTCATCGATGAAGTCGATCAGCTTTGATACGACCCAGGTCATTGGTCCTCATCTCGTAGATCGGATCTTGAATAGTGAAGGTAACTGGAATGCTCCCAGTGGGTAGGAAGGTAGATATCCCAAGGGGTTCCACCGGCGCCGGTCAGCGCGTCGACCCCGTGGCGCTGCACCTCGACCGTGTAGTGATGAAACCACCGTTGGCCGGTATGGACTTTCGGGACGACGAATCGTCCCTGGCGAGGCTTGATCTTCCATGCGCTCGTTGCTGGGTCTCGCGCTCGTCCGATCGGCAAGACGCCGCGCGCGGCCTCGAAACATCGGCCACTCTGCGCTGGAAGCGCCAGCAGGATGGCCTCGACCGCATCGCGCTCATCGGGAGTCCACTCAACCGCCATTGAACCGATCTGACCACATTCCACCGACGTGAGCGACCGTTGAGCGCACGATTCAGCGGACCCTGAGCCACGGCGTTTTTCCTCGACATGTCGCGGAGGTGCGCACGGTCCACATCGTCTCGGCCGCTGCGCATCCAGGCCGCCAGCCTCCGGGCCCAGCCTCGGGTACTGTGCTTCGTCGCAACGGGCGATGGCCTGACTCGACTCGGGATGGGCGCGAGCGGCGATGACCGCGCCCGGTGATGAACCTCCGTCGTGCGAGCGAACGGCTTGGGGCCGGCCGCTTGCCACTCGACCACCGGCACGTCAGGTCCAGCATGCGGGGCCTCGGCGTTGGCTACGTGATCCGCCAACGGCGTACCAATCGACCACGTTTCCGGTCCGGTCGCGATCGAGAAGATGATATCACGGTCGTGGAGGTCGACATGCCGCACGTCACCCGCCGGATCGGACTCTCGCTCGGCGCCGACATCTGCTGGCCGATCTGTTACGAGGAGATCGTCAAGCGCCTGAACCTCGCGATCCCGTGGCAGGGCGACACCGTCGGGATCGACGTCGAGCGCGTCACGATCGAGCCGTTCGATCTGCGCCAGCCGTGCCGCTACGACCTGGTGATCGACCGGCTGACCCACTGGTACCACACCAGCCGCGAGTGGATCAAAAAGGCCGTGATCATGGATGGCCTGTACGTGTTCAACAACCCGTGGTCGGTGCAGTCCAGCGAGAAGCAGACCACCTACTGCGCGATGATGCACCTCGGGATGCCGATCCCCGAGACCTGGCTGATCCCGCCCAAGTCGTACGAGCCGCTGCCCGACCTCCAGCCCACGCTGCGCAGCTACGCGAAGCTGTTCGACCTCGGCGCGGTCGGCCAGCAGCTCGGCTACCCGCTGTTCATGAAGCCGTACGACGGCGGCGGCTGGAAGGGCGTCAGCCGGATCGACGACGAGGCCGCGCTGCGCGCGCGCTACGACGAGAGCGGCAAGCTGGTGATGCACCTGCAGAAGGCGGTGCACCCGTTCGACTCGTTCGTGCGCTGCATCGGCCTGGGGCCGCAGACCTACCTCGTCAAGTACGATCCGGGCGCGCCGCTCCACGACCGCTACACGATGGCCAGGGACTTCATGTCCGCCGACGAGGCCGCCGTCCTGCGCGACACCACGCTGACGATCAACGCGTTCTTCGGCTGGGACTTCAACTCGTGCGAGGCGCTGCGCAAGGACGGCACCTGGTACCCGATCGACTTCGCCAACCCGTGCCCGGACTCGCAGGTCACCTCGCTGCACTACCACTTTCCGTGGCTGGTCAAGGCCAACCTCCGGTGGTCGATCTTCAACGCGGTGACCAGGCGGCCGTTCCGCCGCACGCTCGACTGGGAGCCGTTCTACGCGATCGCCCGGCGCGACCTGCCGTACCGCGAGCGGCTGCGCGAGTACGCCCGGGTCGCCGAGCAGCGGTTCGACGCCGCCGCGTTCGAGGAGTTCTGCGCCCGGCACCTGGCGCACCTCGACGAGGTCGCCTGGGAGTTCTTCGCCACCCCGGCCGCGCGCGAGGCGGTGAAGAAGAAGGTCGCCGCGCTGTTCCCGGCCCACGAGGTCGAGCTGTTCACCGAGCTGTTCTGGCGCCGGATCGGCGCCTGGCGCGAGGACAGCCGGCCGGGCGCCGCCGGGGCTGCCGGGGCCCCGCGATGACGCTCGACGGCGTCAAGACGATCGGCCGGTGGCGATCCGAGCGACTCGGCCGCGAGGCCACCCTGGTGCGGTGGGGCAGCCTGGGCCAGCCGGTGCTGGTGTTCCCGACCGCGGGGGGCGACGCCGAGGAGATCGAGCGCATGCACCTGGTCGGCGCGCTCGGCCCGCTGATCGAGGCCGGCAAGATCAAGGTCTACTCGTGCGACAGCGTCGCCGGCCGCGCCCTGCTGGCGCGCGAGGGCACGGCGCAGCACCAGATGTGGTTGCAGGACCAGTTCCACCAGTACGTCCGCCACGAGGTCGTCCCGGCGATCCACGCCGACTGCCGGTCCGAGCTCGACGTCTGGGCCGCCGGCGCGTCGATCGGCGCGTTCCACGCGGTCGCCGTGGTGTGCCGGTTCCCCGACGCGTTCGCCCGCGCCTGCGCGATGTCGGGGACCTACGACCTGCGGCGGTTCTACGAGGCCAGCGAGTTCACCGACGCGTTCTGGGCGTCGTCGCCGCTGCACTTCGTGCCCCGGCTGTCCGGCCGCCACCTCGACGTGCTGAAGACCCGCCTGATCGTCCTGGCGTCCGGCGAGGGCCGCGCCGAGGACCTCGGCGAGTCGTGGCGGATGGCCAGCACGCTGGGCGCCCAGGGCATCCCCAACCGCGTCGACCCGTGGGGCCCCGGCTGGCACCACGACTGGCCGACCTGGCGCGAGATGCTGCCGAAGTACCTCGGCGAGTGGGTGAAGGAGTAGCGAGTGGGTCAGGCCTCGTCCGCTTCGCCGGAAAAGCCTAGGCGCCGAACGGGCGCGGCTCCGTTTCGATGCTGCTTCGTCAGGACCACGGGGGCCGGATCGAATGCTCGATTTTCTTTCACTTATGCGCAAACACCTGTTTCTTTCACTTATGCGCTCCTGATCGCGTACTGTGGGATCGGGTATGCGGGCGTTCTTGGCGTCTGGACGTGAGGGCAACGAGTTCGATCCGGTCGCGGAGGCGGCGGGGTACGAGCTCGCCGCTGACGAGGCGCGCGCGATCTGGCGGCGCGTCCAGCGCGAGGGGCGCGACGACGCAACGGCGAGGCGGCGCTTCGACCAGGAGGCGCGCGCCGCGGCGAAGTCGGTGCCGCCGCGCTCCGTGGTCGGCCGGCGGACGCTTGTCGATGCGGAGGCCGAGGCGCGCAAGGCGGTGCCGCGGACGCCGGGGCGCTACAGCCTGACCAGCTTCGAGGCGCGACAGGAGCCGGTCGCGATCCAGCGGAAGGCGGAGTCCGGCGTCGTGGACGCGAAGGCGGCGGATCTCGTCGCAGCGGCGCGGATGGGCGGCGTTCCGCTCGACCGCGCGCTGCGGGCGCGGCTCGAGGCAGCGCTCGGAGCGGAGCTCGGCGCGGTCCGCGTTCACACCGACGAGGGGGCCGCTCTGGCGGCCCGCGCGCTCGGCGCCCGCGCGTTCGCGATCGGCGAGGATCTGTTCTTCGCGCGCGGCGGGTACGACCCGCGCAGCACCGCCGGGCAGCGCCTGATCGCACACGAGGTCGCACACGTCGTCCAGTCGCGCTCGGCGACCGCGTCGCGCGTCGAGGGTCTCGCGATCAGCGAGCCAGGCGACGCACACGAGCACGAGGCCGACGACTTCGCGGAGCGGTTTGTGCGGTCCGGTCCCGCCGCGCAGCTCGATCGAGCGCGTGTGTCGGCGGTGGAGACGATGGCGGGTCCGGCTGCGCGTCGCGCGCCGATGGCCACCACGGCCGCGCTCGGCACCGTCCCGCCCGCGTTTGGAACCGCCCCGCTCCCGCTGCGTTCCCGCCCCGGCCCCGTGCTCTCTCGCGCGGCTGAGGCAGCGCCCGGCCCCGGCGCACGCAGCGTCGCAGCGTCGAAGGCCGCGGCCAAGCCGACCGTCGTACCGTCGCCCGCGCCGCCCCCGAACAAGCAGCGCGCTCCGGCTCCTCCCGCGCCGAAGTCGTCCGCCGCGGACGCAGCGACGACGCCAGCGCCTGCACCGGCGACCCGCCGCCCGTCGACGAAACCGGTCCCCGGGCCGGCTCCGGCCACCCCGAATCCGACACCTGCCGCGCCCGGCGTGACCGCGCCGACGACCGCGGCCGCGCCCGGCGCTGTCGCGAATGCGGCCGTGACCGCGACCGGCAACTTTGCCGCGCAGATCCGCGCGGTCGCCGCGCGCCACAAGCAGGAGCTGACGGCGAAGGCGTCGACCGTGAAGGCCGAGCTCGCCGCGGCGATCGTCGCCGAGAAGGCGAAGCTGATCGTCGGCTTCGTGCACACGCTCGCCAAGATGCAGACCGACCGCGACCAGGCGCGATCGGACGTGCACACGCACGCCGAGACCTCGCGCACGCACGTGCGCACCGCCGCGAAGCAGGAGCACACCAGGCTCGATCAGGCGCTCGTGCGGCAGCAGCAGGCGGCGCGCAAGACCGGCGATACGATCGCGGCCAACGCGGTCACCCAGGCGACGCAGCAGGGCGATCGCGTGCACCAGGGCTCGCAGCAGCGGGCCGCGAAGGCGCGCGCCGTCGGCGACAGATGGGCCGGGCAGTTCGCGACGCTCGAGGGCGGCGGCGCGGATGCAGGGGGCGACGTGCGCGCGAAGGCGGCGGAGCTCGCGACCAAGCTGCTCGAGGGCGCGGACGAGGCGCGGCAGACGTGCGTCGATCACGGCACCAAGTTCGCCGAGGACCTCCGCAAGGACGCGGCCGACACCGCGTCGGGCATGCCCGACAAGCTCGCCGATTCGCGCACGCACATCGACAAGAACCAGACCGACGCGCTCGCGTCGATCGACGACGGCGTCAAGAACGCGCACGACGGCATCACGCAGTCGTTCGACCAGTCGAGACAGCAGGTGCTCGACAAGCAGAACGGCGCGACCCAGGTCTACGACCAGCTCGCCCAGGGCATCGGGCAGCAGTTCGAGCAAGGCAGCCAGCAGCTGGCCGCGAAGCTCGATCCCGCGGCGGAGGACATCGCGAACCACGCCGAGCAAGCCGAGCGCGAAGGCCAGCAGTACGCGGTCTCCCCCGAGGTCACCGCGACGATCCACACGCGGATCGCCGGCGTCGTGAACGACCGGCTCGGCACGCTCAGCTCGGCCAGCAGCCAGGCGCAGGGCGCGCTCGACGCGGCGAGGACGCAGGGCCAGCAAGGTGCGCAGCAGCAGACCCAGAGCGTGATCGGCCACCCTGCTAACAGAGATAGCCTCCCGTGGTTGGACCGGGCGGGTTGTTGTCTTCCCATGATAGGAGGATCCGGGATGAACCAGGACAGCCGCGGCGATCTGGAGCTGCGCCTTTCGAGTCACTGTAAGTGGATGAAAACCCTAGGCAGGGAGGGCGAGCGGCTTTCCATCGAGGGCGCGAATCTGCGAGGCATTGACTGGTCAGGGCGGGAGCTTGGCGAAATGTGGCTGCCGCGTGCCCAGCTCGACGGTAGCCGACTGGTACGAACCGACCTCTACCGATGCGTCCTGACCGGTGCGCGCCTCGACCATGCGGATCTCACGGAAGCAATCCTCGTGAAGGCTGACCTTGACAACGTGCGGGCCGTGGCAGCTTGTCTGCGCGGCGCACGCCTCGTCCGCACCAGCCTCGATGGTGCGGACTTGCGAGAGGCACAGCTGAGAGATGTCGATGCGACGGCGGCGGACTTCAGTGACGCGGACCTTCGCGGCGCCGATCTGCGCGGTAGCAACCTGGAACGAAGCAATCTGACGGGCGCGCGCCTGAACGGCGCACGATTATCGGGTATCAAGGGCCTCGATTCGGCAATCGTGGAGTGGATCGATACCGGCGCGGAGGACTCACGACGGCTGGAGGGCGAGGCTGCTGCAGCGTGGCTGTTGCAACAGAAGGATAGAGAGGATGCAACTTAGTTAGAGCCTGTCCGGTGATTTGAGGGGCTGTCCGGCGGCCGCATCGAAGCTGCAATTCAAGTTCCCTTCGCCAGTTCCCCCTCCGTTCGTCATCGCGGCGCGACGGCGCGCGCTCCGAGCCACGCACCGACGAGGGCGAGCACACCGAACGGCGCGATGTGACCGAGGAGCAAGTGACCCGGCTCCGACGACGGGCACCAGAGGTCGACGAGCACGCTGCCGTAGGCCCCGGCGGCGACGCCGAGCGCAGCGCCGAGCAGGCGCGGGTGGACGGGATCGACGCCGCGACGCAGGAAACCCAGGGCCGCGAGCGGCCCTCCCGCGAAGACAGTCATCAGCGCGAAGCACCGCAGACCCAGCGTGTGCCAGTCGATCGGCGCGAACTGCGCGTCCCAGCTCAATCGCCAGCCGAGGACGGCCAGGGGCGTGATCGCCGCCGTCCACGCGAGCACGCGCGGCGAGCGGCCGCTCATCTCGTCGCCGCGTCCGATCGCCGCCCACGACGCCCCGATCGCCACGAGCGCGGTTCCGAGCGCCGCCCCGGCGACCATGACGAGCGGCCGCGGGCCGACGCGCACGGCGCCGACGGCGACGAACAGGACCAGCGACGCGCCGTATCCCGCGAGCAGGCTCGCGCTCACGCGCGCCCTCACCTCGCCGCGCGTCGCCGACGGACGATTGCGAATCGTGTCCTTGATGCGGGCCTTCAGGTCGAGCGATTGCATCGGGGAGTTCCTTTCGGCTGGAGCGCCGCCCGCAGAGCGTCGTACGCGCGATGCGCGCGCAGCTTGAGCGCGTTGGCCGTGATCCCGAGCCGCGCCGCGGCCTCGCGGGTCGGGAGCCCTTCCTGCCGCACGAGCGCGAACGCGACGCGCTGGTCTTCGGGCAGCCGCTGCAGCGTCGCCTCGAGCCGCCTGCACGCGAGGCGTACGTCGAGCTCTTCGTCGACCGCGCCGCTCGCGGGGATGGCGTCTTCGTCGCCGTCGGGCAGCGGGACGAAGAACGGCTGCCGGCCGTGGCGGCGCGCGTCGTCGATCAGCTTCCGCCGCGCGAGCGCGAAGGCCCAGGGAACGACGCTGGCTCCGCGCTTGAAGCGTCCTCGCGTCAGGTGAAGCTGCAGCATCGTCTGCTGCACGAGATCCGCCGCGCGTTCCGGGTCGCGCGTCCGCAGGAACATCGCGCGGTACAAGGGCGGTGCGAGGACGTCGTACAGCTCGTCGAAGGCGCTGTCGTGGCCGTCCGCATAACGATCCATCGCTCGATTGGCGGCGGCGTACCGATCGTGCTCGTCGCGCATGTGCCCATCGTTACGTCGCAACCCGGAGCGGTTACGGTCGCGGATGAACAAACACGAAAAAAACCGGGCGGGTGGCGCGACCCATGCGCGCGACCCCCCCCGTTTCGACCACCACCCCGTCCCGCGCAGTTTCAGATAGGCTGATTTAAACCGAGGACGACCCCCGCGACGCCCCTCGGGTCGAGCGCCCTACAAAACCAGTGCCCCGTC
>JBGQCL010000323.1:0-13922 GCA_041495365.1 Kofleriaceae bacterium | reverse complement strand
GCTGACGCCCAGCTCCCCCGTGAAGCGCTTGCCGTGGCCCGAGTAGTAGATGAACACGCGATCGCCCGCAGCGACCGCGGGGGAGCCGAGCGCCTGGAGCTCGCGGCGAATGTTGGCGCCGTTGGCCTCCTGCTCGCCGGCGATGGGCATGCGCTTGGCCTCGGGCAGCGGCGACACCAGGCACCGGATGTGCTCCGCGGGGATGCGCATGCGCGGACTGACCAGGAGCTTGTGGACGGCATCGACATCGTTGACGCAGCCCTTCAGCAGGTGGCCGGGATAGTTGTCGACGCCGATCAGCAGGACGTGAAACGTGGCTTCCGTGGTTTCCGTGGCTTCCGTGGCTTGCTGGTCCGCCATGGTCCTCTCCCTTGGTGGCCATTGGGCGACGCAGCGAGCCGGTTCACGACAGCAGGCGCAACAAAACTGCGTGCCCGTCGCTGGCGCGGCGTTCTCGCCGGATCAGATGGATCTCGATGAGATCCCGCTCACGGTCGTGGGCGTCGTACACGTGGCAGCCGGTCCTGTTGACACCGCGCCCGGTACTGCCGGAGGTACTCCATGGCGTCCACTCCGCGACCGGCCGCGGAGTCATCGAGCGCGCGATCGAGCGATGCGTGCAATGCGTCTCGATCTTCGGCGCTGAGCTCGTCGTCCGGCATCGTCAGTACGTGTAGCGCAGGAACAGCCGCGAATCGATCGCGCGGATCGAGGCGAACTGGGGCAGCAGGAAGCCGTCGGCCGCCAGGCCGAACGCGTAGTGCCGGTTCTCGAGCTGGTACTGGACGCTGGCGCCGGCGTGGAACGCGATCGAGAACCGCTCGCCCGGATCGGTGATCATGACCTTGCCCAGGATGTTGGACGAGATCATGGCGAGGCCGGCACCGCCCTCGACGAACGCGGCGATCCGGTCGAACCGGGCGCCGATCCGGGCATCGCCCCCGGCGCGGTAGAGCTGGAACCACTCGCCCTCGGGGGGCGGCGGCACGGTGGCCTGGTGGCTGGAGGCGGCCAGGCTGATGCCGAGCGACAGCCAGGAGAACAGGTCGCGGCCGATCCGGACGTCGACGGTGGGGCCGAGGTCGGCGTTGGACGACGCCCTGGACAGGAACTTGACGGCGCCCAGGCCGCCCTCGGCGAACCAGCCGACCGAGGACGGGCGCGCGGCGGCCGGGCGGGACCGCGCGCCGGTCCAGCCGGCGATCACGAGCACGACGAGAGCGAGCCTGCGCATGCGCATCAGCGTGCTCGATGGTAGATCGTCGCCGGGCCGAGCTGGCGCTGCCGGGCCGAAATCACGGCGTGGCGGGGCCGACCATGGGGGCGTAGGGCATCGGGTCGAACATCTGCAGCTCGGCGGGCTTCGCCGAGAGCAGCAGGTCGTGCATGATGCCGCGCAGGTCGCGGACCCGGACGTTGAAGCTCAGCGTCATGTGGCGGTCGGGCTTGAACACCAGGTCGACCCGGACCATCTGGGCGAACGCCTCGCGCGGCAGCGGCGGGCCCACCGGCGACTGGGTGATGTCGCCGGCGGCGTTGACCACCGGCGGGCTCATCGGCTGGAACGACAGCGCGCTCTTGCTGACCGTCTGCACCGCGCGGAACGGGTTGATGTTGCCGCGCGTGACCTGGTCGATATCGATCGAGGCCTCGCGCAGATCGTCCTCGGTGAACAGGCCCGACACGGTGCCGCCGGCGGGGACGTCGATCGGGATGTCGCCGGCCAGGCCGGGGGTCTTGGGCGGATCCTCGGCGTCGGGCGGGGCGAGGTTGATGATCGACGGGTCGTACGAGAAGAACTCGCTGGCGCCGTCGAGCTGGATCTTGACCTGGCCGGGCTTGGTGTCGAGGTTCGTGATCGTCCACTCGACGTCGAGCTCGAGGTCGCCGACCTTGACGTAGGGCACCTGGATCGGCGCGAGCCTGGCGGACAGCGCATCGCGCGCCTTCTTGTCGGCGGCGGTCTCGGTCTTGATCGGCAGCTGGAGCGACGCCTTGGCCTGGGTGAGCATGCCCATGTTCGTGGGGTCGGACACGCCGGCCTCCATCGTCATCGGGGCCTGGATGTACACCGGGTCGTTCGCGTTGCAGGCGACGAGACCGACGACCATGGATGACAGCGCGACTACACGCATGACCTAACCTCCTTGCGTGAACACGAACGGGTAATTGACGTTGGCGACGCCGCCCTTGGCCGGGAACTTGAGGCGGTTGACGTTCGACTTCACGCACTGCTCGACCGCGTCGTTGTGCAGCGTGGTGCCGCTCGCCGTCGTGGTGTTGCCGGCCTGGACCGTGCCGTCGGCGCCGATCTTGAAGTGGATGAGCAGCTTGCCGCCGATGCCGGGCGTGTGGTTGAGCTCCTTCTGGTAGCAGGCGCGGAAGATGCCGGCGCGCGCCTTGACCACGCGATCGATCTCCTCGGCGGTGAGCCCGCCGAAGTCGCCGCTCGGCTCGGCGAACGCGACCTGGACCGGCTTGGGGCCGGTGCCGCAGCCGGCGCCCTTGCAGTTGCCGCCGCCCGGGCGGTTGGTGCCGGTGTCGATCTTGCCCGGGCCGGTGACGAAGTCGCCCTCGACGTTGCCGCCGCCGCCCGGGCCGCCCTTCTTGCTGCCGGTGCGCGTGCCGGTGCCCTCGCCCGGACCGACGCCGGTGCCGGCGCCCGGGCCGAAGCCGAGCGAGCCGCGGGTCAGCGTGTCGCCCTTGATGCCGGTGAACTTGGACAGGCTGGTCGCCAGGTTGCGATCGATGATGTTGTCGAGGACCTTCTTGTTCTTGTCCTCGAAGAACTGGACCTTCGGCGGCTCGGGCGGAACGTCCTTGGCGTTGGGATCGCGGGCGCGCTCGGTCTCGCCCTTGCCGCCGGCCTTGCCCTCGGCGCCCTTGGTCGCGGTCTTCCTGGGCGGCTCCTTGGTGGCGGCGGCGGGCGCCTCCTGCTTCGGCGCGCCGGTCGACGGCGGCGGCTTGGGGGGCTCGGGCGGCTCTGGCTTGTCGAGCCGGGTCACCAGGTAATTGCCGGTCAGCGAGCGCGGGCCGGGCCACACGAACGCGTTGTCGCTCTCCCGGAGCTGGAAGCTCACGATCAGCAGCGCGAGGTGCAGCACGGTCGCGAACGCCAGCCCGGCTCGCGAGTCGCTGCTCCATGCCCACGCGAGCAGGCAGAGCATGGTGAATCCGCCGGCGATCACGGCCGCGAGGTCCAGCGAGACACCCACGCGCGCCATCGCCTTGAACAGCGACGAGAACACGGCGAGCGAGCCGGTTGCGCCGATGAACAGCGGCGTGGCATAGAACGGCGTCCGCTCGTCGACCGGGACGAACTGGAAGAACAGCTTGTAGTCGCCGGACGGGTCGAGATCGATCACGCCCCAGTCGCGGCCGCCGATCGGCGTGGCGCTGAACCCGCCGCTTTCGCGCCGGACCAGCTCCGCGACATCCTGCTTCTGGCCGGCGATGCAGATCGTGCCGCGCATGCGCTCGCCGAGGGTGAGCAGGTAGCCGCGGTTGCCCGGCCGGACGATCGCGAACCTCGGTGGCAGCTGGAGGTCGGGGACGACGAACGTGGCACGGCGGGTCGGGCCGATCGTGATCGGCCGCGGCTTGTCGAGCACGACGTCCTCCATGACCTCGTCGCGCCAGATCAGCGAGGCCCGCAGGCCGGTCCGGCTCATCCCGCGGGGATTCACAACGCTTCTTCCTCCAACGAGCGCACCATGTGCGGGATGAACGATCGCTTCTCCAGGCTGGCGCGCTCGAGCTCCTCGTTGGCGCGCTCCAGGAAGTAGAGCAGCTGCGGCGTGCGGAGCTGGCCGTTGAGCTGGAGGTTGTTGAAGTCGAAGGTCTTCTCCTTGGGCTTCTTGTCACCCGTCCCCGCTGCTCCGGCCGCGGGCTTGTCGCGCTCGCCACCCCGGGCGGACGCGTCGGCCTTCGCGGCGCCGGCCTTGCCCCTGGGCTGGGCAGCTGCGGGTAGCGAAAACGCGCACATCAGCGCCAGGATCGCGGTCGCAAGCCCCCTGCCGGGGGCGGCAAGCCTCAGACTCATTTGCCGAGCTCCTTTCGTTTTTCTTCTGCTGCCTGGCGCTTGCCGTGGCTCACGGGGGCCTCTTGCAGGTATCGCTCCAGGGCCGTGCGGCCGCCGGCGGCGTCGTTCATGTAGTCGAGCTGCAGGATCGCGACGTCGAACATGGCGTCGGCCCGCGGTGCGCTGCGCCGGGGGGCTTCCTTGATCACCCGGTCCCAGGTGGTCTTGGCGGCGGCGAAGTCCTTGAGCCCGCGCTGGGCGACGCCGAGCGCGACGAACGCGGCATGGTCATCGGGTCGCTTTTCGACAATCGTGGTGAGCTCGGCCTTGGCACGCACGTAGTCGCCGGCGTCGAGCAGCACCGCGGCCTTGTTGAACCGTGCGTCGAGGTAGGACGGATCGAGCGACACCGCCTGGTCGAACCGCTCGAACGCCTCCTGCGCCTTGCCCTGGCGCAGCGCGAGCACCGCGAACGCGTTGTAGATCGCGGGATCCTTGGCGTCGAGCTCGGCGGCCTTGGTGAGCACGAGCTGGGCGAGATCGAGCCGCTTCTGGGCGACGTAGATCAGGCCCAGCTCGGTGTAGATCCTGGCGTTGGCGCCCGAGACCCGGACGGTGTCGCGCAGGATGTCGACCGCGTCGTCGAACTCGCCGGCGTCGCGCAGCAGCGAGGCCAGGCGCGCCGCGGCGTCCTTGCGGTTCGGGTCGTCCTCCTCGGTGGTCTTGAGCGCGGCCTCGTAGTCGGCGCGCGCCTCCTTGCGCCGGCCGCTGCGCCGGTAGGCCTCGGCGCGGGCGAGCAGGGTCGGCGTGTGGCTCTGCTTGAGCCGCAGCGCGCGCGAGAACGCGTCGGCCGCGGTGTCGTCGTCGCCCTCCTTGTAGGCGATCACGCCGAGGTCGTACCAGGCCTCCCACAGCGACGGATCGGCCTCGACCGCGGCGCGCAGCCGGGCGCGGGCGGTGTCCTGGGCCTCGGGGCCGCCGACCCGCAGCGCGCGCATCGCCCCCTCGAACTCCTTGGCGGCCTTGGGGTTGATCGGGTCGCGCGTGGCGCGCGGCCTGCCGCCGGCCGCGGCCTGGGGGGTCGCGCGCGGGGGGCCGCCGCCGCACGCGAACAGCGCGCACGCCGCGATCCCCAGCGCGAGGCGGCGCCGGGCCGCGGTCATCGTCGCCATCACGGTCGCGCTCACCGCGCCACCTCGCTGATCAGCTCGGGAGTCGGCGGGCGATCCCCGATCCGCTCGTGCTGCCGCGACTCCTTCTCGGGCGGGAACTTGTCGGCGGCGATCCGGCCGAGCGCCTCGCGGATCTTCGCGGTGTACTCGTCGTAGACCTGCATCTGGATCGCCTTCTGGTAGCCGGCGGTGTAGAGCGCGACGGCCTTGTCCTGGATGTCGACGACGTAGGCGTTGATCCCGTCCTGGTAGGCCTGGACCTGGTCGGCGGTCAGGCTCTTCGGCGGCTTGCTCGCGGCGGTCGCGAGCGCCTCGGCGAAGCCGTCGTAGACCTGGCCGACGCGGAACAGCCCGGCGGTCGCCCACTTGAGGTCCTGGTAGTCGATCACCGAGGTGTAGACCTTCTCGGCCTCGGCGAGCAGCTTGCCCTTGGTCTTGAGCGTCTTCGCGAGCAGCGCCGGCTTGACGTCGAGCGACACCTTCTCGTAGTCGCGGAAGATCAGCTCGCCCTCGTAGTAGCGCGCCTCGGCCGCCCACGTCGTCGCGTCCTTCTTGTCCTTGCCGGTGGCCGCCTTCCAGGTCTTCTGGGCGGCGGCGAAGTCGTCCTTGGCCTTCCTGAGCTGGCCGAGCCGGAGCGCGGTGCGGCCGGCGCGGGTGTGGGCCTCGACGATCCGCTTGCCGGTCGAGCGGTAGACCCGCGCGTAGTCGGAGAACGCGGTGCAGGCCGGGCCGTCGTCGCCCACGTTCTCGTAGACCACGCCGATGTTGAACGCGACGTCGGGGGCGTCCTTGCGCTCGCGGAACTTCTTGGCGTACTCGGCGTAGTGCGCGATCGCCTCCTTGTTCTGGCCGAGCGCCTGGCGCAGCAGGGCGGCGTTGTACAGCGCGTCGGCCGCCTTGCTGCCGGTGCGGAACCGGGTCCACACCAGCTCGTAGGCCTTCGCGGCGCGGTCGTAGTAGATGACCTTCTCGTAGACCTGGCCGGCGGAGAACGCGGCCTTCTCGGCGATGTCGGGGGCCTTGTCGCCGTACTTCTCGGCGAGGTCGAGGTAGACGTCGGCGGCCTTCTCGGGCTGCTTGGCCTTCTCGTACATCACGCCCGCGTTGGTCAGCGCCTGGGCCGCGACCCTGGGATCGCCGGTCTCCCTGGGGACGCGGGTGTAGAACCCGGCGGCCTCGACGTACTTGCCGGCCTCGGCGTACTTGTCGCCGCTCTTCTGGATCGACTCGACGATCAGCCGGTCGAGCCGGTCCTGCTGCGCCTTGTCGGCGAACGACTTGGCCTTCTTGAGCTTGCGCGCCCAGCTCTCGATGTTCTCGTAGTCGGCGGCCTTGTTGAGCGCCGACAGGATGCGATCGCCGGCCGGCCCGGCGTTCTCGTCGTCGGGGTACTTGGTGACGATCACGCCGAACCGCTTGATCGCCTCGTCGTACTCGCCGTAGTCGAAGAACATCTGGCCGTTCTTGAAGATCACGCCGACCAGGGTCTTGTCGGCGGGGAACAGCGTCGCGTACAGGTCGATCGCCTCGCCGAACTTCTTGTCGACCGGGTAGAGCTGGCGGCGGCCCTGCGTGTCCTTGGGCCGCGCGAGCTCGAACGCATTCATCGCGTTGAGCAGCGCGTCGCGGTGGTACTTGCCGACCGGCGCGCTCCGGCCGACCGCGAGGTACTCGTCGCCTGCGGTCTCGACCTTGGCGAGCTTGAAGCACAGGATGTCGGCGCGGTAGTAGCGGATCTCGGTCGCCTTGTCGGTCGCCTTGTCGGCCGCCTTCTCCGGCGCCTTGTCGGGCTTGTCGGCGGCGGGCTTGCCGCCGAACGCGGTGAGGTACGCCGCGTAGGCGTCGGCGGCGCGGGTGTAGAGCCCCAGCACCTCGCCGGGCAGCTCCGGCCGGATCGCGCACTGCTTCTGCTCGGCGCGCTTGAGCCCGCGCTCGCGGCGCTGGGCCTCGCCGTGGATGTTGGTGGCGGTGACCCGCACCAGGTCCTCGGTGGTGTCGAGCGAGCGCGCCAGCGCCTCGCGGTTGCGCTGCGCCTTGGCCCACGCGCTGTTCGGGCCGTAGCCGGCGAGCAGGACACCGATCTCCTCCTGGGCGTGATCGAGGTCGAGCGCGCTGTTCCAGTTCGCGATGACGCTGCGCTGGTAGTCGGCGGCCTTGATCGACTCCGGATCCATCTTGATCAGGAAGCGGTAGGCCGAGTTCGAGCGGTCCCACTCGGCCTGCGCGGTGTAGCTCTCCGCGACCTTGACCATCACGTCGCGCGAGTACTGCTCGCCGTCGATCGAGACCAGGAAGTCGAAGACTTCTTTCGGCGTGATCGAGCGGTCCTCGGTGAACACCACGACCATGTACTGCAGGGCCTCGTCGCGCAGCGATGCGCTGCGCCGGCGCTGGGCCTCGGTGCCGCTGCGCTCGGCGGCGACCGCCTTGTCGAGCACGCGCTTGAAGTCCTTGGCGGCCTGGATCGAGTTGCCGAGCTTCCACTCGCACCACGCGATCTTGAACGTCGCGAGGTCGCTGGTCGCCGCCGCGTCGGGGATGTGGCGGTAGGCGTCCATCGCCTTGGGCCACTCGGCGGCGGCGAAGAAGTGCTCGCCGACCATCATCCACGCGTCGCCGTACAGCGGCGAGCTCGGGAACCGCTGGATCACCTCGTTTAACCGGCTGAGCGCGGCGTCCTCGTGCTGGGCCTCCTTCTCGGCGAACCCGATCAGGTAGGTCACGAGGTCCATCCGCCGGAACTCGGGGTGGTGCTCGTGGAGGTCGAGGTACAGCGCCTCGGCCTCGCCGAGATCGATCCGCGGCTCCCGGGGCTGCTCGCAGGCGTTCTGCTTCTGCGCGCAGGCCTCGAGCGCGCGCGAGAACTCGTCCATCTTGATCAGGTAGAGCCGGCGCGACTCCTCCCACAGCAGCTCGGCGAGCTTGAACACGCCGTCGGCGCGCGACTCGCCGGTCGGCTTGCTGTCGAGGAACGCGCGCAGCAGGCCGATCGCCTCGAGCCGCTTGTCGTCGCGCTGCTTCTCGGTCGATGCCAGCAGGGTCTTGAGCTCGGCGGACAGCACCGGGGCCTCGGGCGCCGGCGGCCGCTTGCGGATGTAGAGCTCCGAGGTCGGGCCGCGCGAGGTGTCGATCTGGCGCTCCGGCGCCTGGGCGGCGGCGAGCGCGGGCCAGCCGGCGGCGGCGCAGGTCAGCACGAAGATCGGCAGAAGCCCACGTCGATCGCGGTCGGTCATCGCCAGCCCTCGTATTCGTCGGCCCAGTATTCGCCTTGCCACGGCCAGTACTCCTCGTCGTCGCCGATCATGCTCGCGTTCCACATCCGGCCGACCAGCTCCTCGGGGAACCGGCCCGCCGCGAGGTCCTGGACCTCGATGTCGAGCTTGCGCTTCTGGCCGATGATCGCGTCGATCTTGCCGAGCTTGGCCTTGTCGAGCACGCGGCGCGTGTCGGCGTACAGCCGGGCGACCGCCTGCTGGGCGAGCTTGTCGCCGGCCTCCCCGAGCTTGTCGACCAGGGCGTGCGCGGCCTTGTCGAGCCGGCGCGCGTTGGCGATGTCGGCCTGGATCATCGGCTTGATGCTCGGCGCCGCCTGGGTGGTCGCGGCCTCGGCGGCGCGATCGGCGGCGGCGACCGCGCGGTTCTCGGCGGCGCGGGTCCGCTCGATCAGCTTGTCGAGCCGGGTGTCCTGCTCGGCGGCGTCGGGGGCGGCGATCACGCCCTCGCGCCGGGCGCGCGCGAGCTCGGACCGCTCGTCCTGGATCTGCGCGATCAGCCGGCGCAGGTCCTCGACCACCGCGTTGGCGTCCGCGAGCTGCTCCTGCTCGAGGGTCTTCGTCGTCGAGATCGCGGCGACCCGGGTCTCGGCGACCTGGTGCGCGAGCTGCTGCCACTGGCGGACCACCGCGGCCGACGTGGCTGCCTGCTCGTGCATGCCGGTGATCGCGTCGTTGAGCCGGAGGAACCGCGGGTCGAGGCGGAGCAGGGCGATGGCCTGGTCCATCGCCGTGGCGGGCGCGGCCTTGCCGGCCCTGGCGCCGGCGACCTCGCCGGTGTCCTTGATCTCGTGGAACCGGGTGACCGCGCGGGCGAACAGCTGCTTGCGCAGCTCGGGGTCCTTGCGCACCCGGTCGATCTCGTCGACGACCGGCTGGAGCTTGGCGGTCAGCTCGTCGTACCACTTCTGCGACGCGTCGAACTTGCAGTCGGCGAGCTCGACGTAGCCGGCGAGCAGGCTGGCCTCGGGCCACAGCGGCGACGACCGGAACGTCGCGAGGAACTCGTGGACCAGGTCGCGCGCGGTCGCGAGCTCGCGCTTCTGGTACATCGACCATGACGCCTCGAACAGCGCGTCGGGCAGGTACGCCGAGTCCTCGGGGATCTGGAAGTAATGGTAGTAGGCGTCGTCGTACTCGCCCTGCTCGTGGGCGATCCGGCCCAGGCCCAGGCGCGCGAGGTCCTTGATCGTGAAGTAGCGGTCGTCGACCACGAACGTGATCTTGTCGCTGTCCTCGGTCGCCGCGACCTCGCACATCGCCTCGGCCGAGTCCTTGTACTTGCCCTGGCGGGCCCGGATCACGCCGCGCAGGTAGACCGCCGACGAGTACAGCCGGCTCTGCTTGGAGATCAGCACGAGCTCGCCCTCGGCGTCGGCCAGCTTGCCGGCGTCGTAGGCGGCGCGGCCGCGCAGATAGCCGCGCTCGCCGGCGGCCGCCGGCGGGATCGGGTCGGCGGCCTTGATCGCCTCGAGCCGCGCCAGCACGCCGGCGTGGTCGCGGGTCTCGATCGCGACGTCGACCGCGCGGCGGTGCGCCGGGCCCCAGTACGGCGACCCCGGCCCGCGCCGCAGCACCGCCTCGAGCGCGTCGAGCGCCGCGCCGTAGCTGCCGGCGCGCGCGAGCGCCACCCCGAGGTCGTACTCGGCGTTCTGGTACTCCACGAACTCGGTGAACGCGGCGTAGCGCGGCGACTTGACGATCGCGTACAGCGCGACCGCGGCGCTGGCGAACGCGCCGTCGCGCAGCAACAGCTCGGCGGTGCCGAGCTCGCCGCGCAGCGTGTCCAGCGTGCCGCTCTCGGTGTCGACCAGCTTCACCGCGGCGAGCGCCGACAGGTACTTCGCGACCGGGTCGTCGGCCGCCGGGCGGTCGGCCGCCGGCCTGTCGCCCGGCGCGGTGCTCGCCGGGGGCGCCGCCGAGGCCGCGTGCCCCGCGCCGGCGGCGGCCACGAGCGCCACCGCGCACGCCCACCGCGTCATTTCTTGGCCCCCTTGGCGGAGGGCGCGGCGGCCGGCGCGCTGGTCGGTGCGGTCTCGACCTTGGCGGTCCTCACCGCGACGTCGATGCCCAGGCCGTAGCTGCCGTGCTCGGTGCGCTTCCACTCGTAAGCGATGTCGCCCGAGTCCCGCGCGCGCGCCGCGACCAGCAGGTCCTTGCCGGCGACCGCCTTGACCACGATCTGGTTCTCGGTCGTCGACGTGAACGAGTCATCATCCTTGCCGCTCGCCTCGACCCGGAACGTCAGCAGGTGGCGGCCGGGCGCGATGTAGCCGTCGAACCGCACGCCGTCGTCGACCGCGATCGCACCGCTCGCGTCCTCGTAGACGCTGGCGCCGTCGAGCCGGATCGACGACCTCGCGGGGTTGTAGAACCGGCCGGTGGTGTAGGTCAGCTTGACCTGGATCCGCGTCGAGTACAGCTGGCTCGCCACCGCGTTGGCCCGCGCGCGCGACTTGAACAGCTCGTCGCGCAGCCCCAGGTATTCCTGGCGCAGGCTGTCGACGTCCTGGGCGTCACCCGCCGGCCGGTCGGCGTCTCCGGCGGGCCGGGCCGCGCTGTCGGGGGTGCCGCCGGCCGGGCCACCGGCAGCGCCCGCGGCCCCGCCGCCCGCCGGCGTGCCGGGCGCGATCGCCGGCGCGTCGGGCTTGGCGCCGCCTCCGTCCCTGGCATCCTGGGGACCGGCGTCCTTGTCCGCGGGCTCGGCCGGCGCCGCCGGGGCAGTGGGCTCCGGCTTCTTGACCGGCGGCGGCTTCTTCGGCCGGGGCCTGGGAGCGGCGATTGCCAGGGCCGGAACCAGGGCGAGCAGTGCGACGGGCTTCCAACGAACGGGCATCGACGGTCTCCCCAAAATGACGTGATCACGAGGCAGGCGCTATCAATTATGCAGCGGCAGGAACACCGACAGTCCGAGCGTGACGGCGCTGTCATTGACCAGGAACCGCTCCTCCAGGAGGTCCTGGCGGAACGTCCGGTTGCGGGCGTCGACCCGGAACGCGAGGGCGTCGCCCGCGAACAGTCGCATCCCGAACCCCACCACGCCGGCCGCGCCGCGGCTGGTCCCCGAGTCGATGACGCCGACCCCGACGTCGGCATGGAGGTCGAAGTGGACGATCGAACCGCCAAGTCGCAGCTTGCCGTACACCGGGCTCCACACGAGCAATGACTCGACGAAGATCTCGCGCGAGTAGGTGTCCGCGACCACCGTGCCGCGCTTGTCCTCGAGCGCGCGGATAATGTCGGCGTTGGCGTGCGTCCACCAGCCGGCGAACTCGACCGCGGTCTCGTCGGTCATGTGGTACGCGTACGAGCCGCCCACGATGTACGAGCCGCTGAGCAGGTCGCTCGCGTAGTAGCCCCCGCTCGCCGAGATCTCGTGGCGGCCTTGCTTGACGAACAGCCGGTCGACCGCGCCGCGCCGCTTGCGCTTGATCGCCAGCCGGTCGGCGATCTCCTGGTCGATGCAGATCGCCGTCGAGCCGAGCGCGGCCTCGCCGTCGATCGAGAGGGGGCTTTCCCGCCCCCTTTGGACCGGCAAAGCCGGTCCATTCACCCCCCCGCGCGTCGCGTCGCGCGGCCCTGCACCTGCAGGTTCTGTGCGTCCCTGATGTCCTTCGTTGGTCTTCTGTTCGTCGGCGTGTGCTGGCGAGCCGAGCGCACCGATGGATGCGGCGGCGATGACGAGGGCAGAAGACCCGCGCATCACAGCCCCGATGGCAGGTACAGCGCGAGCCCGGCGGTCGCGATGAGGTTGTTGGTGAACCGGGTCTCGCCGGCGATCTCCTCGACCGCCATCAGGTCGCGCACGTCGATCCGGATGGTCAGCGCGCGGGTCACGAACACGTCGATCGCGCTGCCGGCGTCGAACGACAGGCCCTGGACCGCGTCGTGAAACATCCGGCCGCCGCCGGCGAACACCATGATGTCGGAGTGGACGATGCCGCCGCCGAGCTTGAGCTTGGCGTGGATCGGCGACCACATCAGGTTGGCCAGGCCGAGGTACGCCATGCCGGGGTTGAACCGGCTGTCGCCGAAGAACTTGTTGAGCGGCGCGTCGAGATCGAGCGTGAGCGGCGTCAGGTCGAACTCGACCTGGGCGCCGAGGTCCTCGGTGAAGAACAAACCGAGCGAGCCGCCGGCGATCCAGTTCGACGACGTCATGTCGCCGCCGTACAGCCCGCCGTGGGCGACCACGACGATCTTCTTGTTCTTGATGAAGTCGCGCTTCTGGACGCCGCGCGGCTTCAGGTCGGCCCCGAGCTGATCCTTGATCGTCTGATCGAGGCACGACGGCAGCGGCGCATCGGACGGCCGGGCCGGGGCGGGCTGTGCGCGGGCGACTGCACCGCTGGCGATCGCACCGCAGATCGAGAGCGAGGCTGCGAGCACAGATCCCCCGAACAGACGCTGCACTCACTGGAAGGTACTCTCGTTGGATCCACCAGACAACAAACCGGGCCGGAGATCCACGCCGCGCGCAGGTGCCGCGCGGGTGCCACGCGGCCACACAGGGATGTCAGCGAACGCGGGGCGCCGCGCACCGGGGCGACCCGACCGCGCGCGACGGGGCCGCCGCGAGACGCGCGAGTGTGATCGCGGTACCATGTCACGATGGAGCACCTGACGGGGACGCGCATCCGGCGTGAAGCGACGCCGGCGACCGTCAACCTCCGGCGCTGCAAGCTCGTCGTGATCAAGGGTGCGCAGCGCGGCACCGAGTTCGTGATCACCGGGGACGTGTTCCGGGTCGGCAAGGCCCCCGAGAACGACCTGGTGCTCAGCGACGAGACCGTGTCGCGCGTCCACTTCGAGATCATGCGCGACACCAAGGGCTACCTGGTGCGCGACCTCCGATCGACCAACGGCACGTTCCTCGACGGCGCCGAGGTCAAGGAGGCCTACCTGCGCGCCGGCTCGGTGATCGGGCTCGGCGCCTGCGAGCTCAAGTTCACGCCGTTCGAGGAGCGGATCGAGATCCTGCCCAGCGAGAAGGAGGCGCTCGGCGAGATGGTCGGCCGGTCGCCCGCGATGCGCGAGATCTTCGGCCTGGTCGAGCGGATCGCGCCGACCGACGCCACCGTGCTGATCGAGGGCGAGACCGGCACCGGCAAGGACCTGATCGCCCGGACCCTGCACCAGCTGTCGCCGCGCGCCGGCGCGTCGTTCATCGTCGTCGACTGCGGCGCGGTGGCCGGGACCCTGATCGAGAGCGAGCTATTCGGCCACGAGAAGGGCGCGTTCACCGGCGCGGTCAGCGCGCGCCAGGGCGCGTTCGAGCTCGCGAGCGGCGGCACGGTGTTTCTCGACGAGCTCGGCGAGCTGGCGCTCGATCTCCAGCCCAAGCTGCTGCGCGTGCTCGAGCAGCGCGAGCTGCGCCGGGTCGGCGGCACCAAGGTGATCAAGGTCGACCTCCGCGTGATCGCAGCGACCCGCAAGGACCTGCGCTCCGAGGTCGAG
>JBGQCL010000322.1:0-13933 GCA_041495365.1 Kofleriaceae bacterium | reverse complement strand
GGCTTCAACCCGACGGGGCGGCGGACCTGCAGCTGTGACGCTGGGCGGAAGCGGAGCGGGCTGTGAGCTGGTGGCGCGTGCTCGGCTGCGCGGCGTGCTGCGGCGTCGCCGTAACCATCGCCGTGTGGTCATCCGGCTGGCGACGCGGAATGCCGCTGCTCCTCGAAGGAGTGCTGCGGTTCCTGTTCGTTGCGATACCGCTGCAGGCGATCGACGGGTTATTCGGTCGCACGGCGTTCTGGTGTGGTGCTCCTCTCGTTGCCGCTGCATCTTGGTTCGGCCGCTCGCCGTTCGGGATCCTGAACTTCCTCGTGTTGCAATGGTTCGGCGTGCGGCTGCAGGCGGAGTTCAACCGCGAGGCCTGGTTCAAGGGCCCTCGTGGCCGGTGGTGGGCTGGCGATGCGCCGTCGTCGGGGCCGATCGCGTGGTCGCTGCTGCGCTGGGTCTGGCCGCTCACCGGCTGGTGGTCGGGCTACCGCTATATCAGTCGACGACCACGCGAGTGCTGCAACTGGCTGCCGCCCGACGAGGACTGATGCCGCCCAGACCCAAGCCCACGATCATCGGAGGCGGTTACCGCGTCCCGAATCCTGCGCGGTCGATCGCGCAGGCGGTCAGCATTCAGCGGTGCGCTTTTGCGCTCGAAGCGTTGCGCGCTGACATCGAGGCGAAGCGTCCCACCGAGGGCAGGTATACGCGGGTGCGTGATGCCATCATGAAGGAGTTCGTCTGCAGCATGTCGAGCGCCGAGGTCTCGATCCGCGACGCCAAGATCCACATGTCAGAGCAGTTCGAGCGGGAGCTCCCAACCAAGCGCGCCGAGATGTGCGCGCAGCTGCAGCGGATCGCGGACGCGCAAGAGGAGGCGGCTCCGCTCGCCTCGGTTGCAGCGCTGCGTGAGCTCTCCAAGATCATCGGGCTCCACGCGCCCAAGAAGCTCGAGGTCACGCACGGGGCGAGCCCGGAGCTCGCGCTGCAGCTGGATGCGATTCTCGCGGCGCTCAACGAGCCCGAGCTCGCTGCCCTGCGCATCGTGCTCGCTGGAATCGAACGCGCCAAGGCGGAGGGGCGGCTTGCGCTGCCCGCGGCGGACGCGGCGTCGGAGGACGAGGGCATCGAGGACGCAGAGGTTGTCGAGCCGACGACTGACGAGCCCAAGCCGGGAGGCAACTGATGTTTTATGCCGATCTGCCACCCGATCGACCTCGTGATCCCGACGAACTGGCGCGAGCGTTGTCGCAAGCAGCCGGTGATGCGCCGTGGTCGGAGCATCCAGAATTGCTGCGCGAGGCGTGGCGAATCGTCGCCCAGGAACTCCGCGCAGACCTCCGCGCGGGACGGTTGAGCCTCGACGACATGCTCGACGTCGAGCGCGCGCGCATGGTGATCGCCGACGCGGCCGACTGCGTAGACGTCGAATGGCTCCACATCGTGCGAGAGCGCGCATACTGGCGTGACTTCGACGAGCAAATCGCGTTGGCTCGGCTTGCCGACGACGGAGGCAACTGATGCGCGCGATCCGTCCCGCGGCGAACCTGCTGCTGCTCGTGGTCACGGCGATGCTCGCCTGCGCACCGCTCGATCCCGGCGGTATCGCCGCGCAGGCGACGGTCTACCCGACCGAGCTCGCGATGCTGCTCGCGCATCCACGCGTGACTCGTATACGGGACGCCAAGCACCGCGCCGAGATGCACCTGATCGACTTTGTCGAGCTGATGTGGCCGGTGCTCGACAGCACGGGGCAGCCGTTCGTGAGGACATGGGTACAGGAGACGATCTGCGATCATCTCGAGGCTATTACCGACGGGCGCATGACGCGTCTGCTGATCAACGTCCCGCCGGGCTTCACCAAATCGAGGCTCGTGAATGTGATGTGGCCTGCCTGGGAATGGGGGCCGCGGGATCGGCCGGACCTGCGTTACATGAGCTGGTCTTACTCGGCCGAGCTCTCCGAGGACCAGAACAACGACTGCCGCACCGTGATCGAGAGCGAGGTCTACCGACGGTTCTGGGGCGATCGACTGAGCATCCTCACCGACTCCAACGCCAAGAGCTACTACAAGAACAACAAGGGCGGCTGGCGACGATCAAGCTCGGTTCAGGGCCAGGGTACCGGCTTTCGCGCCGACCGGCTGATCTTCGACGATCCGCACCCGGTCAAGGACGGCGATAGCGAGGCGGCGCTTAGAATGGCCACGAGGTGGTTCGCTCACACGCTGCCGACCCGCGTGCGCAACGCCGGCGGCAACGTCAAGATCCGCGTACCGTTCTGGGTCCGCGACGTCCACGGCATGGAGCTCGAGCAAGATCCTGAGGACGATCGGGCGGTGCTCGCGAGCGCCACGATCGGCGTGATGCAGCGGATCCACCTGCACGACATCAGCGGCGTGATCCTCAAGAATCCGGCGCTTGGCTACGAGCACCTGCTGATCGAGATGCGGTACAAGGGCGCGGCGCACCCGGCGCGCAAGAGCGAGCACTGGCGGCCGAGCTCGATCGGCTACGTGGACCCGCGCACCGAGATCGGAGATCTGGCTGATCCGATCCGCTTCCCGGAGGACAAAGTTGCGCGCGACGAAGCGCAGATGATGCTCACCGGCGGCAGCGATGCCGTCGCAGCGCAGTTCGATCAGTGGCCCCTCGAGATGTCCGGCTCGTGGTTCAAGATCGAGTGGCTGCCGATCATCGAGCCGCATGAGGTGCCCGCTGACGTGGGGGCTGGCGTGCGCGGATGGGACTTTGGCGGCGGTGGCGCATCGCCCAAGGCCGATCCGTCGGCGTCGGCGCGGCTCGCTCGCGGTCCTGTGTCCAAGGGCATCTACCTGTGGCACACCGCGACGAAGCGCGGAACGCCTGGCGAGGTCGAGAGGTTCATCCGCGATCAGCACGCCGCCGACGAGCGCGTGATCGACTGGTCGATCCCAGAAGATCCGGGCACCGGCAAGCTGTACGCCGACTACGTCAAGCGCGAGTGCGCGGTCGGCCGCTATGTGAGGTCGACTCCCGAGGCCAAAGACAAGGTCACTCGCGCCAAGCCGGTGTCGGGCCAGGCTGAGTCGCTAAACTTCTTCATCGTTCGGCACCCGGGCTGCGAGACCGCGAGGCAGGAGCTTGTGGACTTCCCGTACGGCGAGCACGACGACATCGTGGACGCCATCAGCAGAGCGTTCTCGGCGATCGTGGCGCTGCCGGTGGCCGCCGATGCTCACGGCGGATTCCGCGGCGGGGGCAGTGACGAGGCGGGCGCCGTCGAGGTCGTGGAGCGGACGGACGGCGAGGAGCAGTACATCTTCGACGGGTGACGTGGTAGGGTGGGGGGGGATGAGCCAACACGACGATGCTCGCCGACTACACCAAGCGGCTCGATCGCTCTGCAACCATTTGCCGACCTACCATGATATCTGTCGCTACGAGATGAGACGCCGGCTCGTCCGCATCGGTGTCCTCGATAGCTCGGCGGCGTGGGCATAGCGATGCTGACGATCTCCGATGAGTCCCGCGAGATGGCGAGGCAGGTAAGGATCCGCATTGCCGTCAGTGGGTGTGCAGTCGTGTTCATGATCGGTCTGGCGATCATCTCGGGAACATGGGCGTCATGGGCGCTCGTAGCGATGCAGATCGGGATCTGCTGGGTCATGATCCCGGAGCGCGGATGAGCACCGGCTGGCGCGTCTGGCTCGCGTTCGAGGTGCGGCCCGGGATCACCGCGGGCGCACTGCGAGACGACCGCGCGCTGTGGCGCCCCTTGGCGGCATCGTGCCGCACGCCTGATGGGAAGCTCGACGCGACTGAGTTCGATCGGTGGCTCGACTGCCTCACCGATCGCCCGCATGCATGGGGTCACGCGTAGGCCGACCTCGCGCATCACCCACCCCCTAACCCCGCGTATCGCCCCGTCCTCCCCGTACCGGCCATCCTCGCCTCGTGGCCTGGTACTCCGGCGTCAGCAAGGCGCTCTCGTCGTTGTTCGGCGCCTCGCGTCCCGCTGCCCCACTGACCGCGCCCAACGGCGGCGACGGGGTCCAAGCCTACGGCGGCTGGCTCGTTACTGACGAGCGCAACCCGCAGCTCGTCGGGCTCAACAAGTGGCGGCACTTCTCCAACGCGCACCACACCGCGATCGTCGCGACCGGCCTGCGCTACCGGAGCAACCTCCTCGCGAGCGCCGAGTGGCGCGCCGAGCCGAACCCGCGCGGCGGGCGCGACGCGGAGCGTGCCGTAGACATCGTCACGCAGGGGCTGCTCACCGCGCAGCTCGATCGACCCTGGCAGGCCTGCGTCCGCAAGCAGTCGATGTTCCAGGCCAACGGATTCGCGCTCCATGAATGGAGCATCAAGCGTCGGGACGACGGGATGATCGTGTTCGCGGATCTGGGCCACCGCCCGCCGCACACGATCCAGCGCTGGGACAAGCCCAGTGAGCAAATGTCGTGGCAGGCCGTCGCGCAGCTGACCCGGGTCGGCAACGACTTCGTGATCCCGCGGAACCGGCTCTGGTACAGCTGGGACGACACGCTGACCGATCAGCCCGACGGCGTCGGCCTGATGCGCCACGTGATCGAGCTCGTGCGTCGGCTCGGTGTACTCGAGGGTCTTGAGGGGCTCGCGTACGAGAGTGACGTGCGCGGCATGCCGATCGGAAGGGCACCGCTCGAGGAGTTGAGGAAGACTGCGGGCGCCGAGCCGACGATCGGCACCGACAAGGCGAAGATCAATTCCTTCCTCGCGGACCGCACCCAGAGCATCCGCGCGCAGCTCGAGGGCATCATCAAGAGCCCCGAGAAGTTGCAGTGGCTGCTCCTCGATAGCAGCACGTACCGCAACAACGACGCCAGCTCGGCTGTCAGTGCGGTCCAGAAATGGGGCTTCGACCTGCTCCAGGGCAACGCCCGCGGCCTGGCCGAGCTCGACAAGGTGATCGGCCGGATCCAGCTCGAGATCGCTCGCGTGTTCGGCATCGAGTTCGTGATGATGGGCGCCGGCACCAAGGGCAGCCAAGCGATGCATGCGGACAAGACGTCCATGCTGGCAGCGAGCCTCGACTCGGCGCTCACCGAGATCGCGTCCAGCGGGACGCGCGATCTCGCCCGGCCGCTCGTTGCGCTGAATGGCCTCGATCCGGACACGTGCACGCCGACGCTCGTCGCCGAGCCGGTCGATCGCAACGACGTCACGAAGGTCTGCCAGGCGCTGCTTTACATGTCGCAGGCCGGGCTTCAGCCGGACGATGAAGCGATCTCCGTGGTGCGCGATTGGCTGGGCCTGCCGGATGCCCCCGAGCCGGATCCGGCCATGATGGGGATGCTGGGCGCTCGGACGGGTGGGCGTCCGCCGGGCGCGACGCCGCCGGATCCCGGGGCCGGTGAGGTGGATGTGCCAGTGGATGACCTCAGGGCGCAGGGTGGTGGCCGTGGGTGAGGAGCGCGAGCCGGGCATGCCCCGTTACCAGCCGCGCGGCCTCGGCATCGTCTGGCTCATCCCCGCCGCGGTCGTCGTCGCGACGATCCTGGCGATCCTGTGCGGCGCGCTCTGGCGGTGAGCGCGCTCAGCGGTTGACGGCGAGGCGCAGCTCGGTCGACTCGTCCCATGCGGCCTCGGCCTCCTCGGAGCTCTTGCCTGGGCGCTTCACGAGCAACGCGCATTCTTCGAGCGCGGTCAGCTGCAGGCGGTCGATCCGGCGGTAGTAGTCGTTTGTCGTTATCAGCTCGGCGTGCGCTGCGTCCCGTTCATGCGACGCTCGGCCGTGGCGCTTCGCGCGAGCATGGCGATGACGCGTCGTCGGCGTGGCCCATCGGCAGGATGCAGTTCCCGCCGTGGACAGGCCGACCGCAGAGCGCACCGAACTTGCTGCACCGGCAGCCGTCGCGCGTGCAGCGTCCGCCTGGTGGTTCGTGCTCTGTAACGTCTTCCCCGCACGCGCACGGCGCCCACTGCTGCGCTTCCTCCGAGAGCACGATCGACAAGGGGCCGATCTGCACGGACGTGCACGGCGTCATGAAGTAGTCGGTATCGCAGAGCTCTACCGGCATGTCGCCGACCGCCGGATACTCGGCCACGAACTGCTGCAGCCGATCGATCAGCGTGCGCACCGTCAGCTGGTCGGGGCTCATCGACTCCCCAGCCGATCGATCGCCCTCAGCGCGGCGCCGCGCGCCGGGTGCCCGACGGCGTCGGCGATCACGCCGCGGATCGCCTGCAGGGCTGCGCGGTCGGGGGCAGGCATCGGCGCACGCTTGAGCTCATCCTCGATCATCGCCGCCAGTTCCTCGATGGCTATGTCGCGCACTTGCGGCGTGACCCCTTTGCTCACGGTGATGTGCGGATACAGCGTGCCCGAGAACAACAGATCGTTGGCACGAGACGAGACAGCAACGTACTTGGCGACGAGCGTGAGATCGCCGTGGCGCATTGGCGGGAAGGTGAGCGGCCCCTCAGTCCAGCCACGCGCAGAGCGTGTCACCGCGACGCGCGCGTACTCCGGGTAGTTGAGCTCGTTCGCGGGCGGACCTCCGACCTCGCCCGGGTGGTCGACGTGGAGGCTAAAGAACATCTCGGTGATCGTCATCCCGAGGAGCCTACCATCGGGGTCACGATTCCGGGGTCACGATCTCGTCGATGTTCGACAGGGTCAGGATCGGCGTTGTGCTGCTAGCGGCGTCGATGTAGATGTGCGGATGGATCTCGTGGAGCCACAGCACCGGGCCATCCGCGCTGTGGCTGACACCGAAGAATCGGGCCCAGCAGGTAGCTGTCCCCTGAGGGAAGTCGAGCGTGATCTGCTCGGGCCACTGGCCGTCTCTGCGACGGTCGACGCGCTGGCGGCGGTAGCCCGGGTAGGTGAGCTCGGCGCATGGCCGGGGGTTGCGCTCTCCGGGGACTCGGTCGTGGAGGCTGATGTACAACGGCCGGATTGGGGTCTCGCGCTCGAATTTCTCCGGTGGTGCAGCCCGGTCGCGCTCGGTGGCCTTGCGCGCGCAGTCCGGTAGCGTGCACGCTGGGCCCGGCGCATAGGCACAGGCGCAGACTTCGGTGCCGGCAGGTGGAGCGATTCCGAACTCGATGGTACCAAAGGCGACGAGTGGCGCCATGAACGCCGCCGTCATCGCCTCGCCGCACGTGTAGCAGGTTGGCGCGGTCTCTGCGGTGACGGGATCGCGCTTCTGGCATCCATGGTTCGGGCAGGCGTAGCTGGGCATCCCGAGGAGCCTACCACGCCACCCCGACGCTCAGCGGAACGACCACCGCGTGCCGGCCATCGGCTTGGCGCCCCAGGTCTCCGCGATGGTCCACACCTCGCCATCCGCCGAGGTTACTTGCCGACCCGTGCGAGCGATGTCGTTCTTGATCCAGACCACGTCGAAGTAGTAGCCGGCCGGCTTGTGGACGATCCGTCCGTCGATCGTGAGCGCGGCGGCGGGTGACGGACGCCGGACTTCGCACTGACGGTGTAGCTCGAGGTTGAGAGCCGGGGTGACTTCAGGCACGGCGGCACCCTACCACGCTCCTCCGACACTCGCCGCGCCCCATCTCGCCCCGCTCACCTCGTCGACGTGACGATGCTGGCATGATCGTCACCGGCTACATCGGCCCGATGCGCTTCGAGGACATGCGCCTCGCGCGGCGCGTCGTCGGCCCGACCGATTGGCGCGTCCAGCGCCTGACCTACGAGGCGCTCGTCCGCTTCGTCGTCGACATGGTCGACGGCAAGATCCTGACCGCGCAGCAGGTCGTGCCGTTCGATGACGTCGGCTGCGTGTTTCCGACGCTCTCGTTCCTGCACGAGATCAGCGTCGACGCGCGGCGCGAGATCGGCACGTTCTTCGAGTACTGCGATCGCGCCGCCGGAACCGCGCGCAACGGTCAGCCGAGCTTTCAATCCGTGCAGTTCATCCACCGCGAGGACTGGTTCCTCGCCCGAGACATGATCGCGGCGGAAGTGCTCCGTCGGGAAAGGCAACTGTCGTGAGCAAGGGCGATACCTTCGAGAATGACCTCCTCAAGCTGATCTTCAACAACACCACGATCGCGACGATCGGAGACGCAACCGGGATCGTCGGCTCGACCACCGCTGGCTCGCTGTTCTTTAGTTTGCACACCGCGGATCCCGGCGAGACCGGAACCCAGACGACCAGCGAGATCAGCTACACCGGGTATGCCCGCGTCGCGGTCGCGCGCTCGAGCGGCGGGTTCACCGTGACCACCAACAGCGTCTCGCCCGCGGCGACGGTGAGTTTCGGCCCGATGACAGCCGGTGCCGGAGGCACCGCGAACTTCTTCGAGGTGGGCGCGGCGACGAGCGGCACCGGCAAGCTCCTCTACTCCGGTGCGATCTCGCCGACGATCAGCGTGGCCAACGGGGTGACGCCGCAGTTGACGACAGCGACCGCCTGCACAGAGGACTGAGTAAGTAATCGATAATACACAGCATCTAGGAACACGCCCCGCTCGGCGGGTCCGCGATGACCTACGCATTCGTCCAGCAGAACGCGAACGACAACGCCGCGAGCGCGGCGACGATCACCGTCACGCTCACGCCGACGGCGGGCAACCTGCTCGTGTTCGCGGTCACGGGCGATTCGCTCGACACCACGAGCATCGCGCTCTCGGATAGCCTGGGCGGCGGCGGGTCGAGCAATACGTTTTCTCAGATCGGCACCGATCTCGTTACGGCCAACTCCCAGCGCTGCGCCTGGTGGTACGCGCCGAACTGCAAGGGCGGCGCGACGACGTTCACGGCGACCTTCTCGGGCGGGACACGCTTTCGCGCGATCTACGTTGCCGAGTATTCAGGAATCGCGACGACGACTCCGTTCCTCAACGGGGCACGCGCCGAGAACGACGCGCCCGGAACCGGCACCGATGCGGTCAGCTCGGGCGTCGCCAACGCGACCTCACAGCCTGCTCTCGTCTGGGGATTTTGCATCGACACCTCGGGGAGCACGACGCCGAACGCGGGCACCGGGTTCACATCGCGCACAGGCGTGTGGAGCACGGCGACCTGCCTCGGGCGGCCCGAGGACGAGCGGATCACAGCGACGGGTAACGTCGCGGCCACGTTCACCGCGACGACGGGCGGCGACACGCACGCGAGCGCCGTCGGCGCCTTCCTTGAGGGTACGTCCGCGACGATAGATCAGGGCGCGTTCCGATTCTACCTCGACGACGGATCCGAGTCGGCGATGACCGGGGCAGTTGGGGAGAGCTCGAATCTCACGAAGCCGCTGACGACGAACTTTGTCCTGCGCCAGCAGCTCGCGGCCACCGGGGATCCGGCGTCGATCGCGTACAAGCTGCGGTCTCAGAAGAACGGCAGCGGCGGGTACGTCGACGTTCCGGTAGGCAGTACCACCGCCGAGTTCTTCGGCACCGTCACGTTCGGCGCGATCGGGACTGGCGCGAACGGATCGACGACCGTGGCCCCGAGCTACCCGGCCGGCATCACGGCCGGGCAGTATCTCACCTGCCACGTGTCGAGCGGCGCCACCAACAGCGAGACGCCGACGACTCCATCGGGCTGGACGCTCCACGCCACGGGCGCAAGCACAGATGGCAGCTTCGGTGTCGACACCGGCCCGCGCCGCATGACGGTGTTCGGCAAGATCGCCGACGGCACCGAATCGGGCACGCTCACGGTCAGCATCACGAACGGCAACACCTGTCGCGGCACGATCGCTCGGTGGACCAAGTCCGACTCTGGATCGTGGGTTGTCGACGGCCAGGGCGCGGCCGACAGCGGAGCGCACACCGGCATCTCGATGACCTTCGGCGCCCTCGACTGGCACACGGGGGACGCGACGCTGGTCGCGACCGGACAGCGGGTCGACACCGCCACGCAGTCCGCGCAGAGCCTCACGGCATCGGGCATCACGTTCGGGGCGATCACCAACCAAGCCGCGACAGCGGTCACCACGGGCAACGATCACAGGCACAGCGTCGATACGCTCGCGGCAGTCACCGCGGGATCGGGATCCCAGTCGCCGACCTGGTCGTATACGGCAAGCGCGGCGGCTTCGGCGGGCGGCGTGGTCGTGCGGCTGCGCGAGCACACCGCAGCTATCACCAACGAGGTGTTCGTCTCGACGTCGTCGAACATTGCGGCGAGCGGCGAGGCCACGACCGCGCGCCTCTCGGTGCCGGGCGGTAAGAGCTTCACGACGGGGCGGATCTGGGACGACGAGAACGGCGCCGACTCGATCGACATCGTCCTCGACAACTACACCGAGCTCGCCTGGTGCCTGCAGGCGCAGAGCCCCGCGGCCAACGGAGACTTCTACGATTTCCGCGTGTACGCGGGGGCGACCGCGCTCGATGGCTACACGGTCACGCCGCGCTGGACGATCGCCAGCGGCACAGGCGTCGGCACCGCTGCTGGGACCTCCACAGCGCTGGCGGTCTCCGCATCCAGCTCTGGCGCGGGAACTGCCGCTGGGACGGGGGCGGCCGTGGGGGTCGGCGCATCGATCGCTGCTGGCGTTGGCTCTGCGGCCGGCGTTGCCACGGCTGCCGCGGTGGCCGGAACCGGATCGATCTTCCCGCTGACGATCGAGTCGGGAGGTCGCTACCTCAAGAAGAACGACGGCACGCCGTTCCTGATCTGCGGCGATACCACCTGGTCGCTGTTCGTCGACATCCCCCTCGCCGACGTCAACACGTTCCTCGCCACGATCACCGGCCAGGGCTTCAATGCGGTCTCCGGCAACGCGATCGAGCACCACTACACGACGGTGAAGCCGCCGAAGGAGCGCGGCGGAAACCTGCCGTTCACCAAGCGGCTCGACGGCGCGACGTATACCGGCTCGCCGAACGGTACGACTGGCGCGAGCGGCACACAGGGCCAGTTCGCCAGCGACAACTACAGCAGCATCGGCACGCAGGCGCCGGATCCGACCTTCCCCAACAGCACGTACTGGCAGGCGTGCGAGACGATCCTCGACGCGTGCCTTGCCCACAACGTCGCGGTGTTCGTGTGGCCGGGCTATCTCGGCTTCCACGCCAATGACGAAGGCTGGATGTCGGAGATGGTCGCGTGGGACGCCGTGACCGGAGCTGGCGGATTCACGGGCCAGTCATGGGCGAACGCGACGAAGTCGAAAATGTGGAACTACGGCGCTTGGCTCGCCGATCGCTGGAAGGCGTATCCCCACATCGTCTGGGTGATGGGCGGCGACTACGGATCTGGCAGCCAGACGCTCGACACGTCGCAGAAAGCGGCCGTCGAGAGTCTCATGGCGGGCCTCAAGTCGGTGTCGGGCCAGCAGTCGCTGTTCTATACCGCGCACTGGGATCGCGTCTCGATCGCGACCGATACCGCGTTGACCGCCGGATCGTTCGATATCAACGGGTCCTACAACGGAGAGGAGGTGGCCGAGACCACGCGGCGCGCGTACGCGCACTCGCCGACGAGCCCAGCGATGGTCATCGAGTATTTCTACGAGAACGATCTATTCGGCGGATCGGTCCCGTACCGCAAGTACATGTACTGGGGCTTTCTCTCGTCAATCGCAGGCGGGCTCTTCGGCGAGGAGCAGATCTGGCGCTTCGACGACGGCACCCCGGGCACCGACTACACGACGCTGCTCGCAACGCAGGGCACGCTTGACGCGCAGCGCCAGTTCGCGTTCTGGAACGCGCGGCCCTGGCACCGGCTAGTGCCGTCGGGGCTTGGCAGCATCGGGACGCTGATCACCGCGGGTGGCGGCACGGCGAGCCCGCAGTCGACGACGTACGTCACGGCGGCGGCGACGCCCGAGGGCGATCTGCTGCTCGCGTATCTACCGCCGGACCACACCGGATCGGTGACCGTCGACATGACGAAGCTGTCGGCGACGATGCAGGCGCGGTGGTTCGATCCGGCCAACGCTGCATTCACGACGATCGGTGCGTTCGCCAACACGGGTACGCACGCGTTCACCACGACCGGCAACAACAGCGCGGGCGACGCGGATTGGTTGCTCGTCCTGGAGACGATCGCGGGCGCTGCGGCGGGCACGAGCACGGCCGCTGCGACGGGGGCGAGCACGGCGGCGGGCGCAGGCACGGCCGCTGGGACGGCGACGGCCACGGGCGCGGGCGCCTCGCTCGTGGCCGGAACCGGGACCGCGGCGGGTACGAGCACGGCAGTTGCGAGCGCAGCAACGGTGCTCACGGGGGACGGCACGGCAGCGGGCGCCGGGACCGCGGCAGGTATCGGAGCGGCGCTCGCGGCGGCGGACGGCACGGCGGCGGGTACGGGCGCGGCGGCTGCGGTTGGCGCGGCGCTGGCGGTTGGCGTCGGCGCGTCGAGCGGAACCGGCGCGGCCGTGGGCGCCGGCGCTGCCATCGCGGCCGGGGCTGGGACCGCGGCCGGCACGGCGACGGCTACCGCAGCGAGCGCAGCGTCCACGTCCGGAGCCGGCACCGCGGCCGGTAGCGCGACCGCGAGCGCCGTGGGCGCGGCGCTGGCTGCAGGCGCAGGTTCCGCGGCCGGGGTCGGTACAGCGTCGGCTACAGGGGCTGCGCTCGCGGCTGGAACGGGTACAGCTGCGGGAGCCGCGACGGCGACGGCGACCAGCGCCGCTACGGCTGCCAGCGCAGGTACGGCAGCGGGGACCTCGACGGCCGTGGCAGCTGGCGCAGCGCTCGGAGCTGGCACCGGATCCGCCGCCGGTATTGCGACAGCGGCCGGGGTGGGCGCGTCGGTCGCCTCCGGATCTGGGACCGGGCTGGCAACGGGGACGTCCACGGCTGCGGCGGTGGGTCGGTCATTGGTCGCGGGGGCTGGGTCGGCGGCCGGCATTGGCTCCACGATCGCGGTGGGTGCCGCGCTGGCGGCGGCTGTGGGCGCCTCGGCGGCGGTCAGTACGGCCGCAGCGGCTGGTGCCGGTCTCGCATCCGGCGTCGGTTCGGCCGCGGGGGTGGGTACAGCGACCGCAGTCGGCGGATCGGTTGTCGGCAGTGTCGGCGCCGGATCCGCGGCCGGCACGTCGGCGGCCGGCGCTGTCGGCGCATCGCTCGTGTGGGCGCCTGGTTTCGCGACCGGGAGCTCCACGGCGCTTGCCATCGGTGAGTCCTGGGTGGCGGCGGTCGGCACGGCCGCCGGGTCATCGACCGCGCTCGCGCTGTCCGATCTGGCGGTCGCGGAAGGCCACGTGCACATCGACGGCGTGGCTCCTGATCCAGAAGCTTACGAATACAGCGGCCTACCGCCGTCGGAGGATACATATGAGTTCTCTCGATGACGCCAAGAACTACGTTGGCGCTCGGTTCGCGCCAAACTACACGGCATGGCTCGAGCTGTCCGATGACGACAAGGGCCGAACGCTGGTCAGCGCCGACGACTTCATCGACAGCCTGGCGTGGCAGGGCACCGCGACCGGGACGCTGAACGGAAACCCGACGTCTCGGCAGTGGCCACGGTCTGGCATCGAGGGCGTGGACCCGACGACGATCCCTAATGCGATCGTCGAGGCGTCGTTCGAGCTGGCGGTGATGATCGCGGCGTCGCCGGATCTGCCGAACAAGCTGGATCAGGGCTCGAACATCTCGTCGGCGAGCGGCGGTGGCGGTGTGTCGGTGAGCTACTTCGCTCCGACCTCGGCGCGGACCGGAACCGCGACGCTGCTGCCGCCGATCGTCCAGCGCAAGGTCGGTCGGTACCTGGCGATGCCGAGCGACGATGGGTCGTTCGGATCGCCGGGGTTGAAGTGCTCGGCGTTCGCTGCGCGACGGCAGTACAGCCTCGGATGGCCGGAGGATTGACATGGGACTTCTCGACGGCGATCTCGCCAAGACCATCGGCTCGGCGCTCGACGGCGCCGGGCTCACCAAGCCGGCCACCTTGATCAAGGTCACGGCCGGCACACGAACACCGGGGGCTATCAGCGCCGGGACCAACCCGACCACCGCGAGCTTCCGCGCCAAGGGCATCGAGCAGAACTTGCTCGGGCTGCAGATG
>JBGQCL010000321.1:0-13979 GCA_041495365.1 Kofleriaceae bacterium | reverse complement strand
CGGCGCCGCGGGCGGCCAGCTGGTAGATGCTGAACTCCTTCGCGTGGCCGAAGTGCTGGTTGATCCTGCCGGTACCGCGCGTGGCGATCGCGGCCCGTAGCTTCAGATCGGGCCCCGCCTGCGCCGCCACGGCGGTCGTGGCGGTCTGCGCGGCGACCCGCTGCGCCTCGCGGTCCACTTCCACCCTCCGATGAAAGGCGCGGCGAGTGTCGATGTTGTAAAGGACCGGCATGCGCTCCACCTGGTCGAGGGTGAACTCGCCGCAGCGGTCGTCGCACAGCAGGCCCACCGCATCGGCGCGGCACTGGCGGCAGTGCCGCATGAGGTTCGCACCGCCGGCGCAGGCGTCCTGCACCCTCTCGAGCTCACGTGCCGTCGGAGGGCGCTGCCCGGCTTTGCCGAAGATCGTGCCGTACTCGGGTGCCGAGAGCAGCGGCATGATGTTGTGCAGGAACGCACCGCGCGCCTTGACCTCTCGGTTGACCTCGACGAGGTCCTGGTCGTTGACGCCGGGAACCAGGACCGAGTTCACCTTCGTCAAGACGCCGCGGTCGGCGAGCATCTGCAGACCGAGCAGCTGGCGCTCGATCAGGATCCGTGCCCCTTCGGCGCCCCGCAGGCGCCGGCCCCCGTACCGGACCCAGGCGTAGATCCGGGCGCCCACCTCCGGGTCCAGCGCGTTGATCGTGATCGTGACGTGCTCGACGCCGGCGTCGACGATCCGGTCGACGTTCTCCGGCAGCGCCAGCCCGTTGGTCGCCAGGCACGGCAGGATGTCCGGCATCCGCAGCCGCACCAGGCGCAGGGTCTCGAAGGTGTTCTCGGCGTTCGCCAGCGCGTCGCCCGGCCCCGCGATGCCCAGCACCGACAGCTGCGGGATCCTGGAGGCGACGGCAGCCACCTTCATCGCTGCCTGATCTGGCGTCAGCAGCTGGGAGACGACGCCCGGGCGCGATTCGTTGACGCAGTCGTACTTGCGGTTGCAATAGTTGCACTGGATATTGCAGCCAGGCGCGACCGCAGCGTGCATTCGCGCATAGTGGTGGTGCGCCTCCTCCGAGTAACAGGGATGCGTCCTCACCTTGGCCTGCAGTGCCGGTGTGACCTCGCCGATCATGACGCTGCCGCCTCCGCGAGCCGATCGGATGCGCCGTCGACCGAGGCATGGTGCGCGAGGACGTCGAGCAGCTCCCGACGTGACAGCGGATGCGGGATCCGCAGATCCTGGTTCTCGAGCATCAAGGTGGCCAGCCCGGCGTACACGCGTCCCAGCGCAGAGTCGGGCTCATCGAAGGGCACGGTCGAGTTGCGGGCCTCGCATTGTTGAATCAGTCGATCGCGAGGGATATGCGCGACGACCCGGGTGTGGAGCTGCTCGGCGAACTCGTTGACGATCTCGACCTCGCTCTTCACGCTCCGTCCGTTGAGGATGAGCCCGCCCAGTCCCAGCCGCGGCGAGGTGGCCGACAGGCGCTCGATGGCCTTGCTGATGTTGTTGGCCGCGTACAGCGCCATGAGCTCGCCGGAGGTCACGAGGTAGATCTCCTGGGCGTAGCCCTTGCGGAGGGGCATGGCGAAGCCGCCGCACACCACGTCACCGAGGACGTCATAGAGGATCACGTCGATGCCGAAGTGCTTGACGACCCCGAGCTCATCGAGCGCTTGCAGCGCGGTCATCACGCCTCGACCCGCGCAGCCCACGCCCGGCTCGGGGCCGCCCGATTCGACCAGGATGATGCCCCCGGGTCCCTCGATGCAGACGTCCTCGATCCTCAGTCCCTTGGCACCGCGTTCGAAGATGCGCTCCAGGACCGATGGCATCTGCACCCCATGGTTCAGATTCATGGTGCTGTCTTGCTTGGGATCGCAGCCGACGAGCATGACCCGCTTGCCGAGCACGGCCATGGCCGCGGCGACGTTGCTCGCTGTCGTGGACTTGCCGATGCCGCCCTTGCCGTAGATGGCGATCTTCTTGGGCGAGGGCTCGGCGTTCTTCGATGTCGCGGTCATGGAGTCACCCCTTCGAGATCGCGCAACATGGTCTGGTACTCCTCGCGCGTGAGCTCACCGCTCGCGAACCGGCGATCGAGGATCTGCCGCGGCGTCTCTCGCGCCCGGTCCGGCGAGCCGCCGATCCCGTGGCGCATTCCCATCCACCCTCTCCGCCGGAACATCATGGCGGCCATGCCGATCATGCAGAACAAGAACAGCGGCAGAACGATCCAGCAGAACATGCTGCCGCAACCTGCCCACCATGCACTCGTGTCCATTGCCAGCTCCTTTCCAGGTCGCGGAACCGAACCCTTGCGTTTCAGCGACAGAACGTGATTCGCTTCCGACCTTTGCTTTGATTCAGGTCTCTGCGATGGTGATCGTCGTCGCAACCGCAGGTGTCACCGAGGTCGCAGATGACCTTCACCGCGAGAATCTCCTCGGGCGTGAGCGGCTCCGAGCGTTCGATCTTGGCCTTCAGAGCGGGGTCGATCTGGTCCCGCACATCCGGGCGCAGCGGCTCCATGGCTACCCTCCTTTCACGTGGCGTTCAGAATCGCTTCACAGGCGTGGAGCATCCCGCGGTACCCCAGGTGCGGCTCCTCGATGATGGTCACGTACTGTGTGTTGGGATGGACGATGTGTACGAAGGCGCGCAGCCCGAGCTCGCGCACGATGTCGGCTTCGAGGCTGGACCCGAGCACGAGGTGCGGGCGGAAGTGCGCGTGCGCTTCCTGCACCGACTCGAGCGACGGCTGCACGAGCACCGCACGGCTGTCCGACGCGTCCAGCCATCGGGCGAGATCGGGGTGAAGCTGGTCGCGGTCGACCGGCGTGCGGAGCCCGATCACACACGGAATCATCTCGAGCTCTTCGGAGAGGAAGCGCGCCCAGCTCAACGCCGAGACTCCTTCGGCGACCACCGAGACCGGCAGGCGCTTGAGCTGCAGCGCCTTCTCGGTGAACACGAGGTTGTTGAGCCCGACCTTGAGCCGCACGCGGACCTCTTCTTCCTCGTCGGCGAGCAGGGCGTCGAGCCGCCCGGGAGCCACTGACAAGCCGGCGGCGACCGCCCGCAGCCAGTGCTCGGTCCCGCGCAGGCCCAGAGGCAGGCCGAGCGTCGAGGACAGTACGGGCCGATTGCAGGTCCGCTGCAGGTAGTCCGCCGCCGGTCCGCCGATCTCGGGCGTGACCAGTAACGTGGCCTCGGCATGGCTGGCCCGGCGCACGTTGTCCAGCGTCCCATCACAGACCAGGTGGTTGACGGTGAGACCGAGCGCCGACAGCACGCGCGCCATCTCCCTGGCGTCGGCGCGCCACCCCCGGGCTCCCCCGATGTTGCCGACCAGGTTCACCAGGCCGGGCTCGACGGGGGCTTGCTTGTCGGCGAACCGCTCGACGAGCTTCAACAGCGTCTGGTTGAGGCCGTAGTACTGGTCACCCTGGAACCCGCCGTGCACCGCGATCACCGGCAGCTTCGGGTTGATGCGCGAGACCACGTCCTCGAGGTCGTCGCCGATGATCTCCGGCGCGCAGGTACTGATGGAGATCTTGGGTCCCGCCTGGCTGTACTCTCCCATGGTCTCGAGAAACGCCGCGATGAGCGTATCCTTCCCGCCAAAGATCACGTCCCGCGAGGTCATCCCGGACTGCGCATAGTCGGTCTCGCGGTTCTGCTGCGCGGTGGCGTCGCGGACGACGTGCAGGCAGCCCTGCGGCCCGTGGGGGCAGATGTTCGAGTCGTAGACCTCGGTACCGACCAGGGCGGCGCCGAACAGCGAACATCGGGTATAGGCCCTGCTCCAGTCGCGCTCGGGGCACGCAGCCGGGAACCCAGTCGCGTGGCTCGACGCGCCCGGTGTCATTGCTGATTCCATCGTTTCCATTTGACATCCTCGCTGTCGATTCCCGCGATCGCCTCACTTCGGGGCACGTCCCAGTCGGTCGACTTGTAGATGGTTTCGATGTAGCGATTGAATAGCCGATAGTCCTTTTCGCCCACCGTGGCCAGGGCATTGTCCATCTCGGCGGCCAGGGTCTCGATGCCGCGCAGCCCCATGAGCGAGTCGGAGAAGAAGTTGAACGTGACGTTGGCGCAGCCGTCGCCCAGCCAGAACTTCTTCGGCATGAAGATCAGGGGTCGCTCGGCCTCCGGCCGTGCCGCGGCTTCCTCGAGCAAGGCGTACTTTCCGACCATGACCAGCTCGGGATCGAGGCCGCGCTCGATCAGGATCTCGACCGTGGGCCGGAGCTGCTCCTCGAGGTAGTAGCTCATTCCGAACAGGACCGGCTTCATCCCCAGCTCGGCGGCAAACAGCGCGGTCGACAATCCCTTGACGCCGGGCTGCCAGATGTAGGCCTCGCGGCCGGCGACCTTCGCTCGCAGGCGCTCGATCACCGTCCGGGCCGCGGCGACTTCCGGGTCCTGCGCAAGCGTGTTCGGCACGCCGACGAGCCTGGCCACGTCGTCGATCCACGCCAGGGTGGCTCCCAGACCCAGGGGGAAGATCATGGGCACGAACGGCTGGTCGTGGAGACGCTGCAGCGATTCGAGCGGCCCCTTGCCGAACGTGAAGCACAGGGTGGCATTCGCCTGCGCCCGGGGGAGGGCGACCAGATCCTCGAACGCGGCCCCGGCGCGGACCACGGTGTTGACGTCGACGCCGATCTTGTCGAGCAGACGCCGGATCTCGTTCACGTCGGTTTCTTCCGCGGGCCGCCCGGACACGCGCTTGGTGAACAGGTTGATGCTCGGCCGCTCGCCGGCCGCCGGCCGAGGCGCCGGGCGGTGACGCTCCGCGACATAGCGGAACAGCAGGTCGAGCGCCTTGTCCGCCCCCTTGCGGAACCCGGTGCCATCGCATCCCGCGACCTCGAGCGGCAGCACGTCGGCGCCGAGCTCCGAGGCCACGCTCGCGATGGTGCCCTGGACATCCTCGCCGATCATGTAGGAGCAGCAGTTGGTGAGGACCACGATGACCTTGGCGCTGTGCCGCCGGTCCACATCCTTCAGGGACTCGATCAGGCGGTCACGGCCGCCATAGACCACGTGCTCCGGACCGAGGTTGGTGGACAGCACGCGCGGGCGATGGATCGGCGAATTGTTCCCGCACGGCCGCATCGCTCCGTGGCTCAGGCCGCACGCCGCGGAGCCATGAACCAGAGGCTGGACCTCGGGCCCGAACCAGGTCAGGACATCGAGCGCCCCGAAGAAGGCGCACAGACTCTCGGTGTCCTGGCTCCGATGCATGGGCGTGAGGTCCATCTGGTTCCATCGATCGAGCTCCGAAAGCGTCCAGCGACTGAACCTGCCCTTGGTCGGTTCCGATTCTGATCTCATATGACCTCCCCCAGCGACCGATCGACTCGGTCGCGGCCGTTCCGCGGTTCCAGCAATCAGGCCGTTGCCGGCCATTCTGCCCTGGCGCTCATCCCCTCGGACCCTCGGAGCGCCTTGTTCCTCGTCGTCCACGTTGTCGGCATAGCAATCAGAAGGCCATTCGTTTCGAGGGAAGATTCAGGCGGTTGACTTGTGAAGTGCGCAGACCATGCACGCTGCACGTAGTTTTCGAACATTCCCTGCGGGCAAATCGCAATCGCTGGTCGTGCTCGGCGAGCAACGCGAACACCGCCTCGATCTTGTCGGGCGCTTGTCGGGCGTTTTGCTGCACCGCTGTCGATGTCTGCGCGGCTGATGCGACGACGCCGAGCCTCTGGTGCGCGACGCGCGGAGCGGCGACGACGGCTGCGATCCGCCCGGTGACCCGCAGCTCGCTGTACTGCGTCGTCACCGCGTCAACCCGACGCGTGCCGGGACGCGCTCGAGTCGGTGTCGTCGCGCGCTGCCGCAAGGCGTGGCGCCGCCGATCGCGGCGGCGACCGCGTTGGTGCTGCGTAGCCGCGCTCTGAGCTGACGGCGACCAGCGGTGTTCGGGCGCGACAACTGGGCCGTTGTCACGGATCGTGAATGTCACCTGTCATGCATGGAAGACACGAATGTCACGCGCCGCAGCGCTCCGGGCCAGACAACCGCGCACGATCTGCGTGGCCGTTGCGATCCGCCGCGAGATCTTCGCGACACGCCCCGCACGCGCAGCAGCGAGACCAGATCCGGACCTCCGAGCCGCGAGCATTCACGAATCGGCTACCAATGATTGAAAGGGACGCCTCATGACCACCATCCGAGTGTTCGATCCAGCCATGTGTTGCTCCACGGGAGTCTGCGGTCCATCCGTCGATCCGGAGCTCGTCCGATTTGCCGCCGACCTGGACTGGTTGAAGACGCAGGGCGTATCGGTCGAGCGCTTCAACCTCGCGCAGCAGCCGGGCGCGTTTGTCGACGACACGGCGGTGAGAGCCGTGCTCGATACGAAGGGGGAGGCAGGCCTGCCGCTCATCGAGGTGAGCGGTCAAGTCAAGGTCAGCGGCGCGTACCCGTCGCGCGCCGAGCTGGCCGCGTGGACCGGGATCGGTGAAACGACGGCGAGCCTCTACACGGACGCGGTCGCCGAGCTGGTCGCGATCGGCGCATCGATCGCGGCGAGCTGCGTGCCGTGCTTCAAGTTCCACCACGACAAGGCGCGCAAGCTCGGGGTGTCGGCGGACGACATGGCGCGCGCCGTCGCCACCGCTCAGGCCGTCAAGACGGCGCAGGGCAACGCGGTGCTCGATGCCGCCGCACGGCACCTGCATCGCGATCCGGCCACGATCGCGCCGCAGGTGCAATCCGGTGGTTGCTGTGGCGCCGCGGAGGCCGACGAGACCACGCCCGCGACGACGGCGAGGCGAGCCGCCGGAGCGAGCGGCTGGTGCGGCCCGGCCAGCGCGATCGAAGATGGACCCACCGAGCACGTCGCCGCCAGGACGGGTGACTGCTGTGGCGCTTCCCCGGGTGCGTCGAACACGAACCGCAGCAGCTGCTGCTGAGGGGCCGCGATGTCCACGCTGATTCACGAACCGACGCGCGTCGTGTTCTTCACCGGCAAGGGTGGCGTCGGCAAGACCTCGGCCGCATGCGCGACCGCGATCGAGCTCGCCGACGGCGGGCGGCGAGTGTTGCTGGTCAGCACCGACCCCGCGTCGAACCTCGATGAGGTGCTCGGCGTGGCGCTCTCTGCAACGCCGCGCGCCGTGCCCGGTGTCCCCGGATTGCTCGCGCTCAACCTCGACCCGGGTCAAGCGGCGCACGCCTATCGCGAGCGGGTCGTCGGGCCGTATCGCAGCGTCTTGCCGGCCGCCGCGGTGGCGAGCATCGAGGAGCAGCTGTCCGGGGCGTGCACGGTCGAGATCGCCGCGTTCGACGAGTTCTCGAAGCTGCTCGGTGACGCCGGGACCACGCGCGAATTCGATCACGTCATCTTCGACACCGCGCCGACCGGACACACGCTGCGCCTGCTCGAGCTACCCGCCGCCTGGTCGAGCTTCATCGAGACCAGCGTGGGCGGGACGTCGTGCCTCGGTCCTCTGTCGGGGCTCACCGCGAACCACGCGCTCTACGCGGCCTCCAGGGCGGCCCTGTGCGACGCCGCACAGACCATGCTCGTGCTGGTCGCGCGCCCGGACCAGCCATCGCTCGCCGAGGCCGAGCGCACGCGCCGCGAGCTCGACGATCTCGGGATCCGCAACGTGCGCCTGATCCTCAACGGCGTGTTTCGTGCCCACGATGTGCGGGACGGGATCGCCATCGCGATGGAGGATCGGGCGCGTGGCTCGATCGAGCACATGCCTGCGGGGCTCCGCGCGCTGCCTCGGGTCGATGTCCCGTTGCTTCCGTTCGAGCTCGTCGGCATCGGCGCACTCCGCAGGTTCGGCACCAGCCAGACGCCCGGTCCGGTCGACGATCTGTCGGCGAGCGCGTTTCGGGCCGAACGCCTGGACGCGGTGATCGAGCAGATCGCGAGGCGCGGCAAGGGCGTGGTGATGACGATGGGCAAAGGGGGCGTGGGCAAGACCACGGTGGCCGCGCGGATCGCGACCGAGCTGGCGGCCCGAGGTCTTGTGGTCACGCTGACGACGACCGATCCGGCCGCGCACGTCGATGCCGCGGCTCGCGAACGTCCGCCGACGCTCCGTGTGACGCGGATCGATCCCGCGCTGGAGACCCGGCGCTATGCCGAGGAGGTGATGGCGACCGCGGGCGCGACGCTCGACGCGCAGGGCCGCGCGCTTCTCGAGGAAGATCTGCGCTCGCCGTGCACGGAAGAGATCGCGGTGTTCCGCGCGTTCGCCGAGACCGTCGCGCGTGGAGAAGACCAGATCGTCGTGATCGACACGGCGCCGACCGGCCACACGCTCCTGCTGCTCGATGCCGCCGAGGCGTATCACCGCGAGGTGCTCCGCAAGGCCGGCGCCGGTCCCGACGCGGTGCAGCGGCTGTTGCCGCGGCTGCGCGATCCGGCCTTCACGCACATTCTCCTCGTCACGCTCCCGGAGGCGACTCCGATCCACGAGGCAATGCAGCTCGAACACGACCTTGCACGCGCCGGCATCACGCCGTTTGCGTGGATCGTGAACCAGAGCTTGACGCCGCTCGATGTGACGGATCCGGTGTTGCGGGTACGGCGGGGTCACGAGACGATCCGCCTGCGCGAGCTGGCGGGCCACGCGACGCGGACGTGCCTCGAGCCGTGGACACAGACCGCCGCGCCACCGACGGGCTGAGACCCGGCCGGCACCTGCCGTCCGATGGCGGGGATCGCGTACGCGGCGCGGCAGCTCGGAGCCTGAGCATTATTCATTCAGGCGTGCCCGATCGTCGCGTGAGCGGCGTCGCGCGGCTTCGCACAGGGCCGGCGCTTCGCCGGCGCCCGCGGCCCGGCGCGGCCTGGCCGCATCGCTGGTTCGTGAGAGACCGCTGACCTCGTCGACGGCAGCCGGGCCTCCCGCGCGCTGCGCATGCCTGTGAGGCCGCGCACGGCCGCCGCCCGTGCCGCGCCGTGTTCGCGGCAAATGGCCCCGCCGGCCGCGGGCAAGTGCAGTGGGTTGCCCGGCGGTCCGCAAGCGCGCTTACCGCCCGCTGCGGCGTTCCGCGGCGTCGACGGCGCTGCGCGGCGCGCTCCAGCACCAATCATCGTACATCGAATCGGAGCGATGCATTTCTGGAACGCGCGCTGGACGCCGCGATCGCGGTCGCGGATACTGATATCCGCGGGTCTTCTGGTCGGTGTCGGGCGTCACGATACCCACTGCTCCATCCCACATACGCTCGTTTGCGCGGCCTGCAGGCAGTCGATGCAGCCAGCGCGGCATTCCGGACTCCGCATGATCGATACCGCTGTGAAGGTTTCGTGATTTTGCGTGGCTCTGTGAAATTATGAGTGCGGCCTTACCCGCGTCTCGGATATAGTCATTTCTACCCGCAGGAATTTTCGAGAACTACCCGAGGGAGGTCCGGTACATGGTCACTGCCGTGGACGCCACACCATCGAGTTCGGCGCGGCGAGCTGTCAAGGTCGCAAGGGCTGGCACGGTCGCCAGGGTTGCCAACGCCGCCAGGACCACCAGGGGCGCCAAGGTCGCCAAGGTCGCCCCCTCACCGTATCGCAAGCTCCTGTGGCTTCTGTCCGCCTTCGTGGGTGTGGAGGTCGTGGCCGCCATCATCCTCACGCTCCTGCTGGTGCTCCCCAACAAGCCGGACCTGGTCGCCGGCCTCAGCACCCACAACATCGTGGTGATCGAGGCGATCCTGTTCCTGTCCGGCATGATGAGCGGGCTGTCCGGGTTCGGGTTCTCCGCCGTGGGCGCCGCCACGCTGCTGTTCATCCCGCCGCTCACCGAGGCGCCGCTCCTGCAGACGCTGTCGACCGGAAACCAGCTGCTATCACTGGAGCGGCTGCGCGCCGACATGCCGGGCTCGTGGCGGGCGTTCTGGGCGGGGCCCGGCTGGCCGATCGTCGGCGGCATGCCGGGCGCGTACGCCGGGATCTGGATGCTCGGTCACCTGCCGGCCCGGCAGCTGATGACGGTGTTCGGCTCCGTCCTGGTGCTGTACTGCCTGTACTCGCTGTTCCGCCCCGCCGGCGCCCGGCTGCGCGGCTTCGATGGTCCGGTCACCGGCGTGATCGTCGGCTTCATCGGCGGTGCGTTCGGCGGGTTCACCGCGTTCCCCGGCGCCGCGGTGGTGGTGTGGGCCGGCCTGCGCGACCTGCCCAAGACGCAGAGCCGGGCGATCGTGCAGCCGTACATCATCATGTCGCAGCTGTTCTCGCTCGGCCTGATCGCGCTCAAGCAGCCGCAGTGGCTGACCGGCAGCTACCTCCCCTTGCTGCTGTGGACGCTGCCGGTCGTGCTGCCCGGCACGTTCTGCGGGGTCACGCTGTACCGCCGCATCTCCGACGTCAACTTTCGCCGGATCTCGTTCATCCTGCTCGGGGCATCGGGCGCGGCCCTGCTGATCAAGCTCTACGGCGCGATGCTCGTGCAGCTGCTCTGACCGCCGTCACTGCCGGGCATGCTCGGCGAGCACGTCGGCGACGCACAGCGTGAGCTTGCGCGCGGTCGGCAGGTGGAGGAACTCGTTGGGCCCGTGCGCGTTCGAGCCGGGCCCGAGCACGCCGGTGATGCAGAACTGGGCCCTGGGGAACCGCCGGCCGAGCATGTACATGAACGGGATCGTTCCGCCTTCGCCCATGTACATCGCCGGCTTGCCGAAGTGGCGCAGCGACGCGGCGTCGAGCGCCTTGTCGAGCCACGGCGCCATCTCCGGCGCGTCCCACCCGGCGTTGGCGCCGGAGATCTCGAACGACACCCGGGCGCCGTAGGGCGGATCCTTCTCCAGCAGCTGCTTGACCGCGCGGGCGGCCGCATCGGGGTCGACCCGCGGCGGGATCCGGATCGACAGCTTGAGCCGGGTGAACGGCCGCAGCACGTTGCCGGCGTTGCCGATCGTCGGCCAGCCCTCGGCTCCGGTGAGCGCCAGCCCGGGGCGCCAGGTCCGGTTGAGGATCAGCTCGACGTTGTCGCGGGTCACCGGCTGGACGCCGGGCTGGAGCGGGAACTTGCTCCAGGTCTCGTCGCCGATGACCTGCGCGGTGCGCTCCGCCTGCTGGATGCGCTGGCGCGGGATCTCGGTGGCGAGCTCGGCGAGCTTGATCTGGCCGGTGTGGCTGTCCTCGAGCCGGTCGAGCAGCTGGCGCATGATGCGCTCGCTCGCCGCGATCACCCCGGTGCCGTCGCCGGAGTGCACGCCCTCGGTGATCAACGAGATGTCGAGCGTGCCCAGCACCAGGCCGCGCAGCGACGTCGTCGACCACAGCTGGTCGTAGTTCGCGCACCCCGAGTCGAGGCAGATCACCAGCGAGAGCTGGCCGATCCGCGGGGCGAGGTGGTCGATGTACGCCGGCAGGTCGACGCTGCCGCTCTCCTCGCAGGCCTCGATCAGGATCACGCAGCGCGCGTGTGGGATGCTGTCGCGGCGCAGCGCGTTGATCGCGGTGAGCGATGCGAACAACGCGTAGCCGTCGTCGGCGCTGCCCCGGCCGTACAGCTTGTCGCCGTCGAGCACCGGCGTCCACGGCCCGAGGCCGTCGCGCCAGCCGATCATCTCGGGCTGCTTGTCGAGGTGACCGTACAGCATGACCGTGTCTCCGGAGCGCCCGCCGGTGCCGGGGATGTCGATGAAGATCACGGGGGTGCGCTCGCCGAGCCGGACCACCTCCAGGGTCGCGCCGGGGGGCAGCTGGGTCCGCGCCCAGGCCGCGAACATCTCGGTCGCCTGGTCCATGTAGCCGTGCGCCCGCCACTCCGGGTCGAACATCATCGACTTGTTGGGGATCTTGATATAGTCGACGAGGGTCGGGACGATCGACGACCGGAACAGGTTCTCGACCCACGAGGTGGTGGTTTCGGCGGCGGGCATGGCGGGACTCTACTTTCGATCGGGGGAGGGATCCAGGGCGTGAACTCCGCGAAACCTACCCGAAATTGCGGGCTGCAACGCACGGCTCGCAGCGCTACACACCGGGGCGACCTCTCGTACTATTGGAGGCATGGTGATCCGGCTTGCGGACGACAACAAACCCCCGGCGCCACCGCGGCGCGAGGGCGAGCGGCAGACCGGCCTGGTGCTGGAGGAGCGGACGCGTACCAAGAAGCCTCCGATGTACAAGGTCCTCCTCCACAACGACGACTACACGACCCGCGAGTTCGTGGTCTGGGTGTTGCAGACCGTGTTCCACAAGAACGAGGGCGACGCGGTCGCGATCATGAGCCACGTCCACAATCACGGCATCGGCGTCGCGGGGATCTATACGTTCGAGGTCGCCGAGACCAAGGTGACCAAGACCATGCACCTGGCCAAGGCCCAGCAGTTCCCGCTCCAGCTCTCGATCGAGCCCACGGAGTAGCCGGACGCAGGCGACGAAACGACGAGACCGACGAAGAGGTGATGCATGCTTTCTCCCGAGCTCAAAGTCACGCTGGAGCGCGCGGTCGATGACGTCCGCAGCCGGCGCCACGAGTACCTCACCCTCGAGCACCTGCTGCTCTCGATCCTGGACGATCCGAGCGGGGTCGACATCGTGGTCAAGTGCGGCGGCGACGTCGACAAGCTGCGCGGCGATCTGGAGTGCTTCCTGGACGAGGAGGTCGACGAGCTGCCCGACGGCGAGGAGTCCGGTCCGGACCAGACCCTGGCGTTCCAGCGCGTGCTGCAGCGCGCGGCGATGCACGTCCAGGCCGCCGGCCGCCAGCAGATGACGACCGGCAACGTGATCGCGTCGATGTTCCGCGAGAAGGACTCGCATGCGGTCTACCTGCTGGAGAAGCAGGGCGTGTCGCGGTTCGACGTCATCAACTACATCTCGCACGGCGTGTCGAAGATCGAGTCGGCCGGCCCGGTCGTGCCGCGGTCGCGCGGCGCCGAGGACGACGGCGTCGAGGACCAGAAGGTCGCCAACCCGCTGGAGAGCTTCTGCCAGGACCTCACCCAGCGAGCTCGCGAGGGCAAGATCGACCCGCTGATCGGCCGCGCCGACGAGCTCGAGCGCATGATCCAGGTGCTGTCGCGGCGGCGCAAGAACAACCCCCTGCTGATCGGCGAGCCCGGGGTCGGCAAGACCGCGCTGGCCGAGGGCCTCGCGCTGCGGATCGTCGACGGCCAGGTGCCGCAGCCGCTGCTCGATGCCCGGGTCTACTCGCTCGACATGACCGCGGTGCTCGCCGGCACGCGCTACCGCGGCGACTTCGAGGAGCGGCTCAAGGCCGTGATGAAGGTCCTGATCGGCGACCCCAAGTCGATCCTGTTCATCGACGAGATCCACAACATCATCGGCGCCGGCGCGACCAGCGGCGGCACGATGGACGCGGCCAACATCCTCAAGCCGCCGCTGTCCAACGGCGAGCTGCGCTGCATCAGCTCGACCACGTTCAAGGACTACCGCCAGGCGTTCGAGCGCGATCGCGCGCTGTCGCGGCGGTTCCAGCGGATCGACATCGGCGAGCCGTCGGTGCCCGAGGCGATCGAGATCCTGAAGGGCCTCAAGTCGCGCTACGAGGACCACCACCAGGTCAAGTACACCGACGCCGCTATCGTGTCCGCGGTCGAGCTGTCGGCGCGCCACATCAGCGGCTCGCACCTGCCCGACAAGGCGATCGACGTGATCGACGAGGCCGGCGCCCGGGTCCGGCTGATGCCCGCCGAGCAGCGACCCGCGGAGATCCGCCCGGCGCTGATCGAGGAGGTCGTCGCCAAGATCGCCCGGATCCCGACGCGCTCGGTGTCGTCGACCGACAAGAAGAAGCTGGCCGACCTCGAGGCCGAGCTCAAGCGGATGATCTTCGGCCAGGACAAGGCGATCGAGCAGCTCGCGACGGTGATCAAGCTGTCGCGCGCCGGCCTGGGCAACCCGAACAAGCCGACCGGCAACTTCCTGTTCGCCGGCCCGACCGGGGTCGGCAAGACCGAGCTCGCCAAGCAGCTCGCCGCGGTGCTCGGCGTCGAGTTCATCCGGTTCGACATGTCCGAGTACATGGAGAAGCACACGGTGTCG
>JBGQCL010000320.1:0-14020 GCA_041495365.1 Kofleriaceae bacterium | reverse complement strand
GCGCTGGCTCTCGGCGACCCAGCCGAGCACCGCGTTGCCGTGAACCGTGGGCGTCTCGAGGGCGAACGCTGGAGCGAACGCCGGAGCGGATGCCGGAGCGGACGGTGGAGCGGAGATCGACGGGGCCACGGGTGTGCTCGCGCGGCGAGGCGCCCTGCGCCGCTTCGCCGGTGTGGAAAGCGATCGTAGGGGGCGCGCAGCCCGCGCTCAAGTTTTCGCGATCGACTGTACAACTCTCGTGCGGCTGAATATGGCGTTCGTGGCGCCGGAGGCCGCCGACTTTTTTTTGACCATATGGATATTTCACTCCAGAGTCGCTTTCGCCGGGCCTGCGCACATGAGCCCACGTCCATTGTAGTCCAGCAAGCAGACACACACTTCGATGAAAGCGGGAAGCGAATGACCAAGCCAGTGCCTCGATCCAGATTGAACATCACCTATCGGACGAAGATCGAAGGTACTTTGAAGAAGGTGAAGCTCCCGATGCGGTTTCTCGTGCTCGGCGACTTCACCGGCGCCAACGACGCGCCGCTCGGCGAGCGCGAGGTGCAGTCGATCCTGCCGGGGATGCAGCTCAAGAGCTTCATGTCCGAGCTCGAGGTCACCGCGCCGATCGAGCCCAGGAAGCTGCAGCAGCAGCTCAAGGGCAGCTTGACCGGCCACATCACGGCCCGGTTCAAGAAGCAACCGGACGCCAAGGCGACCACGGCCGACCTGCTGATCACCGGGACCGGCGTGGTCCGCGGCGGACGCAAGGACAACGGGATGGGCGACTTCGAGGGCACGGTCGCGATCAGCGGCGAGCTCAAGGGGGTCCCGGTCAAGGACGGTGTGCCCACGGTCCCCAGCGCCACGCTGCGCATCGCCGGCAAGGTCCGGGGGGACCTCGACCAGGGCGGCATCACCGGCACGGTGCACGGCTCGTTCCCGCTCACCGTGGCCGCCGCGCCACCGTCCACCAACGTCGCGCTCGCGCTCGACAACGACGTCTCCGGCGACGTGACCGTGAGCCTGACGATCCCGCTGTTCGAGCCCAACCACTTCAAGCCGGTGCACATCGCGGCGAGCGTGCCCGAGACCCGCCGGCTGGTCACGCTGCGGCGGATCCTGCTCGAGCTGCGCGGCACCATCTCGGGCCAGCCCGAGCTACGCGACGCGCTCAAAGATCTGTTGAAGAACCGGGCGGCCGACGTGGCCGCGCTGCAGCAGTACATCAAGGCGCGATACCGCCAGCTGCTGATCGATCCGGCCTCGGCGACCTCGGCGACCTCGGCGACCTCGGCGACCTCGGCGACCTCGGCGGCGGCCCCGCCCGCGCTGCCCGACAACGTCCGGTCACTGGTCGAGTCGCTGCTCACCGCCTCGGGCATGAGCGCCGGCAACTGGAAGCAGCTGGCGCTGGTCTCCAGCTCCGACGAGGGCGCCGCACCGGCAGGCCCCGGCGCTCCGCCGGCTCCGGGCACTGCCACCGCGCCGGGCACTGCCACCGCGCCGGGTACGCCCCCCGCGCCGAGCCCGATTCCGGTGGCTCCGGGTGCGCCCTCCGCGGCACCGGTGATCGTCAACCTGCAGTTCCGCGATCAGGACGAGGACTTCCCGTACGAGGATCGCTTCATCAACGCGCTGGGCGCCTTCCTGGTCAACATCGATCTGGCCCAGGTCACCGACATCCGGCGCGTGATGATGGAGATCGACCGGCTGTCCGTGTCGCTCGACACGGTGATCCAGGATCAGATCCAGCAGGTCCTGCACAGCCCGAGCTTCCAGCGCCTCGAGGCGAGCTGGCGCTCGCTGCAGGACATCTGCTCGGACGTCAGCTCGAACGAGGTCATCATCGACTTCCTCGACATCGGCAAGGCCCCGCTCGGCCAGGATCTCCAGGACCATTCGGCCTACATCCTCAACAGCGCGCTGTTCCGCAAGGTCTATGTCGAGGAGTACGACCGCTACGGCGGCCGTCCGTTCGGCGTGATGCTCGGCCTGTACGAGTTCGACAGCACCGAGGAAGACATCGAGTGGCTGGAGACCATGTCGCACATCGCGGCGGCCGCGCACTGCCCGTTCGTGGCCGCGGTCCAGCCGCAGTTCTTCGGAGTCGACAGCTGGGAGGAGCTCGAGCGCAAGGACGATCTCGAGACCCTGCTCAGCATGCCGCAGTTCGGCCGCTGGGACGCGTTCCGGTCCACCGATCACGCCGCGTACATCGGCCTGACCCTGCCGCGGTACATGCTGCGGGCGCCGTACGACGAGACCACCGGCAAGAGCAAGTTCGTGAGCTTCGAGGAGAAGATCACCAACCCCGAGACTGACTACCTGTGGGGCAACGCCGCGGTGCTGTTCGCCCGCAACATGGTGCGCTCGTTCGAGCACTCGGGGTGGTGCCAGCACATCGTCGGCCCGCGCGGCGGCGGCCTGATCCGCGGCCTGCCCGCGCACATGGTGAGGCACCACGGCCACCTCGAGCTGCAGCCGCCGGTGGCGATCGCGATCCCGGATTACCGCGAGCTGCAGTTCGCCAACACCGGTTTCATGGCGCTCATCCACTGCAAGGGTACGGCGGACGCGACGTACTTCAGCGCGCGCTCGGTCAAGAAGCCGCTCGAGTTCGAGGAGGATCTGGCGACCAAGAATGCCGATCTGGTGTGCTACCTCGACTACACGCTATCGATCACGCGCATCGCACACTACGTCAAGCGCATGGTGCGCGACTACATCGGCTCGACCGCCGACGCGCCGTACATCCAGTCGATGCTCGAGGCCTGGCTGATCGAGTACGTCACCACCGCGGCCAATCCCGATGATCTGACGCTCTTGTATTACCCGTTCAAGGCGATGTCGGTCTCGGTGATGCCGAAGCCGGGGCCGTTCGGCTGGTACAGCTGCACGGTCTCGGTGCTGCCGCACATCAAGTTCCAGGGCATGGACGTCGAGCTCCGGCTCGAGGCCGCCCTCGGCGGCGCGGCCGCCGCCTGATCCGCCCTGACCCGAACAAGGAGTTCCGACCATGCCCACGTTCCAGAAGTCCTGCGACATCAAGCAAGGCTACGATTTCAAGAAGGATATCCAGACCTCGGTGGGATACCTGACGTCGCTCAAGATCGGCGATGTCCCGCTCAAGGCTGACCAGACGGTCAAGGACCCGATGGCGCCGGAGACCGACTTCCCGGTGGTGGCCGTGCTGTCGGGCGCCATGTGGGAGCTCGGCGTCACCGACACGCTGTATTACACTGCTCAGATCTCGGTCTACAACAAGCAGCAGACCCAGCTCCTGGTCTACAAGAACCTGAGCAAGGTCGACGTGGTGTTCAAGTTCGCGGTGTACTCGTACGACCCGATCGAGAAGAAATACTTCAAGTGCATGCTGGCCACCGAAGACGCGGAGCTCAACGGCGTGCTCGAGAAGACCGGAGCCGATCTGAACCTGTCGGTCGCCGACGATGCCTCGGCCGAGGTCCAGTCGCCCGAGAACTACGCGTTCCAGATCGGCGTCAAGCCGCAGCCGTCGGCCCAGACGGTCACCGTGGCGACCTCGTTCTCCGACAAGGTGGTCAAGTCCTGGGGCCTGAAGGTCGAGAAATAGCTCGCTGGCGGCCGCAGGTCAGGACGGGCACATGGATCCGCACACATCACAGGACGTCCGCGCCGCCCGGGACTGGCAGCCCCGGCCGAGCTACGACCGGCTCGCGCTGCATCGCTGGGAGCTGGGGCAGGTGCTGCACCCGGCCCAGTTCCGCGCCCAGGAGGAAGCGCTGCTCGAGCACGTCGGGCTGCGCGTCCAGCTCGCGGGGCTGCCGAGCCGCGGCGTGGCGCTGCTCCGCTGGGGCGACGCCCAGCTCGCGAGCGGCGATCTGTCGATCTCGGCGCTCACCGTGGTGCTGCCCTCGGGCCGTCTGATCGACGTTCCGGGCAACGCGGTCCTGACGTCCCGCAAGCTCGTCCTGCCCACCAGGGCCGCCGGCACCGTGCCAGTCTATCTCCACCTGCGAGGCGAGCTGCGGCCCGACGGCGCGCGCGACCTGCCGCGCTACGAGGCCGACGAGCCGGAGATCCGGCGCGCGGTCTACCAGGTCGAGATCTCGGCGGAGCCCGGGATCGAGACCGAGCAGGAGCGGATGAAGCTGGCGGAGCTGAGCTTGTCCGACGGCGCATGGGCGCTGGCGCCGTACGTGCCCCCGCTGCTCCGGCTGGGCAGCGGCACCACGCCATTCCTGCGCGACACCATGGCCCAGATCGGGGCGGCGCTCGGCGGATTCGAGAGCGAGCTGGTCAGGCGCGCCGCGGACAGCGTGACCGGCGCCGAGCCGATGTCCGAGGTTCGCCGGATGCTCACCGCGCTCTACCGGGTGCAAGCCGTGCTGGCCGATCACGGCTACGGCGCCGCGACCCAGGCCGTGGCGCTGCACCCCTACCACCTGTTCGCCGCGCTCCGCGACTTCTACCTCGAGGCGGTGGTCCTGCAGGGCAAGCCGCTCGAGGACTGGCCGCCGCGCTACCAGCACGACGATCTGCGAAGCTGCTTCGAGCAGCTGGCGCGCGGGCTCGCCCGGACGCTGTCCGTGCCCGCCGTCGTGTCGCCGCGGCTGGGGTTCCACCGCGACGAGCACTGGTTCGTCACCGGGCTGTTTCCCGACGAGCTGCGCTGGGCCCGCGGGGTGTTCCTCCTGCTCGAGCGCGTGTCCGAGGCGCCGGGCGCCGAGCACACCGCGCCGCCGGTGCTGGACGATCTCAAGCTGGCGAGCCCGCTGCGCGCCGAGGAGGTCTACACCAAGGCGCTCGAGGGTGTGCCGCGGCAGGCGGTCCCGTCGCTGGGCTTCGCACAGACCTTCGGCCACCGCGCCACGGTGTTCCAGCTCGACGCCACGAGCCCGGAGTGGCGCCAGGCGGTGGTCGAGCGCGCGGTGTGCTTCGCCGTACTGCCCGGGCTCGAGAACTACCATGCTGCGCTGTTCTGGCAGGGCCCGGACCATGGCTGATCCGACGCGCCGGCGACAGGCATTCCTCGGGCGGCTCGCGCAGCTGGCGCCCGTGCGCGCGCCGTCGGAGATTGCGCGCAACCTGGGCTTCGTGTTCAACACGCGCAAGGCGTGCGGCAGCGTGATCACCGACTTCGGGCTCGGCGACTACGAGCGCGAGGTCAACACCGGCCGTGCCGTCGAGGCGCTGCGCGTCGAGCTACTGGCCGCGGTGAGCCGGCACGAGCCGCGGATCGGCGAGCCCAGGGTGCGGCTGCTCGGTGGCTGGCGCACCAACCTGGTGCGCTTCGAGATCGCGGGCCGGGTCGACGGCCAGGCGTGCGCGCTCGACGTCGACATCGACACCACCACCCGCCGCGTCACGGTGCAGGTCGCGGAGGCCCGGCGATGACCGCACAGGCGTTCGAGGCCGGCGGCGATCGGTTCGCGGACCGGCTCGCGGTGACGCTGACGCTGTCGATCGGGGGCACCCAGCACGCGATCGCCGGCGGAGCCGTCAAGGAGCTGGCGCTCGATCTGCGCAGCTACGGGTTCTCCGGCTCGCTGGCGTTCCTGGTCCAGGACGATCAGGCGCACGGTGGCGGCTTCGGCGACGAGCTCCGCGCCGACTTCCTCGAGCCGGATCTGATCGAGGTCTCGGTGACCGTGGCGCCGGTGCTGGTGACGCCCGAGGCCGGGCCGATCCAGCCGATCACGCTGAAGGGTCTGGTGACCGACAAGTCGGTGTCCGAGGTGCTGTTTCGCAAGACCGCCGACCTGCCGGTGCTGATCCGGCGCTACCGGATCGCGTTCGCCGACCCGGCGCAGGTGCTGTGGGGGCAGCACTACCCCTGCCAGCTCTATACCGACAAGTCGATGGTCGACGTGATCGACGATCACCTCGGCGACAAGATCACGGCGCGCTACGACTTCAGCGCGCTGGCCCAGAGCCGGCGGATGGTGTTCCTGCACCTGCCGCGAGCCGCCGGGGCGAGCTTCTGGGACTTCCTGTCCTGGTACCTCGACCGCTGCGCCGGTGTGCTGTCGTACGACTACGCTGCGGCGGAGTACGTGGTGGCGGCGGCCAAGAGCGAGACCGGCACGCCGATCCGGCTGTTCGGCGACGACCTCGGCGCCGTCGAGCTGTACTACCCCGAGGTGCCGCGCCACGCGCCGGTCGTCCTGAACAGCAACGCCGATAGCCCGCGCACCGAGCCGGTGTCGCAGGCCCAGGGGCAGATCGGGATCCGCAGCGACCTCCTGATGCGCACGCCGATCGCCCAGGACGTGGACGACGCCGTCGCGTTCCAGCGCACGCGGATCGCGCCGCCGTGCTGCGAGGCGCACCTCGCGTTCGCGCGCATGCCGTCGGACACGCTCGTGCCGGGCGCGCTGGTCGAGCTGCCGGCGGCCAACCGCTGGAGCAGCGAGAGTTCGCTGGTCGGCGTGACCTGGCGGGTCCGCCGGCTGCGCATCCGCGCGGTGGCGCCGTCCGGCCCGCTCGATCGCGATCTCCAGGAGGCCAGCACCGCGTACCGCGTGGAGGTGAGCGCCGAGCTCGAGGACAAGGCCGAGCCGCGGATCGATCGGCCACCGTTTCACGCCCCCAGCTACCCCGGCATGGTCGAGGGCAAGGTGGTGAGCGCGCAGGGCCAGGACGGCGAGAAGACCTACCAGGTGTACCGTGACGCCACGACCTCGCTCGACGAGTACCACGTGAAGGTGCCGCTGTGGAACGACCAGGTCGTGAGCGCGCCGCTCGAGCCGATCCTCGGCTCCGGCAACCTGTACTGGCCGTCGTACCGCGACGAGCGCGTGCTGCTCGCCCTCGACGTCCACGGCGCGCAGATCGCGCGGCTGCTGGAGTGGCGCGCCGGCGCGCCGCTGTCGATGGAGGTGCAGGGAGAGCACCTGCTGTTCGGCAAGTCCGACACCAGCCAGACCTCGGTGAACCACGTCTACAACGGCGACAACCCGGTGTGGAGCGTGGCGCGCACCCACCAGCGCGACACCGCGCTGATCCAGCTCCGCGAGGGCACGCTGTTCCTCCAGGTCAAGGAGCAGGAGGAGGGAAGCTGATGGGCAAGCTGGTGTGTACGGTCGAGATGAGCAAGGACGCGGGCATCACGATCAAGGTCGAGAACGCCGGCGCCGCGATCACCCAGACCATCACGATGGACGGCACCACGCTGATCATGAAAGTGGTGGGCAGCGGCCACACCAGCACCTTCACGCAGAACGCCGACAGCATCGCGATCAAGTGCAAGGACTTCTCGATCGAGGCCGACGAGACCATCACGTGCACCTCCGGCAAGGCCACCAGTCACCACAGCGGCGATGTGTTTTCCCTCGAGAGCACCAAGGACATGACCCTGACCTCGAGCGCCAAGCTCGTGCAATCGGCGAAGCTGGACCTGACGGTGTCCGGCGCCAACGTCAAGGCCACCGCGCAGAGCGCGGCCAGCGTGAAGGGGCTGACCGCGGAGCTCGCCGGCAGCATGACCACCATCAAGGGCACCCTCATCAACGCGGGATGATGCGGTGAACGATCCCTTCTACGACGACTTCCTGGCCGAGCTCAAGGCGGTCGACGACTTCCTGGCCTACCGCGCCGGCGACGCGACGAGCGTGGCGCGCGAGGATCCCGACGTCCGCAGGCTGATGGAGTCGATCGCGTTCTTCTCGGCGCGGACCCGGCAGGCCGCGAGCGACCAGCTGCGCCGCTCGGTGCTCTCGCTCGCGCGCGGCCACCTCGACGACTTCCTGTCCCCGCAGCCGGCGCGCGGGCTGGTCCAGGCCGTGACGGCCGCGCTGGTCACCGACACCGCGTACCTGCCGGCGGGCACCATGCTGCGGTTGACCACGGCCGACGGCGATCTTGGCCTGTTCTCGACGATGACCGACGTGACGCTGCGGCCGCTCCAGATCGATCTCGCCGAGCTCGGGCTCCGCGCGGCCGGCGGGTTCCGGCTGGTGATCCGGATCCGCGCGCGCCGCGAGGTGGTCGATGTCCCCGAGCCGCTGGCGATCCACCTGAGCTATCTGGGCGACTACGCGCCGTCGCTGCGCTTCCAGTACCGGCTGCGCCGCCACCTGCAGGGCGGCGGGCTCTCGGTGTTCTACGACGCGGCGCCCGATCCGGGGCGCACCGGGGCGCCGTGCGAGGTCAGCTTCGGCAGCGCGCCGCCCGCGCACGCGGCCGCCGGCTCGGGCAGCCCGATCGAGCAGGTGCGGAGCTTCCTGCACTTTCCGGCCAAGGAGCTGTATCTCCGTGTCTCGCTGCCGCGGCCGGCGGCCCCGTGGCGCCAGGCGTGGCTGTGCCTCGACCTCGACGAGCAGTGGCCGTCCGAGCTGGTGGTCCACAAGGACGTGTTCCGCCTGTTCGTGCTGCCGGTCGAGAACCTGGTGCGCGACGTGGCGCTGCCGATCAAGTGTGACGGCACACGCGCGCACTATCCGATCACCCCGGCGCGCACTGATGCCGGGCTGGTCCTGCACTCGGTGACCGGCGTGTTCCAGGAGCTGCCTTCGGGGCCCGATCCGATCCTGCCGGTGCAGCTCGCGAGCGGCGATGCCAGCTACGACATCGAGCACGTCGCCGAGGGCCCGGGCGGGGTCGAGCCACGGCTGGTGCTGCGGCTGCCCGACGCGTTCGCCGCGCCTCGCCTGATCTCGGTGGAGGCGCGCTGGTACCAGCCCGGGTTCGACCGCGTCGCGGTCGGCAAGCTCGAGGCGCGCCTGCAGACCCGGCACGTCCAGGGCGTCGAGCTGCGGCCCCTGGGCGTGGTCTCGCCGCACCACCCGAGCGCGCTGTGGCGCGATCCGGCGGCGATGCTGCAGGTGCTGTCGCGCCGGGTCAGCCGCGTGCTGGGGCGGCGCGATCTGATCAGCCTCATGACGCTGCTCGGCGCCGACGCCGACAGCCACCACGCAGGCATCGACGCCGACCTGCTCCACATCGAGGCGCGCGAGGAGCCGGCCGACCTGCGCCGCGGCGGCGGGCTCCGGCACGTCTACCAGATCACGATCGGCGACGTCGACGAGGACCGGCTCGGCCTGGTGGCCGACTACCTGCGCTGCGTCGAGACCTTGCTCGACGCCTGGAGCGCGAACCCGGTCCGGCTGGAGGTGTTCCGGCGGACGTCCGGTACGCGCCGGCTGCCGATGCTCGAGAGGGGCGCATGAGATACGAGCTGTGGCGCGCGATCGTCGCGACGCGCGGCGGCGTCGATCGGGCGGTGGCCTCGGCCGTCGGCGACTATCCCAACCAGGCCCCGCCGCGCCCGGCGTCCGTGCGGAGGCCCCCGCGCCCCCCAAGCGGCCCCCAGCTGGTGCGGGCAGCGAGCGGCGCCGCCGCCGCGGCGATTCCGCAGCGCATGGCGACCGCCCAGGATACCGCGCGGTCGTGGGTCGATCCCGCGCAGTCGGGCGCGGTGCCGGCGGCGAGCCTCGAGCACGACGCCCTGCGCCGGCTGCACGACGACGTGCACGCGCGCATCGAGACCCTGCGGGCACAGCTCGCGGCGGAGCCCGGCGGCGAGCAGGCCATGCTCGCGCTGGTCCTGTACTTCGACGAGTACATCATGGGCCAGCTTCCCGAGTTCCTTGCCCCCGGCTGGCCGCTGCTGCAGACCCGCCTCACCGGCCGCAACACCGGCGGCGCCGATTTCTTCCGGCTGATCGACCGGCTGCTCGAGGCGGATCCCCAGCCGGGGTTCGTGCTCGAGGTGTACTACTTCTGCCTCGCAAACGGGTTTCGCGGCCGGTACGGCGGCGATCTGGCGGCGGTCGAAGGCTACCGGCAGCGGCTGGGCGCGCGCATCCCCACGCCCGAGCCCGCGCGGCAGCCCTCCCCGCCGGTGGCCGCCGCGTCTCCGGCGCCGATCCGGTCGCGGGCGCTGTACTACCTCGCGGCCGCGGCCCTGGTCGTGGTCTTCACCTGGGCGCTCACCGTGTGGTCCAATCAATGAGCGAGACCGATCCGATCCTGGAGCTCGACGCGCTGCTCGATCCGGCGCGGCTGGCCGTGGCGTGGCAGCTCGCGCACGCGCGTTCTCCGGTCGCGGTGGCAGACGCCGCCAGCGCGGGTCCAGTCTCCGATGCGGTGCCCGAGGTCGAGGCGCCCGATCCCGAGGCGCCCGATCCCGAGGCGCCCGATCCCGAGGCGCCCGATCCCGAGGCGCCCGAGGTCGAGGCGCCCGAGGTCGAGGCGCCCGAGGTCGAGACGCCCGAGATCGAGGCGCCTGACGAGGAGCCGGCGCGGGTCGCGCCGCTGCCGCTGCCGGTGGCGCTCGCTTACCGCGAGCTGCTCGACGAGATCGAGCGGACCTGGGCAGCCTCGCCGGCCATCGCGGGCAGAGCTCGCCGCGTCCTGTCCGCAACGCTGGCGCAGCTCGCCGCCGTGATCGATCCGTCCGACCTCCCGGTCGACCTCGCCGCCGCCGAGGCCGCGCTCGATCAGCTCGAGGACGTCTTGCAGGCGCTGCTGGCCGAGGCCGGATGGCCCGAGAGCCCCGAGCGGGACGAGGACTAGCGAACCATGCCGAGCCCACGGGCCATCTCCGTCATCGCCGCCATGCTGGCCTGGCTCCTCGCCTTGGTCCCTGCCGCGCTCGCGGGCCACTCGCCGGCGACCGCTGCGCCGGCCCCGGGCACGCCGTCCTCGGCCGCGCCGCCAGCGACGGCGGGTCCGGCGACTGCCTCTGCTGCGCCGCCGTCGGCTGCTGCTGCTCCGCCGCCTGCTGCCGCCGCGCCGCGAGCGACCGCCCCTGCGTCGCCTGCTGCCGCCGCGCCGCGAGCGACCGCCCCTGCGTCGCCTGCCGCCGCCGCGCCGCCAGCGACCGCCCCTGCGCCGCCGGCCTCGGCTGCGCCGCCAGCGACCGCCCCTGCGTCGCCTGCCTCCGCCGCGCCGGCGGCGACCGCCCCTGCGTCGCCTGCCTCCGCCGCGCCGCCGGCGACCGCCCCTGCGCCGCCTGCCTCGGCCGCGCCGCGAGCGACCGCCCCTGCGCCGCCTGCCTCGGCCGCGCCGCCGGCGGCAGGGGCTCTGGCTCTCGCGGCTCCCGCGGCTCCCGCGGCTCCCGCGGCTGGCCCCGTCGAGCAGCTGCCCTCCTGGTTCGATCGCATCCCGTGGCTGACGGTCCTCCTCGTCGTCGTGGCGCTGGCGGTCCTGGCGCTCGCGATCTGGCTCGTCGTGCGCTGGCGCCGCCGGCCCGCCGCCGCCCCCGCATCGAGCGAGCCCGGCCGGGACCGCCAGCTCGCCGCCGCGTGGCGGCCGTTTTACCGCGATCTCCCGGCGCGTGCGCGGCACTTCCCGACGGTGATCGTCATGGGCGCGGCCGGCTCGGGCAAGAGCCACCTGATCGACGCGCGGGTCGACTGGCGCGGTCAGGCCAACCAGTTCTTCCCCAGCTCGGTGGACAGTCCCCACCTGCAGCTCTACCTCGGCTCCGGCGTCGTGGTCCACGAGCTCTCGGCGCGGCTGCTGCACGATACCCGACCCGCCACCCGCCGCGCGCTGGTCCGGCTGTGGCGCAACCTGGGGCCGAGCGCCACCGTCGTCGTGGTGGTCGACGCGCGCGCGCTGGCCGCCACGCCGCCCGAGACCCTGCGCGAGCTCGCGGCGCTGGTGCGCGGCAAGATCGGCGCGCTCCCCGCCCGCTGCCGCGCCGGCGTCGCCGTCCGGGTCTGTCTCGGCCACATGGATCAGATCGAGGGCTACGACGAGCTCGTCGCCGTGGTCGGTGCCCAGCACGGCCCGCTCGACGTCCGCGCGCTCGGCGACCGCCTGACCGACGCGCGCGCCGTGTCGGCCGCGGCGCGCGCGCTGATCGCGAAGTTCGATGGCAACCTGGCCTACGGCCTCGTCCACCGCACGAGCGACGGCTTCGCGCGGCTGGTCGGCTTCTACACGGCGTTCCCCGTGCTCCTGGCCCAGCTCGCCCCGCTGCTGCACGCCCTCACCGGCGACGACGCCGATCGGCCGCACTATCCACCCTCGGGTCTGTACTTCACATCCGTCGCGCCGGACAACCACGTCGGCGATCCGTTCACCGTCGACCACCACCTGGTGGCGGCGAGCATCGCGCACCAGCGCCGGTTCCATCGCCGCACCAGCCTGGCCGCGGCGGTGGCCGGGGTGGCCCTGGTCGGGGCACTCATGTCGCGGCACCACGGCCAGGTGGCCGCCGCCCAGCAGGCCGTCGCCGGCTACGTCGCGCAGATGACCCCCGGGCGCGGCCCCGGCGAGGTGCAGGCGCGTCGCGTCGCCGGCGCGATCGGGAACATGCACGCCAGCGAGCGGCTGTGGCTCGACCACGCCTTCGTGGAGCGCAAGCGGCAGATCGAGGACGCGTTCGCCGACCACCTGCGCGAGCAGTACATCCTGCCCAGGCTCCGGGTCCCGACGATCAACCGCTCGACGATGCTGTACATCGTCGCACTGCTCTATGCCTCGGAGGCCAACGGCCTGCGCGCGCTCGTCCGCGACCACCTCGCCCTGTGGGTGTCCAAGCTCGAGCTGTCCCTGGCGGTGGTGTCGACCTACCTCGCGGTCAGCCGGGACCAGTACGAGGCCGCCGAGACCTTCGACCCCGTGTACACCGGCAGCGACTGGCAGGGCTACGTGTTCGACCGGATCAAGCCACTGTACGACCAGCCCCAGCCGCTGTCCCAGGCGCAGCTCGACGACCTCAACCGCGACGCGCCCCAGCTGTACGACCCGCGCGAGTATGCGGTGCGCCGGAGCATCGTCGAGTTGCTCCAGGCCCAGCTCGCGCTCGCCACCCAGCCGTCGATCAAGACGCTCCTGGACAGCCCGCTCGGCACCTCCGAGTGGGTGGAGACCCACGCCGATGCGCTGCGCGGGATCGGCGCGGCGGTGACCAACTGCCAGCTCGCGGTGCTTCAGCCGCGCACCCTGGGCGAGCTCGGCGCCGGCCTCGAGCGCCTGCTGTCCATCCCGGCCACGGGCCGCGAGGTCTACCGCGTGTCCCGGGTCCAGAACGGCAGCTCCGAGACGTTCGAGCTCGACGTGGCGGCGTGGAACCACAAGCTGGCCGAGGCGTCCGCCGCGCGGACGATCTCGACGGTGCACGGCCACAGCCTCGCCCACCCCGAGCAGGCGATCGGCTTCTTCCCCGCCGGGGCCGCGCTCGGCGACATCGCCGCCGACAGCGCCGCCCAGGGCCCGACCGTTCCGCTCCCCAACAAGTACACCGCCGCCGCGTTCGCGCAGCACGTCGCCCCGGCGCTCGACTTCATCACCCTGCGCGCCGGCAACCTGGGCCTGCCGGGCGACCTGCTGGCGCAGCTGTCCGAGCTCTACCGCGCGCAGATCGACGACTACGCCGCGCGCTACGCCGGGGCGCTGCGCGCCTACTACCACAGCTTCCACTTCGATCCGGGGAGCGAGGACGCGCTGCCGTTCGCGCTGGCCGCGATGGTGCAGCCGTCGTCGTGGTTCCTGCGGTTTCTGACCACGGTGTCGACCAGCGCCTCCCCGGCGCTCGGCGACGGCCCCTACTACCAGGTCATGGCCGAGAGCCTGGCCGACCTTCGCTCGCTGGCCGAGCTCCTCGCCCCGGCCAAGGGCGCGATCCCCGGCCTGGCCTGGTACCAGCAGCTCCTCGCCCAGCTCGCGGCGGCCCTCGATCCAGGTGCTGGCGTGGCCGCGAGCGCCGGCGGGGCCGCATCCGGCGACGGCGCGGCTGGGGCGGCGCTCACCGGCTTGCTGTCGCCGAGCGGGGTGCTGACCCTGAACAAGCTCACCGGCGCCGACAAGGACCGGCTGGCGCAGGTCAGCGGCTGGCTCACCGGCGCCAACGTCGCGCCCGGCCAGCACGCACCGTTCCTCGCGCCCGTCCAGGCGGTCCACGGCTTCGGCCTCCGCAGCATCGACCGCGCGGTCAGCCAGGTCTGGACCACCGAGCTGTCGCCGCTCGTCGCGCCGATCCTGGCGCGGTTTCCGTTTCGCCCGGGCGCCGCCGCCGACGTCGCGGTCGCCGACCTCGAGGCGGTGCTACGCGCCCAGGGCAAGCAGCCCGGAACGTTCTGGACCAGCTTCGCGCGCT
>JBGQCL010000319.1:0-14071 GCA_041495365.1 Kofleriaceae bacterium | reverse complement strand
CGAGACCGTGCGCACCGTCTCCCCGCAAGCGATCGGCCCACTGGAGAGTCGCTTCCTCCAGGATAGCCAGCGGCGGATCCGGCGCGCCCGCCGGATCCGGCGGGCGCTCACCGCGATCGCCGCGGCGGGCGTGTTGGCCGCCGTGCTCCTGCAGGTCCGCGCCGCCCGGCAGCTCACCGAGGCGACGATCACGCAGGCCGAGACCGACCAGGGCCGCTCGTCGCTGATCCACGACGAGCCCGAGGCGCCGCTCCACCTCGCCCGCGCCTACCAGCGCGGCGATCGATCGCCGAGCACGGCGTTCATGCTCGCGCGGGCGCTGGAGCCACGCCTCGCAGAGCGGGCACGGCTCCCGAGCACCGCCGGGCGCACGTGGTCGGCCGCGTTCTCGCCCGACGGGCGACAGATCGTCACGACCGACGACCGGGCCGCGCAGGTCTGGGACGCGCAGACCTACCGGCGGAGGGCCGTGCTGTTCCACGGCGACACGGTCTACCGCGCCCTGTACAGCGCCGACGGCGCGCGGATCGTGACCGCCGGGGGCGACGGCACGGTCAAGATCTGGGACGCGGCCACCGGGGCGCTCGTGCGCGAGCTGCGGGGCGACGGCGCGCGGCTGCGCTACTTCGCCGTCGCGCTGTCCCCCGACGGCCGGCTCGTCGCGGCGATCGACGACCGCGGCGACGCGACGCGCGTCTGGGACGCGGCGACCGGGGCACCGCTCGCCGAGGTCCGCAACGACGGGCAGGGCTTCCCCGCGCTCGCCTTCAGCGCCGACGGTCGCTGGCTCGCGGCCACCGGGGGCGGCGACGTGCGCGTGCTCGACGCGCGGACGTGGAGGCTCGCCCTGACGATCGACGGGCCTGGCGTCCGCGGCCTCGCCTTCGACCCGACCGGCGCGCGCCTCGTCACGGGGACGACCACGGGCGACGCGGCGATCTGGGAGGTCCCGGGCGGGGCGCGAGTCCGGCACCTGCGCGACGCGGGGGAGCCGGTCGACGCGGTGGCGTACTCGCCCGACGGTCAGCTCGTCGCCGCGGGCAGTCGCGACGGCGCGGTGCAGGTCTGGCGCGCGGGCTCGTGGACGTTGGAGAGCCAGCTCCACGCGCGCCGCGGCAAGATCCTGTCGGTCGAGTTCGACCGGACATCTAAGCTCGTGCTCGCCACGGGCGCCGACGGAGCCGTCGTCGCCGCCGAGGTCGGCGAGGGGACGCCGCTCGCCGTGCTCGACGGGCCGCAGAGCGTCCTCGTCGCGCACTTCGACCCCGAGGCGCGCCGGGTCGTCGGCGCGTCGCTCGACGGTACCGCCTGGGTCTGGGACGCGACGCCGTTGTACCGCCGCTGGCACTCGCCGCCGGTCGCGGCCGACTGCAACCTCGCCCCGATCTCCGCTTCCGACGGCCGCTTCGTCGCCGTCGGGTGCCAGGACCACCCGACCCGGGTCTGGGACACCGCGCGCGACCAGCTCCTCGCCGAGTTGCCCGCCGCGACGGCGGTCCCGGGCGACTCGCCCTCAGCGTACCCCGCGGTATCCGGCGGCGGAGATCGCGCGGCGGTCGCGCGCGGGAGCGCTGTGGAGGTCTACGAGCTGCCCAGTAGCCGACTCGTGCGCACGATCGCGCACGGCGCGCCGGTCGGCGCGGTGGCCTTCGCGCCGACCGGGCGGGACCTCGTCAGCGGCGCGACCAACGGCTCGCTGCTCGTCATGCGCGACGGCGGCGCGCGGCTTCTGCTGCCCGCTGCCTCGGGTGGCGTCGACGCCGTGAGCTTCCTGCCCGACGGCCGAATCGTCGCGGCCGACGCGCAGCGGCGGCTGCGGGTGTTCGACCCCGGCGGCACGGTCCTGGCCGACGTCGAGCTCCCGTGCCGCGTGGCGTCCCTGCGCGTCGGAGGCACCCGGCTCGTCGGCGTCCCGTTCACCTACAGCGCGACGCCGGCGCCGCTGGTGGACGTCGAGCACTACCGGGTCGTCGCCCAGCTCGACGAGCGCGGCGGTCGCCTGCTCGCGGCGCGCTGGCTCGCGGACGGCCAGGTCCTCACCACGGGCACCGGCGGCACCGCCCAGCTGTGGGACGGGGACACGGGCCGCCTCCTCCAGACCTACCGCGGGAGCGCACGGTTCCTGGCCGACGCGATGCTAGCGCCCGGCGGCCTGGTGGTGGGCGGCGGCGCCGACGGGCTGCTGCGCTTCTGGGACCGGGACAGCGGGTACCTGCTGTGGGCGCTCCCCGCGCACAAGTCGGAGATCTACGGGGTGCACGTCGAGGGCGGCGACGTCGTGACGCGCGGGATCACGGGAGAGCTCGTGCGCTGGGCGCTGCCGAGCCCCGGGCAGGTGATCCGCACGTGCGAGGAGCGCGAGCGCTGCGCTATCCTGCTGCGATGAAGAAGACCCCTCGGAAGCTCGTGCTGCGCCGGGAGACCGTCCGGGCGCTGGCCGCCGTGGACCTCTCGCGCGCCGTCGCAGGAGTCGGCTCGGGCGACGTGCAGTGCCTGGCCGCCCCGACCGACACGCACGCCGCGGCCTGCCCGACCACGCTCGCTGCCGCCTCCACCGCGGCCTGCTAGCGTCCCGTGTTCGTCCAGGGGACCGGGTAGAACTCGCGGCGGAAGTATTCGTCGAGCTGCCGGGCATTCTCCGCCGCCACGGAAACGAGCGCGTTGTCGGAGACCACCTCAGCGACGATGTGGTGCGCCTCGTTGAACTCCCAGACGACGTCCTCGGGCGCGTGGCCGCAGTGCGGGCAGGTGCGTGGCGAGAGCCACTAGCCGGCGATGTCCACACGCGAGATCGGATCGCCACGCAGGTCCCGAGGATCCGTCACCAGCACGTGATCGAGGGGGACTACACGAGGCGTGTGCCATCCCGCACCACGTGGTTCGTTGATCCATCCTCGCCCGATACGAGGTGCGCTTGCGGTGTTTGGCGGCCCCAGTCCACGCCGCGCGCTCCTCTTTCGGTTGTCCGGATCGTGACCAGCTGCGACGGGCGGCTGGCTGCTGGTCGAGGATGGCGTGCGCCCCCCGCCGACCCAGCGCTCGTTATGCTGGATGTGGCCGATGCTTACGGGATAAACTAACCTTACTTCAGCATGGCCAGGACCAACACCCGAGGGCGCTCCCCCGACGCCAACCTGAACCCGTGGGTTGCAGGCGGGATGTTCGCAGCCGGCGCATTCATCTTGGGGCATGCGCTGCAACGGCTGACACGTGAGGGATCTGCGCAGCCGCTGGTGATTGGCGGCGTCGACCTCTCGAACGTCGATTTCAGCGCACCGTTCATGGTGAACTTTTCGACGCCCGGCACCGCTAGGGCACAGGTCAAGAGCGTGGCGCTGCATCGTCTCCGCACCGTATTGGAGGCATTCCGTCAGTGGCAGCCGGGGTGGATCTATCAGCCAGATGCAGATGTCGCGTCGGGTCGGCTGATCCTGTACGTGTTTCCCGTTCGCTAAGACGCCATCTGATCTGATAAGACTCCGTCAGGAAAATGGCTGACGACAAGGACGATCGGAAGGCCCAATCTGGCGCGGACGTACCTGGCTCAACTCAGCTCGGACCTGTGATGCCGCCCCAGGGCATCGCGTTCCCCGTGCCGACCGCTCAGGCCCAAGCGCTCAACGTAAGCTTCGGGAACATGTCCACAGTTGCTGCTGTCCTGAACAGCCTGCCGTCGGATCTCCAGAAGCAGGTACTCACGGATTCGAACTCCTTCGCCAACCGGCAGCTCGACGCCCAGGATGGTCAGCTCAGGCGAGCGTTCGATGCCGAGGACAAGGACAAGGACCGAGAGCACTCGAAATGGCGGTTCAAAGCTGCCGTTCTCATTGTGTTCATGGCCATCGCGGTAATGGGCGTCGTCGCTCTCTACATCGCGGGCAAGGACTCCGCTGCCGAGAAGCTGCTCACAGCGTTGATTTCATTGGTCGGCGGTTTCGCACTTGGTTGGGGAGCCAAGAGCCAGTCGGACCGTCAGAACTGAGGAACACATTCAGGTGCGCACACCCCTTGCATCCGGTGCCTCGTCATCGCGAAGTGTAGCCATCTCCTCGACGAGCATCACGATCGCGTTGGCGACCAGTTCGGCGAACTGATCGATGAGGTGCTCGCGGTAGACTCGCCGAGTCTCCGGCGGATGCTCGGCGATCTGCTGCGCGGCGTTCGCCGCCATGCCGAGCCGCTCGACGAGCGCGGCGACGTGTCCGTGGCGGGAGCAGCCCCACGTGTCGACCAGCGGTCGATCGAGCTGGTTCACGACGCGCTCGACGGCTGCTCGCACGTCCTCGGTCCCCGACCTCACGGCGTCCCCGGTCGACCACAGTCTCCTCGTCGGTGAAGTCGTCCGGCGGGTGCCCGCACTGCGGGCAGACCCGGGGCGAGAGCCACCAGCCGGTGAGGAGCTCGTCCACCGGCACGCCGGCGAATCGGGTCACGCGCAGCGCCAGCGCCAGCGCCAGGGTGACCGCGCGTTTGCCCGTCGCGACCTTCTGGATCGAGTCCCACTTGTGGCGCAGGGCCTTCGCGAGCGGCTCCCACGCGCCGACGCGCAGCCGTAGGAACCGCAGTGCCGTGCGCACGGCCTTCTGTTCCTTGTTCGTCAGGTCGTTCATGACCGCTCCTTGGGAAGCTGGGCAGGCAGGACGGCCGGCGCATCCATCCAGAACGTCGGCGCGAGGCCGGCGGTGAAGATCGCCTTCACGACGCAGCACAGGTTGTGCGCGATGCATCATGGCCAGCCGCCTGGCTCACGTGGTCGACCCGCGCGGGCGTCGACCTCACGCCGGCCCGACCGTCCGGCGAAGGTCATGGTCTGAGGGTTACGACGTTCCCTCCTGTGTCGGTGTTGACGGCGACGCGTTTGTCGGCCACAAGCCGATCGACGACGCGGCGGATGGTCGCGCGACTCTCCGGCGAGTTGTCCAGGTCAACGGCCTGACGAAGGTCGTCGATATGCATGGACTTGTTGGGGTGCAGTTTCTCAAGAACCTTGGTGCGGACTTCATCGTCTATCATGGGCACCTCAATTATAGGTCGGCGCCGTGACCCTCAGCGGCACCGCCATTGATCGAAACTCCTTGAAACGCCTGCCTCGCGAAAGGCTCTCCTCGAACACCTCGCCGACCTGGTCCGAGGTCTGGGTGGACGAGCGTGTAGAGCCGGGCCAAGGTCCGCCGGTACCCATAGCGTAGCGTGCCGCGTCAAATGGATTGCCTCAGAATTCGCAAGGCTGCCTTAGAATTCGGCCCTCCGAGGTAATTCTAGGGCACGGCCGACAGCCCGACAGCCCACGCGGAGCGTCCGACGCGTCCGGCTCAGCCCAGCACGGCCTTGACCAGCGCGGCCGCCTTCGCGTAGGGCGCGGCGAACGCGTCGAAGTGGTCGCCGGTCCCGCGCACCACGACGCCGCGCGGGTTGGAGAACTCGCGGAAGCCTTCCAGGCCGTGGTGGCGGCCCATGCCGCTCGCGCCGACGCCGCCGAACGCCAGCGAGGGCAGCGCGCCCTGCGCGGCGCAGGCGTTGACCGCGGCGCCGCCCGACGTGACGTTGCCCAGCACGTGGTCGACGGCCGCGCGATCGTCGCCGAACACGTACAGGCCGAGCGGCCGGTCACCCGCGTTGATCCGCTCGATCGCGGCGTCGACGCTGTCGTACGGGATGACCGGCAGGATCGGCCCGAAGATCTCCTCCTGCATGATGCGCAGGTCGGACGGCGGATCGACGACCAGCGACATCGGCATGCGGCGCGTCGCGCGGTCGACCCGGCCGTCGCGCTCGAGATCGACGATCGCGCACTGGCGATCGCGCGCCTCCTGCAGCATCTCGCACAGCCGGTCGAGGTGACGCGGCGAGATGACCCCGGTGCAATCGGTGCTTCGCGAGTAGTCGGACGCGACCCGCTGGATGAACTCGACCGCCAGGTCGACGAACCGGCCGAGCTCGCCGCGCGGCACGAGGCAGTAGTCGACCGAGATGCACATCTGCCCGTTCTTGATCGTCTTGGTGGCGATGATGTTCTCGACGTTGGCCGCGGTGACCGAGCCCGGGGTCAGCACCGCCGGGCACTTCCCGCCGAGCTCGAGGGTCACCGGCGTCAGGTTGCGCGCCGCGGCCTGCATGACCTGGCGGCCGACGTTCGTGCTGCCGGTGTAGAGCAGGTGGTCCCACGGCAGCTCCGAGAATGCCCGGGCGAGCTCGAGGCCGCCGATCGCGACGTAGACCAGCGTCGGATCGAACGCGCGGGCGACCATGTCGCGGAGCAGCGCGGCCGACGCGGGCGTGAACTCCGACGGCTTCACCATCACGCGGTTCCCCGCCGCGAGCATCTCGATCATCGGGCCGACCGAGAGGTCGAACGGGAAGTTCCACGGCACGATGTTGCCGACGACGCCCTTCGGCTGGTACTGGATGTAGGCGGTCGCGCTGCCCATCACCGCGGGATCGACCTCGCGCGCGCTGGGGCGCATCCAGTCCTCGAGCCGCTCGAGCACGTACTTCGCGCGGCCGACCGGCCCCAGCACCTCGATCAGGTCGGACGCCGGCACCGGATGGCAGCCGAAGTCGGCGCTCAGGGCGGCGCTGATCCGCTCGCGGTTGCCGAGCAACATCTCGATCAGCCGGCCGATCCGTGCCCGGCGCTCGTCAAGGCTGGGCTGGCGGTCGGCATGGAACGCGGCGCGCTGGGCCTTGAACGCGGCGTGCAGCTCCGCGATCGCCGCGTCGTCGCCGGCGGTGGGTGGCGACGAGGCCGAGGTCGAGGTCGAGGTCGAGCTCTCCAGGATGGACATGGGCACCTCCCGATCACGTGGTGGCAGCTACGCCGGCCAAACAGCGTGCGCCGGCATGTCGCCGGACGACGCGGCCGCCGTCACGCCGGAACATACCGGAGACTCCGCGGCCGACGCGAGCGCCGCAGCAGTTCGCACTCGATCCGGCGTCCGGATTGCGCATCATGCCGGGGCGAGCCCGCCCTTCACGATGCGCAGGGCGCGCGGTCATGCACCAGCGCGCGAAGCTGCTGGTCGAGCACCTCGATGTTGACGGGCTTGACGAAGTGCCCTGCGTACCCGGCATCGTGCGCTTGCCGGACGTCGCTGTCCTGGCCGTATCCGGTCAACGCCAGCGCCGGAATGCAGGCCGCAGCGGGAAGCAGGCGGGCCCGGCGGAGAAAGTCGTAGCCGTCCATCCCGGGGAGCCCGATGTCGGCGACGATCGCGTCGACGCGCTCCCGCGCCAGGATCTCGAGGGCCGACTCGGCGGTCTCCGCGGGCAGGACCACGTAGTCGAGCTGGGACAGCGTCTCGGCGAACATGGTCCGCGTGTCGGCGTTGTCCTCGACCAGGAGCAACCTCAGGATGGCGCGCCCCGAGGCGGCGACCTCGGGCGCGGTCGATGCGGCAGCGGCGTCGTGGAGGGGCAGCTCGACGATGAACCGGCTGCCGCAGCCGGGACCGTCGCTCTCGGCCCATACCTGGTAGCCGTGCAGGTCGACGATCGACTTCACGAGCGCCAGACCGATGCCCAGGCCGGGCGCCCTGCGCGCGGCGACCTCGCCCTGCCGGAACATCTCGAAGATGTCCGACAGGCGATCGCGGGCGATGCCCACGCCGGTGTCCTCGACGACCACGTAGCCGCGGCCGTGCTTCGCGGTCACCGAGACCGTGATCCGCCCGCCCTTCGGCGTGAACTTGATCGCGTTGTCGACCAGGTTGATGACCATCTGCTGGATCCTCATGGCGTCGGCGTCTGCCCACAGCTCCGCGTCGGCCCGGGTCGCGAGCGCCACCTCGGCGCGCGCGGCGTCGGCGCGGCAGGTCTCGGCGGCCGACTGCACGACCTCGCCGAGCCGGATCGGTGCGCGCTCGACCGTGAGCTTGCCGCGCATGAGGCGCGACATGTCGAGCAGGTCATTGACGAACCGGGTCTGCAGCTTCACGTTGCGCTCGATGATGCGCAGCGCGGACCGCGCGCGCGAATCGTCCAGCGTCGGCAGGCGCACCAGGAGATCGATGCTGGCCTGGATCGCCGCCAGCGGGGTGCGGAGCTCGTGCGACAGCACCGCCATGAACTCGTCCTTCGCGCGGTTCGCGTCCTGCAGCTCCGCCATGAGGCGCTCGCGCTCGAGCCCCGCGCACTTGCGATCGGTGACGTCGCGGACCGATGCGATGACCCGCACCTCGCCGTTGACCCGGAATGCGCGCAGGGCGATCTCGGACCAGAACGCGGAGCCGTCGCCGCGCCGGCTCCGCCAGTCGAAGACCTGCGGCCTCTCGGAGATCGAGCGGCGGAACCGTTCGATCGCGTCGCGCTGCGTGTACGGCGGCTCGCCCGGGCTGAGCTCGACCAGGACCGAGCGGCGCGCCTCGACGACGGCGAACCCGAACATCGCGCAGCCGCGGTCGTTGACGTCCAGCACGTGCCCGGTGTCGTCGTGGATGAAGATCCCCTCGTTGGTGGCGTTGAACAGCTCCCGGTAGTTGCGCTCGCTCGCCGCCAGCGCCTTCTCGGCCCGGACCCGCGGAGAGATATCGAGGCCGACCCCCACGATCATGGGGCCGCCGGGCGAGTCGATGCACGCTCCCGACACCAGGTACGGGACGGCCGTGCCGTCCTTGTGCAGCAGCGTGGTCTCCTGCATCTCGACCTCGCCGTGCTGCAGCAGGCGCCGCGCCGCCGCGAGGATCCGGGCCCGATGTTCGTCGGTGGCCGTGAGGTCGTGGATCCGCTTGCCTCGCAGCTCCTCGGCCGTGTAGCCCATCTGCGTCTCGTGGTTCTTGTTCCACCGGCGCAGACGGAACTGCGAATCGAAGAGATAGAACGTCCCGGGGAGCGCCTCGATGAGCCGCTCCGAGAACTGCTTCTCCTGGAACAGCGCCGCCTCCGCTTGCTTGCGTGCGGTGATGTCGCGCACCACCGCGAGGAGGAACGCGGCCCCGCCGACGAAGCAGCGATTCAGGCGGACCTCGACGTCGAACGGCGTGCCGTCGAGCCGGCGGTGCCGCCACTCGACGTGCTGGGGCGCGCCGGCCAGCGCCGCGGCGATCAGCGCTCCGGCCTTGTCGGCCGACCACGCGCCATCGGGCTGGCGGTCCGGAGACAGCCGGCCAGCTGGATGCATTCCGAGCAGGTCGTGCTTGCTCTGGAGTCCGAACATCCGCACGGTGGCGGGGTTACAGTCGACGAAGCGCCCCCCGTCCATGAGAAAGATCGCGTCCTCGGACGTCTCGAACAGCGTATCGAGCAAGACCTGGATCCGGGAGAGCGCTTCCTGGACGATCTCCGGCATCCTGAGCTCGCCGTGCGGCGGCGCCATGTCCGACCCGGGTGCACGCCAGGTGCCAGATCGGGTCAGATCGCCGCAGCGCGCGCGTCTGCGCCTGCGGCGACGGTCTCGGACGTTCCGGGGCGCGCGCGGCGCGCGCGGCGCCGGCGCCGATCGTGCTCCGGTGCGCCGGGCGTTCATCGCACCAGGACGAGCATCTCGGTCTCCATGACGTCCTCGGCCCAGCGCCGCTTGTAGTCCATCTCGGTGCCGAGGTCGTAGCGGATCACGCCCTCCTCGCACAGCGCGACGATCTGGTGGTACTGGAGCAGCCCACCGATGCCGAGCGCGGCGTGGGTGTGGTCGTAGGAGAACTGCAGACCGCGGTACTCGCCCGCGAACACGGCGCCCAGGATGTAGCCGATGTCGCGGTCGGCCGCGCGCGCGAACAGGATGCGCTGCTGGTCGCGCTCGCACAGCCGGGGCAGCATGTGTTCATAGAACGTCCGCATCGGGCCGCTCGAGATCCCGACGCCCTCGCGCGCCTTCCAGCTCATCGCCTCGACCTCCTGGATCCGCGCGTAGATCGCGGGCGCGGCCTCGGCCGGGGCGTGCTTGACCGACTCGAACGTCACGCCGGCCTGGCCCGCGGTGCGCAGCGACTTGCGCAGCGACTTGCGGAGCTCGCGCGACCGGCGGGACAGGAAGCCATCGACGCCGCCGTCCAGGCTCGCCACGTAGCGCGCCGTGGGGGTGCCGGTCCTGCGCTCCCAGCGCGCCGGCAACGCGTGCTCCAGGGCGCGGCGCTGCGGGCCCCATGCGGTCAGCCCGGTGATGATCGCCAGCTGCCAGTCGCGGCGGGCGGCCAGCGTCGCGACCACCGCCTCGGCGAGCGGTACCGGGTCCCGCCCGATCAGCGGCGAGGCCAGCCCCCACGCGAGCTCGACCGGCTCGATGTAGGGAAACCCGGCGGGGTGCACGCCGCGCATCGCCGCGAAGTAGCCGTCGGCGCCGCGGTACGACGCCGGTGCCCGCGGCGGCATCAGCGCGGCGGCCGCGGCGAGGATCCACGCGCTCGACGAGCAGAATCGATCGATCTCCGGGGTGGCGGCGACTTCGCGATCGAAGTCGTCGGCGACCGCCGCGAGGTCGACCGGTTCCACGCGACCATCGTAGCGTATGGCGCCCGGGCCGCCGCGCCGTGCCGGGCGATGTGATCTGGCCCCGCGCCGGCCATTCGGCAGCGCTACGGGGCGAAGAATTTGCAATACTGCGCACATGCGTGTGCTCGCGGTGGTGCTGGCCGGTTCGCTGATCGCGTCGGGCTGTGCCGTGAACAGTTACAAGATCCCGCCGGACGAGCTGGCACGTCTGGCGCGTGCGCCGCCGGAGGCGCGCGGCGCGCACGTCCGGGTGGTCCAGGAGATCGTCGCCAGCGAGGTGCCGGCGGCGCCGCCGGTCACCCGCGAGACCCAGATCGTGATCGCGCCGCAGTTCGACGTCGCGGTCGGCGTGCACGGACCCCGCGCCGGGTTCGGCGGCGGCGGGCTCGGCCGGGGCGTGGGGAAGCTCGGCGGCCTGGGCAAGGACAGCAAGAGCGCGGCGGTCGCGTTCCTGTTCGCCGCCGCGACCGCGATGGTCACCGCCGTGGTGATCGAGGGCTCGCGGTTCGACGGCTGGGCCCAGCTGCACCCGATGCACCCGGTCCACCTGATCGGCCGCGACGGCTCGTACACCGTCGTCCCGCTGGCGTGGCTCGACCCCGGCGCCGTGGCGTGGGCCGACACCGCGGTGGTCCGGCCCGCCGAGGGCCCGTGGCTCGAGCTCGAGCGCGCCCCGCTGGCGCGCCAGGGGCTGGCGTACGGCCTGTACGGCGGCACCGGCTCGCTGCGATCGGCCGCCGGCGACCTCGCGATGGGCCCGGCGTGGACCGTCCAGCTCGGCTACTTCGCCACCCAGCAGCTCGGGGTGTTCGCCTCGGTGTTCTTCGGCTGGCGCAACAACCAGCTCGGCGCGACGCTGTTCGAGACCCGCTACACCGCGGAGCTCCAGTACATGCCGCTCCAGCTCGGCATCCTGCACGGCGGGCTGTACGGCGGCGCCGGCGTGGCGTATCGCTTCGAGGATGCGATCCCGCTGCGCGGGGGCGGGATCGCCGTCGGCAACGAGTCCACCCTGGCGCTGACCGGCGGTGCGATGTTCCAGCTCGACATCAACACCCGGGTCGCGCTGACCGCGCGCCTGGGCCTCGCGCAGGCCCACGGCGAGCAGATGCACGATGCGATCTTCGGCGTCAGCGTGTACTGACCGGCGCGGCCGAGCCGCGGTGCGCCGGCCCGCTCACTTCTGGTACCGGGCCTTCCACTCGTCGTACGGCATGCCGTAGATCACCTCGCGGGCCTCGGGATCGCTGATCTCCACCCCGCGCTCGACCGCCGCCGCGCGGTACCACTTGGACAGGCAGTTGCGGCAGAACCCGGCCAGGTTCATGACATCGAGGTTCTGAACGTCGGTGCGGTCGCGAAAGTGCTGGACCAGGCGGCGAAACGCCGCGGCTTCGATCTCGGTGCGCAGGGCTTCAGGGATCGCCGTCATGCGGTGGGTGTAGCGCAGCGCGCGTGGTATGTCAGCGCCGTGGCGGTGACCGAGCTCGTGTCCGGCGGGACCACGTTCCACGTGGTCGGCACCGCGCACGTCTCGGCGCACAGCGTCGATGAGGTCCGCCAGATCATCGCGCGGGTCCGGCCCGACGCGGTGTGCGTCGAGCTCGACCAGCGGCGCCACGACGCGCTGACCCGCGACAGCGCGTTCCGCGATCTCGACGTGCGCGGCGCGGTGCGCGAGGGCCGCGCGCTCTACGTGCTCGCCCAGCTCGCGCTCGCGGCCTACCAGCGCCGGATCGGCGCGCGGCTGGGGATCAAGCCCGGGGCCGAGCTGCTCGCGGCGATCGACGCGGCGGCGGCCGCGGGGATCCCGGTCGAGCTGATCGACCGCGACATCGACATCACGGTCAAGCGGACCTGGCGCAACCTCGGCCTGTGGCGGCGGATCGCGCTGCTGGCCTCGCTGTTCGTCGGCGGCGACTCCGGCGACCCGCGGTCGAGCGAGCCGATCAACGCGCAGATGATCGAGGACCTCAAGCAGCCCCGCGCGCTGTCCGACATGCTGACCGAGCTCGGCCGCGCGGTGCCCGAGATCAAGCAGCCGCTGATCGACGAGCGCGACCAGTACCTGGCGTCGCGGCTCGCCGAGGTCGGCCGCGGCCGGCGCAGCGTGGTGGCCGTGGTCGGCGCCGCCCACGTGCCGGGGATCTGCGCCCAGCTCGGCACGCCGATCGACCGCGCGGCGCTCGAGCAGGTGCCGCCGCCGTCGCGGCTGTGGCGCGCCCTGCTGTGGCTGGTGCCGATCGCGTTCGCCGCGGCCCTGGTCCACGGCTGGCGCAGCGACCCGGCGCGGTTCGCCGCGATGCTGCGCGCCTGGATCCTGCCGACCGCGATCGGCGCCGCCGGCGGCACGCTGATCGCCGGCGGCTCGCCGTGGTCGGTCGCCGCGGCGCTGGTGTCGGCACCGCTAGCCGCGCTCCATCCGTCGCTCACCACCGGCATGGTGGTCGGCCGGGTCGAGGCGTGGTGGCGTCGACCGACCCTCACCGACCGCGAGCGGCTCGGCGACGACCTCCAGAGCGCCGCCGGGTTCCGGCGCAACCCGGTGACCCGGATCCTGCTCGTCGCCATCGCGTCGAGCCTCGGCACGGCGCTCGGGTCCTGGTTCGCGGTGGGCTGGCTCGTGCGGCTGCTGTAGCGCGCGCACCCGTGGCGGCCGTCATGGCGAGACGATTTCCACAAGTTTCATGGCGTCAAGGCGGCGGGTTTTTCCGTATGCTCGCCGGATGATGAAGCGACGCGACGCGCTCAAGACGCTCGGTGGGATCGGGGCTGCGGCCGGGATGGCGAGGTTCCTCCCTGCGTGTAGCAGCGGCGGTGACGGCCCGCACGGCATCACCACATACGTCTACATGATGATGGAGAATCGCAGCTACGACCACTTCTTCGGAGCACGCGCGATGGCCCCGGAGAACAAGCCCGGCGACGGCCTGCCCACGCCGACGACGTTCTCCAACCTCGACCTCAAGAACCAGCCGGTCACCTCGTTCACGCCCGACAAGGACAGCCTGTGTGCGCTCGACCCCCCGCACGACTGGGATGCGGCCCGCGTCCAGTGGAACCAGGGCGCCAACGACGGCTTCCTGCGCGCCCAGCAGACAAAGTACAAGGATGATCCGAGGTACAAGGATGATCCGACCGTGCTGCGGCAGCCGATGCAGTACCTGGTCCGCAACGACGTGCCCGTGTCGTGGGCGCTCGCCGATGCCTACGCGACCTCCGACCGCTGGTTCTGCGCCGTGATGGGCCCGACCCTGCCCAACCGCTACTACTGGCACGCAGGGTCGTCGGAGGGGAGGATGGACAACACCCTGCCGACCGGCGGGCTGAGCGGGCCGTCGATCTACCACCGGCTCGACGCCAAGGGCATCCCGTGGGCCTACTACTACGGCAACCTCCCCGTGGTGTCCCTGTACAAGGGGCTCGACGTCAACCGCAGCTTGGGGTTCGAGCACTTCCTGGCCGACGCCAGGGCCGGCGTGCTGCCGCCGGTCGTGTACATCGACCCGGCGTTCGACGACAACGACGACCACCCGCCGATCCACCCGATCCACGGCCAGGAGCTGATCGCCGCGGTCTACAACGCGCTCGCGACCTCGCCCCAGTGGAAGAACTGCCTGCTGCTGATCACCTACGACGAGAACGGCGG
>JBGQCL010000318.1:0-14090 GCA_041495365.1 Kofleriaceae bacterium | reverse complement strand
CTCCCCGACCCACACGGCGTCCCCGCCGCCGTTCCCCCCCGGGCCATCGGCCACGACGCCGCCGCCGTTCGCCACCGCACCGGCGCTCTCCCCGGTCCCGGCGCCCGGACCTCCCGCCACCTCGACCGCCCCGTACCCGGCCGTGACGGCCGGCGGCGCGATCCAGGTCGTCGACGCCACCGCGTCGCGCCAGCGCGTGCTCGCGACCCCGGCGACCCGGCGGCTGGCGCGCCAGCTCGGCGTCGAGATCGGCCGGGTCCCGCCGACCGGGCCGCACGGCCGGGTCACCACCACCGACGTCAAGAGCTACCAGTCCAGCCGCGGCGCGGCGGCACGCGTCGAAACCCCGGTCCAGCCGCTGGCACCGCAGCAGGCGCCGCTGCAGGTCCCGGCCCCGGTCGCATCGGTCTCCGATCCGGCACGGGCCGGCGACGAGGAGCGGATCCCGCTGCGCGGCGTCCGGCGGCGGATCGCCGAGTCGATGGCGCGGTCCAAGCGCACCGCGGCGCACTTCACGTACGTCGAGGAGATCGACATGACCGAGCTCGTCGCCGTGCGCGAGCGCGCCAGGGCCCGGGCCGCCGAGCGCGGGGTCAAGCTCACCTACCTGCCGTTCATCGTCAAGGCGTGCGTGTCCGGGCTCAAGAAGTGGCCGCAGCTCAACGCGAGCCTCGACGAGACCACCCAGGAGATCGTGCGCAAGAAGTACTACCACATCGGGATCGCCGCCCAGGCCCCGCAGGGCCTGTCGGTCAGCGTGGTGCGCGACGCCGACCGGCGGTCGATCTTCGACCTGTCGCGCGAGATCGAGCGGCTGGCCGAGGCGGTGCGCGGCAACACCGCGACCCGCGAGGAGCTCACCGGGTCGACGTTCACGATCACCTCGCTCGGCAAGCTCGGCGGCGTGCTCGCCACGCCGATCATCAACTTCCCCGAGGTCGCGATCCTCGGCGTGCACAAGATCGAGGAGCGGCCGGCGGTGCGCCACGGCCAGATCGTGATCCGCCAGCTGATGAACCTGTCGATCTCGGTCGACCACCGGCTCGCCGACGGCTGGGACGGCGCGATGTTCGTCCAGGACATCAAGTCGCTGCTCGAGGATCCGACGACGATGTTCATGGAGTTGGTCTAGGTGGAGTACTTCGACGCCGACGACGACGCGCGGGCGCGCGGCCTGTTCCAGCTCGTCCGCGACGACGGCACGCCGGCCGACGCCGAGGCGCTCGCCGGCCTCGATCCCGCGCTCGCGCGCCGGCTGTTCGAGGGCATGGTCCAGATCCGGGTGACCGACGCCCGGATGATGGCGCTGCAGCGCCAGGGCCGGATCGGATTCTACGGCGAGGCGGTCGGCCAGGAGGCCGCGATCGTCGGCTCGGCCGCGGCCAGCGAGCCCCAGGACTGGATCGTGCCGGCGCTGCGCGAGGCCGGGGTCGGCCTGTACCGCGGCATGACGCTGGACTCGTACATCGCCCAGATCTTCGGCAACGCCGCCGATCCGTCGAAGGGCCGCCAGCTGCCGTGCCATCCCTGCGATCGCGCGCACCACTACGTCGTGATGTCGTCGTGCGTGTCGACCCAGATCCCGCACGCGGTCGGCATCGCGATGGCGATGAAGATCGCCGGTGATCGCGGCAAGGTGTGCTTCGGCTTCATGGGCGACGGCGGCACCAGCGAGCCCGATTTCCACGTCGCGCTCAACTTCGCCGGGGTGTCGCGCGCGCCGTGCGTGCTGATCTGCCAGAACAACCAGTGGGCGATCTCGACACCCGGTCACGTCCAGACCGCGGCGGAGTCGCTCGCGCTCAAGGGCGCGGGGTACGGCATCGCGGCGCTGCGCGCCGACGGCAACGACGTGCTCGCGGTGTACCATGCGGTCAAGCACGCGGCCGACCGGGCGCGCCGCGGCGACGGCGCGACGTTCGTCGAGCTGCTGACCTACCGGGTCAGCGCGCACTCGTCGTCGGACGATCCGTCGCGCTACCGCGACGAGTCGGTCACCGAGGCGTGGCGCGGCGCACGCGACCCGATCCGCCGGCTCGAGACCTACCTGATCGCCCGCGGCTGGCTGGCCGCCGGCGAGCGCGAGACCATCGCGCAGCGCCTGGAAGCCGAGGTCCGCGACGCGATCGCGCGCCAGGAGGCGGTCCCACCGCCCGCGCTGGAGACCCTGTTCGACGACGTCTACGAGCACCCGACCCCGCGGCTGCGCGAGCAGCTCGCCGAGCTCGCCGCCGCCCCGCGCGTCCGCGCGCCGCACCAGCACTAGGGTCAGCTGGGGCGCAGCGCCCGGGAGAACGCCGACACGCGAGCTCGCCGGGTTGACGCCTTACGATCGCGCCAGAGGGTCGATGTGGGTGGCGGCAGCACCCCCTGGGATGCCGTCCACGCAGGGAATTCTCTGGCCTGACACGTCGCCCGGCCGCGGTGGCGGACGCCACTGCAGGATCCCCGGCACCGGCCGATTCCTCGGATCGCGGCCTGGCCGCGTCCGGCTCGGCCGGGAGCTCGCATGAACGCCAAGAAACGCATCCTGTTCGTCGACGACGAGCCCGCCATCCTCGCCGGCCTGCAGAACCTGCTCTACAAGGACCGCAAGCGGTGGGACATGGTGTTCGCGCTCGGGGGGCAGGTCGCGCTCGACGAGATCCGCAAGGCGCCGTTCGACATCGTGGTGTCCGACATGCGGATGCCGGGGGTCGATGGCGCGACCCTGCTCAACACGATCAAGGACGAATGCCCGGCGACGGTGCGGATCATGCTGTCGGGCCACGCCGACCGTGAGGCGATCGTCCGCGCGCTGCCGGCGATGCACCAGCTGCTCAGCAAGCCGTGCGATGCCGCGACCCTGCGCGGCGCGATCGAGCGCAGCCTCGACGGCGCCAACGTCGAGCGCGACGCGCGGATCCGCCGGCTGGTCGGCGGGATCGACAAGCTGCCGACGCCGCCCGACATCTACTTCGACCTGAGCCGGCTGATGCAGTCGCCGACCTCCAGCGTGGGCGACGTCTCCCGGGTCGTGACCCGCGATCCCGCGCTGTCGGCCAAGCTCCTGCAGCTGGTCAACTCGGCGTACTTCGGCACCGGCCAGGTGACCACGTCGATCCAGCAGGCGGTCGCGCTGCTCGGCACCGATCGGCTGCGCTACATCGCGCTCACCGCCTCGGTGTTCGCGTCGCCCGGCGCGGACGACGCCTGCGGGTTCTCGCTCCAGGACCTGCAGCGCGGCGCGATGCGCGCGGCGTGGCTGGCCCGGACGATCGCCGAGCCGGCCGCGCGCGACGAGGCGTTCGCCGCCACGCTGCTGCACGACGTCGGCCACGTCGTGATCGCGCTCGGCCGCGGCCACGAGTTCCAGGCGTTCCGCGACCGCGCCCAGCGCGGAGAACCGCAGCTCGCCCTCGAGCTCGAGCTGTTCGGCGTGACCCACGCCGACGTCGGCGCGCGGCTGCTCGCGATCTGGGGCCTGCCGTCGACCATCGTCGACGCCGTCCAGTACCACCACGATCCGGGCAGCGCGCCCGAGCCGTGCCGGCGGCTCACCGCCATCGTGCACTTCGCCGACGCCTGGGTCCCGCACCTGCCGCTCCCCTCCGAGATCGACATGGCGTCGCTCGAGCGCGCCGGCTGCGCCCACCTGGTGGCGGGCTGGCGCGCGATCGCGGAGCGCCCCGCGTGACCGCCGCGGTCCCCGTCCTGCCGACCGCGCCGGTCGTGGCCCGCCCCCGGGTGCTGTTCGTCGACGACGAACCGGCGGTGCTGGAGGCGCTCGCGGTCAACCTGCGCCGCAGCTTCGAGATCGTGACCGCGACCAGCGGCGCCGCCGGGCTGGAGTACCTGCGGGCGCAGAGCGACTTCGCGGTCGTGGTGTCCGACATGCGGATGCCGAAGATGGACGGCGCGACGTTCCTGGCGCTCGCGCTCGACGCCGCTCCCGACACGACCCGGATCCTGCTGACCGGCCAGGCCGACCTCGACGCGGCGATCAAGGTGATCAACCACGGCCAGGTGTTCCGGTTCCTGACCAAGCCGTGCCCGCGCGACGTGCTGCGCACCACGATCGACAGCGCGGTGCTGCAGTACCGGCTGGTCACCGGCGAGCGCGTGCTGCTCGAGCAGACCCTGCGCGGCAGCGTCAAGATGCTGATCGACGTGCTCGCGATCGCCAGCCCGGCGGCGTTCGGCCGCGCCAACCAGATCAAGACCCGGGTGCTGCAGCTCGCGTCGCTGCTCGGTGTGCTCGACTCCTGGCAGCTCGAGGTCGCGGCGCTCGCGTCCCAGCTCGGCTACATCGTGCTGCCCCACGAGCTGTGCGAGAAGCTCGAGCGCCGCACACCGCTGACCGAGGACGAGCAGGCCATGGTGGTCCGCGCGCCGGAGATCACCGAGCAGCTGCTCGCCAACATCCCGCGGCTCGAGGCGGTGCGCGCGATGCTCGCGCTCCACCTCCGGCCGCCGCCGCGCAACCCGGACGCCGATCCGACGACCCAGCTGATCGAGCTCGGCGCGCACCTGCTGCGCGTCGCGATCGACCTCGAAGCCCTGGAGGCGATGCGCAGCGACCAGATGCGCGTGCAGGTCGCCGACCTGCTGATCCGGCACGATCTCTACGATTCCGAGGTGCTCAAGGCCGTGGAGCGCCTGTACCACGAGCAGCCACCGAGCTTCGTGGTCCGCGCGGTCGGGATCCACGAGCTGCGGATCGGCATGGTGCTCGCCCAGGACTACCGGCTGATCAACGGCGCGCTGCTGGTGTCGCGCGGCCACGAGGTGACCGCGAGCTTCATCGAGCGGATCAAGAACTTCCCGCGCGGCGCCTGCACCGAGGACTTCCGGATCCTGGCGCCATGCTGAACCGCGACACCTGCCGCGTGCTGGTGGTGGACGACGACCGCCCGATCCACCGCACGGTCGCGCGCATGCTGGCGGGGTTCGAGCTGTGCTCGACGTACGACGGCCCGAGCGCGCTCGCCGAGGTCCAGGCCGCGGTCGACCGGCGCGCCGCGTTCGCGCTGGTCGTGCTCGACGTCGACATGCCGGGGTGGGGCGGGCTCGAGACCCTGGAGCGGATCTGGCGGGTCGCGCCCGACGTCCAGGCGGTGTTCTGCACCGGCATGGCGCTCGATCACCACACGCTGCGCGAGCGGTTCGGCGACACCGACGCGATCCTCGTGATCAAGAAGCCGTTCTCGCAGGTCGAGCTCGCCCAGGCCGCGCACGCGCTGACCACCAAGTGGCGACTGCTGCGCCAGGCGCGCACCCACGTCGACGAGCTCGAGGCCGCGGTGGCGACGCGCACCGCCGAGCTCGCCGCCGTCAACCAGCGACTCGCCGCCGAGCTGGCGTGGCGGGATCGAGTCGAGATCGACATCCGGGTCGCGCAGCGGCTGGAGGCGGTCGGCCAGCTCGCCGCCGGGATCGCACACGAGATCAACAACCCGCTACAGTACGTCGGCGACCACCTGGAGTTCGTCCACGACGCGACCGCCGACCTGCTCGGGTTGATCGACCGGATCGAGGCGTGGGCGGCCGCGCCGGGGCCGCCCGGCGGCACGGCGGTGCAGTGCGGGCTCGACGCCGTCGACCTGCCGTACATGCGGCGCGAGCTGCCCGACGCGCTCGACGCGATCCACGGCGGGATCCAGCGGATCCGGTCGATCATCCGCGCGATGAAGGACCTGTCGCACCCCGGCATGCGCGACGCGCAGGCCGCCGACATCAACCGTGCGATCGAGAGCGCCCTGGAGATCAGCGCGAGCTCGTATCGCGCGTTCGCCGACCTCGACAACCAGCTCGCGCCGCTGCCCCACGTCACGTGCTTCATCGCCGAGCTCGGCCAGGTGTTCCTCAACCTGATCGTCAACGCGGCCCACGCGATGGAGAGCCACGGCCGCGACCGTGGCAGGCTGACCGTGACCTCCGCGGTCGACGGCGACAGCGTCGTGATCTCGTTCGCCGACACCGGCGGTGGCATCGCGCCCGAGATCCGGCAGCGGATCTTCGACCCGTTCTTCACGACCAAGGAGATCGGGCGCGGCACCGGTCAGGGCCTGGCGATCGCGCGCGCGATCGTGGTCGATCGCCACGGCGGCTCGCTGTCGTTCGACTCGGTGACCGGGCGCGGGACCACGTTCACCATCCGGATCCCGATCGACGGACCGCCGACGCGGCCGACCACCGCCGCGGCGTGACGCTAGTCCGGCCCGGGGGCGACCGCCGCGTGCGCCGCGCGCAGCACGGCGAGCACCGGCCGCGCGGTGAGCTCGACGGCCTCGTCGTTCTGGTGCGCGACCGCGTCGAGCACCGGCAGCGGCAGGCCCCAGCGGCCGAGCAGGTAGGCGCCGATGTCGCCGTGCGAGGTCCCGAGCACGCTGCGCTCGACCTCGTCCACGGTCAGCTCGGTCGCGCCCAGCTGCCGCGCGATCTCCGCGCGGGCGTCGGGGAACGCGGTCGCGATCACGATCCTGCCGATGTCGTGGACCAGCCCCGCGATGAACGCGTCCGCGGCGACCTCGGGGCACGCGGCGAGCCGGCGCGCGGCGCGGGCGACCTGGAGCGCGTGGCGCTGGAGCTCGGCGAGCGCGAGGTCGGGCGGTGGCCGATCGCCGGCCAGCCCGAAGGTGTACGACGCCAGCGCGAGCCCGACCACCATCTCGATCCCGACGCGCGCGGTGACCTCGGCGATCGTCCGCACCGGGCGTTCGCCGCCGAACAGCGGCAAGCTCGCGATCTGAAGCACCCGCGCGCACAGCTCGGCGTCGCGCTCGATCGCGGCGGCGATGTCGGTCACGCAGATCTCGGCGCTCGCGAGCCGCGCGGCGAGCTCGTGATAGATCACCGGCGCGGGCGGCAGCTCGCCGAGCTGCTCGGCCACCGCGCGCATCGCGTCGCCGGACAGCCGCGCGCGCAGCTCGCACGCGCGATCGATCGCCGCCGCCAGCTCGGCCAGATCGCACGGCTTGTTGAAGAACTGGTGGGCGACCGGCAGGGCGCGCACGATCGCGGTGCGGTCCGCGAACCCCGACAGGATCATCCGGATCGTCGACGGATCCTCGTCGCGGATCGACGCGAGCAGCGCAGCGCCGTCCATCACCGGCATCCGCATGTCCGACACCACGACGTCGAACCGAGCACGGCGAAACTCGCCGAGCGCGGCCTCTCCGCTGCCGGCGAACACCATCGTCCAGCGATCGCGGTACTTGCGCAGCGCCTTCGACAGCCCGGACAGCAGCTGCGGGTCGTCGTCCACGAACATGATCCGGCGCGGCGGTCCGGTCATGGTGCAACGTCAGGAGATGTAGGCAGCGGGAGACCGGGTGAGGGGCTCATGTGCCGATCATCGGCCGCAGCCGGCGGGCGGACAGCCCCGGCGGCACCACGGGTGCCGTGGCGATTCAACGTTCGGCAGTCCCGGCCGAATCGCTGGATCACGATGACGCTGCGGGCTCGTATCCTGCTGTTCAGCACGCCGCTGGTGACGTTCGGCCGCGCCGGCGCGCGCCTGGGTCGGCAGCGAGCCCGAGGTCACGCTCGAGGCCGGCGGTCGGCCGCGGATGACGCGGACCGTCGCCGATGTCGTGAACCGGGCGGACTTCGCGTACCTGGTCGTGTGCTTCGCCCTCGAGCCGCCGTGCCGGAGCGATGAAGGAGCCCATGACGAGCGCAGCCGACCACCGCATCCTCATCGTCGATGACAACCGCGCGATCCACGACGACTTCCGCAAGATCTTCGCGCCCCCCGACGCGACCGCCAGCACGCTCGACGCGCTCGAGGCCGCGCTGCTCGACCGGCCGGCGGCCGCGGCCGACCCGATCGTGGCGTTCGAGCTGATCTCGGCGTTCCAGGGCCAGGAGGCACTCGACCACGTGGCCGCCGCGATCGCCGCGGGCCGGCCGTTCGCGCTCGCGTTCGTCGACATGCGGATGCCGCCGGGCTGGGACGGCCTGGAGACCATCGAGCGCCTGTGGCAGGCGGATCCCGACCTCCAGGTCGTGATCTGCTCGGCGTACTCCGATCACTCGTGGAGCGATCTGCGCGCCCGGCTCGGCGCCCGCGAGTCGCTGCTGATCCTCAAGAAGCCGTTCGACACGCTGGAGGTCGTGCAGTGCGCGCACGCGCTGACCACCAAGTGGACGCTCGCCCGCCAGATCCGGGCCCACGTCGACGAGCTCGAGGCCGTCGTGGCGCAGCGCACCCAGCAGCTCGTACTCGCCAACGCCGAGCTCGCCGAGCACATCCGGGTCCGCGAGCGGATGGAGTCCGAGCTGCGGCTGTCGCAGAAGCTCGAGGCGGTGGGACAGCTCGCCGCCGGCGTCGCCCACGAGATCAACACGCCGATCCAGTACGTCGCCGACAACCTGCAGTTCCTGCGCGACAGCATGACCGCGCTGGCGGCGATGGCGACCGACATGCTCGCCGCCGTGTCCGCCGCGCGCGGCCCGGCGACCGCCGAGCTGACCGACCGGCTGTCGGCGATCGCGCGCGACGCCGAGCTCGAGTACCTCAGCCAGGAGATCCCGGGATCGCTCAACAGCGTGGGCGACGGTGTCGCCCGGATCGCGAAGATCGTACGCGCGATGAAGGAGCTCGCCCACCCCGGTCCGCGGGAGGCCTCGGCGATCGACCTGACGCGCGCGCTGCAGAACGCGATCGACGTCACCGCCGCCACCTACCGCTACGTCGCCGACGTCGTGACCGAGTTCGCGGACACCCCGCCGGTGGTGTGCTTCGGCAGCGACCTCAGCCAGGTGTTCCTCAACCTGATCGTCAACGCGGCCCACGCGATGGAGGACAAGCGCGCCGGCCGCGGCCGGCTCGGCGTCCGCACCCGGGTCGACGGCGATCGCGTCGAGATCGCGATCTCCGATAACGGCGTCGGCATCTCCGAGGTCGACCGCGACCGGATCTTCGACGCGTTCTTCACGACCAAGGAGGTCGGCCGCGGCACCGGCCAGGGCCTCACGATCTCGCGGACCATCGTGGTCGACCGCCACGGCGGCACGCTGACCTTCGACTCCGAGGTCGGGATCGGCACGACGTTCTACGTCCGGATCCCGATCGCCGGGCCCCGGCCGCAGGCCCGCCCCGCCGCCGCCTGACCGGTCCGCCGGGGCCCGTTCGCGAGCGAGCGTGGTATGACGCGGCCATGTCCGAGCAACGTTTCGACGCCGTCGTGATCGGAGCCGGCCCCGGGGGGTACCCCGCTGCGATCCGGCTCGGCCAGCTCAAGGTCAAGACCGCCATCATCGAGCGCGAGTACATCGGCGGCGTGTGCCTCAACGTCGGCTGCATCCCGTCGAAGGCCGTGATCCACGCCGCCAAGATGTTCGACAAGCTCGGCCACTCCGAGGACATCGGCATCTCGATCCCGGGCAAGCCGGTGCTCGACATGGCCCGGCTCCAGGCCTGGAAGGGCGGCGTGGTCGGCAAGCTCACCGGCGGTGTCCGCACCCTGCTCAAGGCCAACAAGGTCGAGATCCTCGAGGGCAACGCGACCCTGGGCAAGCCCGGCCCCGACGGTCACCGGATCACGGTCAAGTCCGCGTCCGGCGAGCAGACGATCGTCGCCAAGAGCGTCGTGATCGCCACCGGCTCGCGGCCGATCGAGATCCCGGGATTCAAGATCGACCAGGGCCGGATCATCGATTCGACCGGCGCGCTGGCGCTCGGCGCGGTGCCGCCGCGGCTGATCGTCATCGGCGGCGGTTACATCGGCCTCGAGCTCGGCATGTGCTACGCGAAGTTCGGCAGCAAGGTCACCGTGGTCGAGGCGCTGCCGCGGCTGCTCGGCACGATGGACAAGGACTGCGTCGGCGTGGTCGAACGCAAGCTCAAGAAGATGGGCGTCGAGGTGATGGTGAACACCAAGGCGAAGGCGTGGGAAGACAAGGGCGACCGCGCGGTGCTCAGCGTCGAGCTGAAGGACGGCCAGGGTACGAAGACGGCGGCGATCGACGCGGACAAGATCCTGCTGTCGGTCGGCCGGCGGCCCAACAGCGAGAACCTCGGCCTCGAGCAGGCGGGAGTCGCGGTCACCAAGGGCTTCATCGTCGCCGACGATCAGCTGCGCACCAACGTGCCCGGGATCTACGCGATCGGCGACGTGATCGGCGGCATGATGCTCGCCCACAAGGCGACCAAGGAGGGCGAGGTCGTCGCCGAGGTCATCGCCGGACACAAGGCCGCGTTCGACGTCCGCGCGATCCCGGCGGTGGTGTTCACCGACCCCGAGATCGCATCGACCGGGCTGACCGAGGACGAGGCCCGGGCCAAGGGCCACGCCGAGCTCAAGGTCGGCAAGTTCCCGTTCGCCGCGCTCGGTCGCGCGCTGTCGGTCAACGACACCGAGGGCTTCGTCAAGGTCGTCGCCGACGGCAAGACCGGCGAGCTGCTCGGGGTCCACATCGTGGGCAACGGCGCCAGCGACCTGATCTCGGAGGCCAGCCTCGGGATCGAGATGGGCGCTGTGGCCGACGACCTCCGGCTCACCATCCACCCGCACCCGACGCTGTCCGAGGCGGTGATGGAGGCTGCCGCGGCGGCGCTCGGTGAGGCCATTCACATCATCAATCGGTGAACTCCGGGCTGGCCTACCCTGCATCGCATGACCATGTGGCCCGATCGCCGGATCCTGGACCTGCTTCGTATCGATGTGCCGATCCTGCTCGCGCCGATGGCCGGCCCCGGGCTCGCCGAGCTGGCCATCGGGGTCGCCGAGTCCGGCGGGCTCGGTGCGCTGCCGACCGCGCTGCTCTCCGCCGAGCAGGTGCGCGGCGAGGTCGCGACGTTCCGCAGCCGGACGCGTGCCGGGCGGCCGATCAACCTGAACTTCTTCTGCCACGCGCCGCCGGCGCCCGATCCGGTGCGCGACGCGGCGTGGCGCGACCGGCTGGCGCCGTACTACCGCGAGCTCGGCCTCGATCCCTCGGCGCCGATCAAGCCGTCCGCGCGCGCCCCGTTCGACGACGCGCTGTGCCGGCTGGTCGAGGAGCTGCGCCCCGAGGTGGTCAGCTTCCACTTCGGGCTGCCGGAGCCGGCGCTGCTGGACCGGGTGCGGGCGACCGGCGCGGTGATCCTCGGGTGCGCCACCACCGTGGCCGAGGCGCGCTGGCTCGATGCGCACGGCTGCGACGCGATCATCGCGCAGGGGGCCGAGGCGGGGGGACACCGCGGGGTGTTCCTCGGCGGTGACCCGATCGCGGCGTGCGCGAGTCAGCCGGGGACCATGGCGCTGGTGCCGCAGGTGGTGGACGCGGTCGGCAAGCCGGTGATCGCGGCGGGGGGGATCGCGGACGGGCGGGGGATCGTGGCGGCGATGGCGCTGGGGGCGGCTGCGGTCCAGATCGGCACCGCGTACCTGTTCTGCCCCGAGGCGAAGGTGTCGGCGCTGCACCGCGCTGCGCTGCGGAGCGCGACCGACGATGGCACCGCGATGACCAACGTGTTCACCGGGCGGCCGGCGCGCGGCCTGGTCAATCGAGCGATCCGCGAGCTCGGCCCGCTCACCGTGGACGCACCCGCGTTCCCGCTCGCCGGCGGCGCGCTGGCGCCGCTCAAGCTGCAGGCGGAGGCCAGGGGCTCCGGCGACTTCAGCCCGATGTGGGCCGGGCAGGCGGCGGCGCTGGGCCGCGAGCTGCCCGCGGCGGAGCTGACCCGCGCGATCGCCGAGGACGCTCTGGCCCGGCTCGCGCGCCGCGGGTAGCAGCGGCCGAGAGCCGACCGCCGCCTGGGGGTGTGCAGAGCATGGCGCCCAGGAGAGCGCGTGCACGCGAGGCTCACCGTGGGCTGCTGCGCGGATGGGGAGTCGGGGACAGCGCCTGCCGAACAACCGCCGACGCCTGCGCGGACGAGGGCAAGGTACGTGCGGGCACGGACCCACCGCCGTAGTCACAGTCGCTGCCCCGACCCCATCCGCTCGCGGTCGCCCGCGGCGCGCCTCGCGTTGGCGTCTCGCGATAGCACCTCCTGGCGCCACCGCGGTGCACTGCGCGCATCAGCAAGAAGTGTCGCCGTCTGAGCGCTGCGCATTGCCTGGTCGAGCGAACGACGAACGTCAGAGGGTTCGGCTAGCGTCGGGCCGCATTACCCTATGCCATCCTTGATTCACGAGGGCGTGATCGCGCTGGTGCGGGACGAGCCGGTCTTCGCCGCCAGCTTGCTGCGCGAGCTGCTGGGCATCGACGTACCGCGCTTCACCGAAGCGCGGTTGGCCGAAGCGACGCTCAACGAGCTCGTGCCGGTCGAGTACCACGCCGACGCCGTCGTGGTGTTCGACGATGCTGACCGCAACCGCCGGCCGGTGTTTGGTGCCATCTTCGAGGTCCAGCTACAGCGCGACGACCGCAAGCACTACACCTGGCCGCTCTATGCCGTCGCGGCCCGCGCGCGCTACGAGTGCCCGTTCGCGGTGATCGCCGTGACGCCCGATCGCGCGGTCGCGCAGTGGGCCGGTCAACCGATCGACCTGGGCGGCGGGACGTTTCGCCCGCGCGCGGTGGGCCCCGACGGCATCCCGCAGATCACGGATCGGGATCGAGCACTGCGGGAGCCGCAACTTGCGGTGTTATCAGCGGTGGCGCATGGCTCCGGTGACCTCGACACCGCGGTGTCGATCGGGCTCGCCGCGGTCAACGCCGTCATGACACTCCCGACGGAGCAGCGGCTGCTATACTCCGCCTTGATCGAGCAAGCTCTGAGTGAAGCCGCGCGAAAGGCCATGGCAATGGACTCCCAGGTCGAGAGATTCTTCAGCGATGCGCACCGCCAGTCGTTCGACCGCGGCAAAGCCGAGGGCGAGGCGAAGGCGCTGCTGGTGATCCTGCGCCGACGTGGCGTAGCGGTCACCAGCGACCAGCAGCACCGGATCCTCGCGTGCACCGACGTAGCCACCCTGGACCGCTGGTTGGACCGTGCCTTCTCCGTCGCTTCGGCCGACGAGTTATTCGCGTAGTTCGGTGGCGGTCGACGTCGCCCGCGCCGCCCTGATTGAGGTAGCAAACAGCGAGCTCAAGCCGCGGCGCGGTCGGCGCGGCCCACCGGCGCCGCGTCCGCGATCATCGCGGTGGCATGATCTCGAATCGGGCGCTTGACGCGCAGGCCCACCGAACCGCCGAACGCTGCCCACCGAGAGCCAGGAGCCGAGCGCCGAGCGCCGAACGCCGAACGCCGAACGCCGAGCGCCGAGCGCCGGGCGCCGAGCGCCGAGCGCCGAGCGCCGGACGTCAGAGCGTTCGGCTAGCGTCGGGGTGCATTCCCCCCCTATGCCATCTTTGATTCACGAGGGCGTGATCGCGCTGGTGCGGGACGAGCCGGCCTTCGCCGCCAGCTTGCTGCGCGAGCTGCTGGGCCTCAACGTACCGCGCTTCACCGAAGCGCGGTTGGCCGAAGCGACGCTCAACGAACTCGTGCCGGTCGAGTACCACGCCGACGCCGTCGTGCTGTTCGACGATGCCGACGGCAACCGGCGGCCGGTGTTTGGTGCCATCTTCGAGGTCCAGCTACAGCGCGACGAGCGCAAGCACTACACCTGGCCGCTCTATGCCGTCGCGGCCCGCGCGCGCTATGAGTGCCCGTTCTCGGTGATCGCCGTGACGCCCGATCGCGCGGTCGCGCAGTGGGCGGGTCAACCGATCGACCTGGGCGACGGGACCTTCCGCCCGCACGTGGTGGGCCCCGACGGCATCCCGCAGATCACGGATCGCGATCGAGCGCTGCGGGATCCGCAACTTGCCGTGTTATCGGTGGTGGCGCATGGCTCCGGCGACGTCGATACCGCGGCGTCGATCGGTCTCGCGGCGGTCAGCGCCATCATGACACTCCCGGCCGAGCAGCGGCTGCTATACTCGGCCTTGATCGAGCAAGCTCTGAGTGACGCGGCGCGAAAGGCCATGGCAATGGATTCCCAGGTCGAGAGGTTCTTCAGCGATGCGCACCGCCAGTCGTTCGACCGCGGCAAAGCCGAGGGCAAAGCCGAGGGCAAAGCCGAGGGCGAGGCGAAGGCGCTGCTGGTGATCCTGCGCCGACGTGGCGTAGCGGTCACCAGCGACCAGCAGCACCGGATCCTCGCGTGCACCGACGTAGCCACCCTGGACCG
>JBGQCL010000317.1:0-14096 GCA_041495365.1 Kofleriaceae bacterium | reverse complement strand
CGGCCGGGCGAGCAGCGCGTCGAGTTGCGCCGGGCTCAGCGCAGCCGGTGCGTCCTGGGAGCCGAGCCGCTCGGTGACCAGCCGGTCGACCGGCGCGCGCACCTCCTGCGACGGGGGCACGCAGCCGGCGAGCGCAGAAGCGAGGATGCCGGCGAGGGCGGGCGCACCGAGCCGCCGCGCGATCGGGCCGCGGTCGGGCGGATCCGCGCGCTCGGCGAGCGGTGACGGGCCTCGTTGGTCGCGAGCTTCCACGGCCGGTGACAGCGTGGCATATGTGGGCAGCACGAGGGCGGCTCCGGCGACCCGAACTGGATCGTGATCAGCGGTGCACCGTCTGCGGGCAAGGTCAGAACGCGGACGCGACGAGCGTGCGTTCGAAGGCGAGCGGCACCGCGCGCCCCCTGGTGCCACGGGCGCACGCGGCGGTCGACCGACTCGATGGCATCCGCACAGTCGCCGGCTACAGGAGTACGTCGGCCATGCGGGCCGCCGTGACGGCGCGGTCGAGCCAGCGCTCGAGGATCCCCAGATCGGTGCACGCCTCGATGCGCGCGTCGTCGTCCTTGCTCGGCGTGAGGTGCCGGCGGGCGAGCACCCGGCGCAAGGCGGTGCGCGCCTCGGTCTGCCTGCCCTCCAGCATGCCCTTTTCGAGGCCCTTCTCCATGCCCCTTTCGAGGCCCTTCTCCATGCCCTTTTCGAGGCCCTTTTCGAGGCCCTTTTCGAGGCCCTTCTCCATGCCCGCATCGATGAGCTGCTGCCGCATCTCGGGCTCTGCCTCCAGAAGGGCCTGCAGGATTCGCTTGCGCCGGGCCGTCACGTCGGGATCGTCCAGCCCGAGGGAGAACTTCCGCACCAGCTCCTCGTGCGTCGGCATCGACATCGGAACGTATTCTAGCATGGTCACCACCCAGTCGAGCGGCCATCGTGGGGCCACCCAGCGGCTGAAGTCATCGAGCGCCTGATCCGATCGGGCCAGGAGGAACGGGATCAGATCGTCGGAGAGCGGCAGCTCGTTCGCCGCGATCCAGAGGAAGCGCTGGCGATGGCGCTCGATCCAGTAGCAGCCGTCTGCACAGCTCTCGGGCTGGCACATCCGATCGAGCCAGTCCGGCAGGTGCGAGGCCACCAGCCACAGCGGTTCCTCGCCCAGCCACGATGGGTCCTGATCCTCGAGCCGCTGGACCTGTCGAGCCTGCCGCCGGAGCAGAGCGCGCTCGACCGCCTTGCGATCGAGGTGATTGCCGGCGAGCTTGAGCTCGAGCATCACCTCGTCGTGGGACTCGCCCAGCGGCCACGGCGCTGGGGGGTCGCCGCAGCAGTCGGCGAGGCTCGGCGCGGCGAGGACGGCGACGGGGACGAGGAAGGCGATGGCGAGGCTGAGAGCCTTGATGATCCGCATGCCCGGTAGGGGCGCGAGCGGGCAAAGCGTGACCGCGAATTGCGGGTCCGCGCGCTGCGCTGGTAGGCTGGCGGGCATGGCGGGCCCGGCCGCACAGTCCACCCCGCTGCTGGAGATCCGCGACCTGGTGACGGAGTTCCGCACCGGCGACGGGGCGGTGCGGGCGGTCGACGGGGTGTCGTTCGAGGTCGCACCGCGCACCACGCTCGGCGTGGTGGGTGAGTCGGGCAGCGGCAAGAGCGTGACCGCGCTGTCGATCATGCGGCTGGTCGCGTTGCCCGGCCGGATCGCGTCGGGGTCGATCCGCTACGCCGGCCGCGACCTGCTCGCGCTGCGGCCGGCCGAGATGCGCGCGATCCGCGGCAACCGGATCGCGATGATCTTCCAGGAGCCGATGACGTCGCTCAACCCGGTGTTCACGGTGGGCGATCAGGTGGCAGAGGCGGTCCGGCTGCACCAGCACCGGTCGCGCCGCGAGGCCCGCGAGGTGGCGATCGACATGTTCCGGCGGGTCGGCATCCCGTCCCCCGAGGACCGGGTCGACGCCTACCCGCACCAGCTGTCGGGCGGGATGCGGCAGCGCGTGATGATCGCGATGGCGCTGGCGTGCAAGCCGGACCTGCTGATCGCCGACGAGCCGACCACGGCGCTCGACGTGACGATCCAGGCCCAGATCCTCGAGCTCCTGCGCTCGCTGCAGCACGAGCTCGGGATGAGCATCCTGCTGATCACCCACGACCTCGGCGTGGTGGCCGAGACCTGCGACGAGGTGGTCGTGATGTACGCCGGGCGGATCGTCGAGCGCGCGCCGACCGAGGCGCTGTTCGCGGCGCCGCGCCATCCCTACACGGCGGGCCTCTTGCGCTCGCTGCCGAGCTACAGCGACGGGACGGTGGTAGGCGAGCGCGGCCGGCTGCAGGAGATCCCCGGCATGGTGCCGGCGCTGGGCGATCTGCCGCCGGGCTGCAAGTTCGCCGAGCGCTGCCCGGCGGTCGCCGAGCGCTGCCGCGCCGAGGAGCCGCCGCTCGTCGCGCTCGGCGCATCGCGGGTGCGCTGCCACTTCCCGCTGGTGAGCGAGGCCGCGCGATGACCCGGACCCCCGACGTGCTGGTGTCGGTGCGCGGCGTGTCGAAGCACTTCCCGATCAAGCTCGCGTGGCCGCGGCGGCCGGGCGCGTCGCCGCCGGTCCGGCTGTGGCGGGCGATCAGCCGGATGCCGGCGACGGTCCGCGCGGTGACCGAGGTCGATCTCGAGATCCGGCGCGGCGAGACGCTCGGGCTGGTCGGCGAGTCGGGCTGTGGCAAGTCGACGCTCGGCCGGACGATCCTGCGGCTGTACGAGCCGAGCGCCGGGCGGATCGCGTTCGACGCGATCGACGTCACCGCGATGCCGCAGCGCGAGCTCCGGCCGCTGCGCCGGCGGATGCAGATGATCTTCCAGGATCCGTACGCGTCGCTCAACCCGCGGATGACGGTCGGCTCCGCGGTCGGCGAGCCGCTGGCGATCCACCGGCTGGCGGCGTCGGCGGCCGAGCGCGCCGAGCGGGTCGCCGAGCTGCTCGCCCGGGTCGGGCTGCGGCCCGATGCCGCGCGCCGCTACCCGCACGAGTTCAGCGGCGGGCAGCGCCAGCGGATCGGGATCGCCCGCGCGCTGGCGTGCAAGCCGGAGTTCATCGTGTGCGACGAGCCGATCAGCGCGCTCGACGTGTCGATCCAGGCGCAGATCGTCAACCTGCTCGACGATCTGCAGCAGGCCGAGCGGCTGACCTACCTGTTCATCTCGCACGACCTCAAGATCGTGCAGCACATCAGCGATCGGGTCGCGGTGATGTACCTCGGCCGGATCGTCGAGCTCGCCGACGCCCGGACGCTGTACGCGACGCCGAAGCATCCGTACACCCAGGCGCTGCTCTCGGCGGTGCCGCGCATCGATCCGAAGACCCGGCGCGACCGCATCCTGCTGGCGGGTGATGTGCCGAGCCCGATCGACCCGCCGGCCGGGTGTGCGTTCCACCCGCGCTGTCCGGTCAAGGTCAAGCCCGAGGCGTGCTTCCGCGACATCCCGCAGCTCCGGGTGCTGCAGAACGGCGCACGGGCGGCCTGCCACGTCGCCGAGTGATAAGCTGGCGTCATGGTCGCGCGGTCGGGTGAGCTTGCGATGCGGCCGCTGCCCGCGGTGCTGCTCGACCTCCACGAGGAGCGCGCCACCGGCCGGCTGTCGCTCAAGCGCGGCCGGGTGTCGAAGTCGGTCGATCTGATCGCCGGCAACCCGGTCAGCATGGCGTCGTCGCCGCGCGACGAGATGCTCGGCCACTTCCTGGTGTCCGGCGGCGTGATCAGCGAGGACCAGCACCGCGCCGCGGTCGCCCATGCCGCGCGCGCCGGGATCAAGCTCGGCGAGGCGCTGGTCGCGCTGCGCAGCTTGACGGTCGAGCAGCTGATCGACCAGCTCGGCAAGCAGGCCCGCCACAAGCTGGTCCAGGCGCTGCGCTGGCCGCAGGGTGCGTGGCGGTTCGACGTCGGCGCCGAGCCCGAGGACGGCATCCAGCTCCACATGGTCGAGGTCGTGCTCGACGGCCTGCGTGAGACCGCGGTCGAGGACCTCGCCCGGCTGGCGCGGCTCGACGCGATGGCGTTCGAGCTCACCGGGCGCGGCCGGCGGCTCGAGGACGAGCTGCGCCGGGCGTTCGGCCACGCCGCGGTCGACGCGATCGCGCGCCGCGCGATGATCGGCGAGATCGAGCGCGCGTTCGGCGACCGCGCGCAGGACCGCGCCCAGGCCCGGATCGCGGTCGACGCGCTGCTGATGTGTGACGCGATCGCGGCGGCCGTGCCCGAGCTCGGGCTGGGCGCGGGCGCGTCCGAGCTCGGCGAGCCGTCGGTGGCGCGCGCGCCGACCCGGCCGCCGGCGGCGGGCTCCGAGCTGTTCGACCTGCTGTTCGACGACCTCGGGTTCGGCGAGATGACGGCGAGCGGCGGCGGCGCGGTGCCGATCGAGTTCGACGAGGGCTACGACTCCGGCGTGGTGTCGACCGCCGACGTCGAGGCCGCCAACCTGCGGCGCGACGACACGGCCGCGGCGCGCCAGCTGCTCGCCGCCGAGCACCAGCGGATCCAGAACGCCGATCACTACGCGGTGCTGATGGCCGGCCGGCGCGCCCGGGCGGCCGAGATCGAGGCCGCGTTCGCGGTGCGCTGCGCGGTGCTCGATCGCGACTCGCCGGTGATCCCCGACCCGCGCGACCGCGCCAAGCTCGACGAGCTGCGCCGGGTCTACCAGGTCGCGCGCGACACGCTGCTCGACGAGGCCGCGCGGGCGGCCTACGACCGCGAACTCGCCGGCGGGGAGCTCGTGCCGGCGCCGCCCGGGATCGACGCCGAGCTCGCGTTCCGCGCCGCCGAGGAGCTGATGGCGCGCGGCCAGTGGGCGATCGCGGCCGGCCAGATCAAGACGGTGATCACGCGATCGCCGGGCGAGGCCGACTACCACGCCGCGCTCGGCTGGGCCGAGTGGATGGCCGGCGCGCAGACCCCCGAGGCCGCGGACACCGCGCGCCCGCACCTCAACCAGGCGCTCGCGATCAACCCCGATCACGCGGCCGCGCACGACTACAAGGGCCGGATCGGCGCCGCGCTGCGCAGCGACGACATCGAGGCGCTGTTCCACCTCGAGCGCGCGCTCGAGCTCGATCCGCAGCGCGGCGATGCGATCGCGACCGCCGAGCAGCTGCTGGTCGAGCGCGGCGAGCTGCGGCGCTACGAGAAGCTGCTCAAGCAGCTGCTGTTCCGGCTGCACGGCAAGGCGCCGGCCGACGAGGTCAACGCGTGGCTGCGGCTCGCCGAGCTGTACTTCGAGCAGCTCGACGACGCCAAGGCCGGCGCCGCCGCGGTGGCGAGCGCGCGCCGGATCAGCCCGGACGACCCCGACGCGCAGCGGCTCGCGCGGCGCGCGTCCGGGCGGATCCGGCGCGACACGCTGGAGCCGATCCGCGCCGAGTGGCGCGACCCGATGGACGACCCGCAGCGCGGCGCGGTGCTGGTCAAGAGCGCCGAGGCGTCGGGGCACCTCGACGCCGCGTTCCTCGCCGCGTCGACCATGGTCGCGCTCGGCACGGCGGATCCGCGCATGGCCGCGGTCTACGACCAGCAGCGCGTGCGCGGCGCGGTGACGGTCCCGGCCCGCACGCTGGGCCGCGAGCACTGGGCGATGCTGCGCCACCCCGACGACGGGATCGAGCTCGGCGCGATGATGGAGCTCGTCGCGCCCGCGGTCCACGCGCTGGCGCCGATGACGCTGGCCGCCGGCGACGTCGACTCCGGGACGCTGGTCGACGACGGCGACATGCCGGCGCCGTTCGCGCGGCTGCGCCAGATGTGCGCCCAGCTGCTCGGCGTCCCGGCCGCCCCGGTGTACTCGCGAGTCGAGCTCGGCACCCAGATCCACGTCGTCGCCGCCGATCCGCCGGTGCTGATCGCCGGCGACGAGGCGCTGACCGCGCCCGAGCGGCCGGAGCTGGTGTATCGCCTGGCCCGGGCGATGACGTACCTGTGGCCGGGCCGGGCGGTCGGCGCGTCGCGCCCCGGCCGGGTGCTGCGCGCGGTCGTGCTCGCGGTGTTCCGCGAGGCCTCGGGCTCGGAGATCGGGGTCGACGATCCGCTGGCGTCGAGCGCGGCGGATGTCGTGTCGACGCTGCCGGCGGCCAGCCGGGTCCAGGCCCGGGCCGCCGCGCTGCGCCTGCTGTCGCGCGGCGACGGCCTCAACCTGTCGATGTGGGCGCGGGCGCTGTCCCGCACCGCCGACCGCGCCGGCCTGCTGCTGTGCGGCGACGTGCCGGCCGCGTTCGCGGGGGCCCGCGAGATCGGCGAGCTCGATCGCGATCTGGTCGAGTTCGCGTACAGCGCCGCGCACGTCAAGCTGCGCGCCCAGCTCGGGCTGTCGCGCGGCGGTCCCCCCGGCTGATCCCCCCTGACCGGCCGGTCTGCCACGCGCCGCGGCGGGCGCTCCCGCGGGCCGGCCGCCGAGTATAGTTGGCGAAGCGAGGTCCGCATGACCGACCACGAGCTGATCTATGACTGGAACTCGATCGAGAAGGTCGCGTCGCTATCGCCGCGCCGCCGCGTGCAGTTCCTCGACGAGACGCTGCGCGACGGCATCCAGTCGCCGTCGGTGGTCGATCCGACGATCGAGGACAAGCTGCGGCTGGTCGGGCTCGCCGACGACCTCGGGATCGACACGATGGACATCGGGCTGCCCGGCGCCGGCAGGCGCGCGGTCGACGACGTCACGACGATCGCCGAGCACATCAAGGCCAGCCGGCTGCGGATCAAGCCGGGCTGCGCGGCGCGCACCCACCAGCACGACGTCCAGGCCGTGATCGACATCTCGCAGAAGGTCGGGATCGAGATCGAGATCCTGTGCTTCATCGGCAGCTCGCCGATCCGGCAGTACGCCGAGGACTGGGACCTGGCGCGCATGCTCAAGCTCAGCGCGGACGCGATCGACCTCGGCCGCCGCTACAACCTGCCGGTGTCGTACGTCACCGAGGACACCACGCGGTCGCGGCCCGAGGTCCTGACCCGGCTGTTCACCAACGCGGTCGAGCACGGCGCGTCGCGGCTGGTCGTGTGCGACACGGTCGGCCACGCCACGCCGGACGGGATCCGGAACCTGATGAAGTTCACGCGCTACGTGCTCGACGGCGCCGGCTGCCCCGGGGTCGGGATCGACTGGCATGGCCACAACGACCGCGGGCTGGGCGTGGTCAACTCGATCTTCGCGATCGAGTTCGGCGCCGACCGGATCCATGGCACGGCGCTCGGCATCGGCGAGCGGGTCGGCAACGCCGCGCTCGATCAGATCCTGCTCAACCTCAAGCTGCTCGGCGAGCTGCCCGACCACGATCTGAGCAAGCTCGTCGAGTGGACGCAGACCGCGTCGCGCGCGACCCACGTGGCGATCCACCCGCAGTACCCGCTGGCCGGCAGCGACGCGTTTCGCACCGCGACCGGGGTCCACGCCGCGGCGATCATCAAGGCCGAGAAGAAGGGCGACCACTGGCTCGCCGACCGGATCTACTCGGGGGTCCCGGCCGGCATGTTCGGCAAGGAGCAGTCGATCGAGATCGGCCACTACTCCGGCGAGTCCAACGTGATCTACTGGCTCATCAAGCACGGCTACGAGCCGACGCGGGAGCTGGTCGCCGCGGTGCTCGGCGCCGCCAAGAGCGGCAACCACGTGCTCGGTGACGCCGAGGTCCGCGCCGTGATCGATCGGGTCACCGGGCGCGGCACCGGCCACGCCGAGCCGTCACACTGACCCGGTGGCCGACCCGGCCGTGGCCGGCGTCACCGGCAAGGCCGTCGGGTCGAGCGAAGCGAGACGGGGGGTGGGGACCCCGACGGCTCCGCCGGCGGGGCGGGGGGCAAAGCCTCCCGTGGGATCGACCAGGGGCGGCCCGGGCTGCCGGCGCCGGAAGAACACCCACAGCAGCGCGGTGTCGAGGATCGACGCCGCGATCATCACCTGGTACGCGGCGACCGGCGGCACGCCGGCGCTCTCCAGCGTGCGCGACAGTCCGAACGCGACGATGTAGGCGTCGAAGCTCATGCAGATCCGGCGGAAGGTCTCGACGCCGATCCGCTGGATCAGCACGTGGCCGAGCGGGAAGCCGATCAGCACGCCGGGCACGATCCATGGCAGGATCGCGGTGCTCTCCGACGTCAACAGGCCGAGGTACGCGTAGGCGAGCAACGCGCACACCGACTCGATCGACCGCACGATCGCCAGCGCGACCTTGAAGTCCTCCCTGGCGAACCCCTGGTTGTTCCAGAACAGCGCGAGCGGCGGGCCGGAGATCGTCGTCAGGCCGTAGACCACGCCGACCCCGGCGCCGAGCGGCACGGCGGCGCGGCGCTCGCGGCGGATCGGCCAGCGCCGGCCCGACGCCTGGAGCAGGATCAGCGGCAGCAGCACGCCGAACACGATCAGCTTCATGGTGGTGGGCTCGATGCGGCCGAGCAGCAGCGCGCCGGCGATCACGCCGGGCACCAGGCCGATCGCCAGCGGGATCACGCGGCGGATCACGCGGCCGGCGGTGCGCCGGTTCCAGTACAGCGCGTACAGGTTGATCGCGACCTCGACGATCACCAGCGCGGGGTTGAGCACCCGGCCGACCGTGACCAGCAGCGCGATCGGCACCGAGATCGACGAGTAGCCGTAGCCCAGGGCGCCGTTGACCGTGGCTGCAGCGAAGCTCGTGACAGCGAGGACGAGGAGAGCGGAGAGACCCATGGAACCCCTGGCGAGTGGCAGCAGCCGAACCGGCGTTATAACGGATGCGTACCCCATATCCGTTATCTTAGCCACCCACGATATTTCGTGGAAACCGTGTGACCTCGGGGCTCGGAGGACCTATCCTGGTCCCATGGCGATCCCCGGCGACGACCCGCGGCTCGACGTGAACCGGGCGCCCGGGGGCATGCCGCGCGGCGAGCCGGCAAGTGAGGCCGGCAAGGCCGCTGACGAGCCGTTCCCGACGCTCGACGAGGCGATGCGTCGCCACATCGAGGCCGCGCTGGTGCGCTGCAACGGGCGGATCGAGGGCGAGCACGGCGCGGCGCGGCTGCTCGCGATCCACGCCAACACGCTGCGCTCGCGGATGCACCGGCTCGGCATCCGCTGGGAGCGGTTCCGCTGACGGCCGTCGGCTACGCGGCGCCGGCGATCGGCCAGCGCTGCCCGGCGGCGTCGAGCGCGAAGCCGCCGGGGGCTTCGACGGGGGCTTCGAGGATCCGCTCGGCGACGGTGTGGTAGGCCGGCCCGGCGATCCGGCCGCGCAGCCGGCCGCGCACCGCGGCGTACAGCGCGTGGTCGGCGGCCTGGTGCAGCGAGCCGTAGTCGAGCTCGCTCTCGGTGTCGTCGTCCCAGTGCACGATGCAAGCGTTGCCATCCCACCGCGCGCCGAGCGCCCGGAGGTGAGCGTCCTCGACCTCGACGTACGCGTAGCGCCGGTCGTCGAGCCGCACGATGTCGCGGCCGTCGTCGCGCACGTCGAGCCAGCGCAGCAGCGCCTGGCGGAGCCGCGGGTGGGTCACCGGGGTGCCCTGGTGCCAGAACGTTCCGGATCGATCCAGACGCAGGCCGATCGCCCGCATCTTCTCGATCATCTCCTCGCCCAGGCTGTGAATAGACCCGGGGGGCGCCGTGTCGCTCGTCACCCCGCGACTATGCCGCGAAAGCCAGGGGCGGTCAGATCCGCGAGCTCGGGTCAGGCCAGCCGCGCGATCCGGTCCTTGGTGAGCAGCTTCTTCTTCTTCAACCGGACGATCTCGATCTGTTCCGAGGGGGTCGGGGCGCGCCGCCGTTCCAGCATCTTGAGCTGCTCGTCGAGGCGACGATGTTCGGCGGTGAGTTGCTCCAGAACGGCCTGCTTCGAACCCTCGGTAACGGTTGTCACTGAGCCTCCAGGGCGGGGACCTGCATGACCTGCATGTAGATCTTTTATAAGCCGCCGATCCGGGCTCGGCAATCGTCCGGTGGCGTACCGGCGGGCTAGTTACCTGCCGGAAACGTCCCGCCCGGAGGTTCTGCCGGAAGGTTCTGCATGTGCACGTGCATCACGTGTCACGGCGGCGCAGCGCGCCCGGCACACCGTCGGGATATTTCACCTCGGCCTCCGACGGACGGATGTAGGTCGGCGCGCCCCGGAGCGCCACGTCGACCCGGGCGCTGGCGAGCGCGAGGCGGGCCACCGCGCGGCCCGACGGCGTGCGCGCGGCCAGCCAGGTGCGCGCGCCGGCCAGCGCCGCGAGCGCGGGGTGCGCGTCGATCGCGTCGCCCGCGAAGTGGACCGCGGGCGCGGGGCCGCCGCCGGACTCGGCGGTGACGAGGCCGGCGAGCCACGCCGCCAGCTCGCCCGGCGGTATCACCCGCTCGGGGCCGAGCGCAGCGCCGCCGCGGTAGCAGCCGGCGTACAGCTCGCCGCGCCGCGCGTCGAGCGCGGCGCAGATCACACCGCCGGCGTGGAGCGCTCCGAGCTCCTCCGCCGCGTCGGCGGCGAGCGCGGCGAGCGACGACACCGCCCACAGCGGCCGGCGGGCGGCGAACGCGATCCCCTTGGCGGTCGCCATGCCGATCCGGAGGCCGGTGAACGAGCCCGGACCGGCGCCGATCGCGATCGCGTCGAGCGCGGCCGGCGCGACCGCCGCGTCGCGGCACACCTGGTCGATCGCGACCAGCAGGTCGGCGCCGCGGCCCGCCGTCGCGTGGCGCGCCTCGGCGAGCACACGGCCGTCCTGGTCGACGATCGCGATCCCGGCGGTCGCGGTCGCGGTGTCGATGCCGAGCAGCCTCATCGCAGGATGTCGTTGCGCAGCGCGAGCGCGGTGATGAGGAGGACGACGGCCAGCCCGACGTTCTGGACCCGCTCGCGGGTCGCCAGCGCGAGCGGCCGGCGCGCCACCGCCTCGATCGCGAACACCAGCAGGTGGCCGCCGTCGACCGTCGGGATCGGCAGCAGGTTGATCAGCGCGAGGTTGATGCTGATCAACGCGAGCAGGAGCACGAAGCTGTCCCAGCCCTGGTTGCCCGACACCGACGCGACCCGGTACATCATCAGCGGCCCGCCGAGCGCGCTGCTCGAGGTCTCGCCGCTCAGGATCTGGAACACCCCGGACACGATCGTCGCGATCGTCTCGCCCGTGCGCTCGAGCGCCTTGGACAGCGCGAATCCGAGGCGGCCCTCGATCGCGATCGTCGCGCCGGTGCCGCGGTCGACGTCGTTGCGCGCGCCGAACGCCAGGCGGGTCACGCCGTGGCCGTACTCGTCGAGCTGGCGGCGCCGGACCTGGGTCAGCTCGCCGGACATCGTCTGCGTCACGCCGGCGACCGCGCGCTTCCAGGTCAGCCGGAACGTCCGGTCGGGTGCGGCCTGCAGCCGCTGGTCGAGGTCGACCCAGTGGGTCACCGGCGCGTCGTCGAGCGCGGTCAGCAGGTCGCCGGACCGCAGGCCGGCGCGCGCGGCCGGCGAGCCGGCGTCGACGTGGGCGACGAACATCTCGGCGTGCTCCAGCCCGGTGTAGGTCTGGCGCTTCCCGCGGTCGATCTGGGTCTCGGGGACCAGGTCGGCGAACCCCGGCGCGAGCAGCTGGATCTGCGATGCGCCCGCGACCTCGGTGCCGCGGAAGTACACCAGGCTGGTCCGGCGCGCGAGCTTGCCGAGGTGGCGCTGGACCTCGCCCCAGCTGCGCACCGGCTGGCCGTCGATGCTGATGAGGAGATCGCCGGTCGAGAGCCCGGCGCGCGCGGCCGGGGCGTCGCTGTCGATCACCCCGACCAGCGGCGCGAACGGCGCGTGCGTGATCCCGACCCGGCCCTGCAGCGTGACCGCACCGTCGCGATAGCGCACGGTCTCCTCGAGCGGCGTCACGTAGCGCTCGAACACCTTGCCGCTGCGAGAAACCCGCAGGTGGAGCTCCTTGCCCGGCGACGACCGCACCGCGGCCTCGAGCTCCTCCCAGTAGCGCACCGGCTTGCCATCGACCTCCAGCACCCGGTCGCCGGGCTCGAGGCCCGCGCGCGCCGCGGCCCCGCCGTCGAGCACGTCGCCGATCACCGCCGCCGGCAGCACGCTGTGGCCGGCGAAGAACGCGAAGTAGATGATCACCGGCAGCACCAGGTTGGCCGCCGGCCCGGCGAACACGATCACCAGCCGCTGCCACAGCGGGCGGCTCGCGAAGCTGCGCCCGGCGTCGCTGCGCTCGCCCGCCCGCCCGGCGCGATCGTCGCCCCGGATCCCCTGGGGGGCGCTGCCCCCCGCTCCGCCGGCCGAGCCGTCGGGGTCCCCACCCCCCGCCCCGCGGGCCACGCCGTCCGGGTCCCCACCCCCCGCCTCGTTGCGGTCGACGCCGAGGATCCGCACGTAGCCGCCGCACGGGAACGCCGCGATCTGGTACTCGGTCTCGCGCAGCTTGATCCGGAACAGCGGCCGGCCGAACCCGATCGAGAACCGCAGCACCTTGACGTCGAGCAGCTTGGCCGCGGCGAAGTGGCCGAGCTCGTGGATCAGCACGAGCACGCCGACGAGCAGGAGGAAGTACAGGACCGACACGGGGGGACTGGAGGGGAGGCTATCGCAGAAACTGCTATCCTCCCGCCACGTGGCGAGCAAGTCGGGACAGCAGGAGCCCGAGAAGGCCGAGGTCATCGAGGAGCTGCTCGATGCCCTCGACACCGCGCTCGATCGCGTGAAGGTGCTTTACGAGCAGTACTTTCTCGGAATCCAGAAGCAGCCGCCCGCCTACCTGCACACCGACATCGAGCGCAAGATCCGCGACCTCGCCCAGATCCAGATCCGCAACACCGCGCTGCGCTACCGGTTTGCCACCCTGCAGCAGAAGTACGGCTCGTACAACAGCTACTGGCGCCGCACGCTGCGCCAGATCGAGAACGGCACCTACACGCGCAACCTGTACAAGGTCGGCCGCCAGGCCGCGAAGACCGGCGCGGCGGTGCCCGAGGAGATCCTCGCCGCGATGCCCAGGCGCATGCGCGAGCAGGTGGTCCGCGACCGCGAGGCCGCCCTGGCGCTCGCCCGGCTGCGCGAGCGCCCGGTGCAGGACGACGAGCTGCTGACGCTCGCCGACGACGAGGTCGACATCGACGTCGATGACCTCGACGCCGCGTTCATCCACGAGTCGAGCGACGTGCGGCGCAACGCGCTGACCGCAGGCGGCGCGCACCGCGTCGACGCGTCCGACGCCGAGTTCGACGTCGACGCGTTCTTCGCGTCGGTGACCCAGGACGACGCACCGTCGCGCGACACGCTGTCCCGGGCGGCCGTCGCGGACCCCACCGAGGGCGAGCAGCGGAGCCCGCGGTCGTCGCGGCCGTCGTCGCGCCCACCCGTGGTGGCGCGGACCGCCACCGGGCATCCGCGGCCCGCGTCGGCGTCGGGCTCGCCGGTCGCGGCCACCCCGCCGGGCGCCGCGGCTGCGCGAGGCCGCCGGCCGAGCACCAGGCGGCCGCCCACCGACGAGGGGCCGCCCAGCTTCGCGGAGGCCGCGGGCGCGACGCGCCGGTCCACCGGGTCGATGCGGGCGATCCGGCCGCCGTCGAGCCCCGGCGTCGAGCCGCCGCCGCGCAGCGCGACGGGGCGGATGCAGGTCGCCCGGCCGCCGTCGATCGACCCCGAGCCGCGGCTGTCGATCCCGCCGATCGGTGCGGCGAGCCCGGCGGCATCGACCCGCAAGATCACCGGGCCGATGCGAGCGGTGCGGCCGCCGTCGCTCGCAGATCCCGAGCCGGGGGACTCGCCGCCGATCGACCCGGTGAGCGCGGCGCCGGTTCGCATGACGGGGCAGGCGGCGTCCCGGCCGGTGCCGGGCGACCCCGAGCCGCGGCTGTCGATCCCGCCGATCGGTGCGGCGAGCCCGGCGGCGGCGACCCGCCGGATCACGCCGCCGTCGCGAGCCGCCGCCCGGCCGCCGTCGGACGCGGATCCCGATGCGGCGGGTCCGCCGCCGGGGGCCGGGCCACCAGGCCGGGCCACCGCCGAGCGCCGCGCGGCCACCGCCCCGGGTGCGGACGCCCGTCCACCGGGGCGCGACGCCGCCGGACCCGCGGAGACCGCAGGCGAGCCCGCCGTGCGCGAAGCCGGCGCGTTGGCCGCCGAGACGACCCACCGCTCGCGCCCGGCCGG
>JBGQCL010000316.1:0-14141 GCA_041495365.1 Kofleriaceae bacterium | reverse complement strand
GCTGGTCAAGGGCGTCGACCTCGCGCTGTCCGAGCTCCACAAGGTCCAGGTGTCGCGCAAGGTGCTGATCGTGATCTGCGACGGCATCGACAAGAACATGGACGCGGCCAAGGGCCAGATGGTCGCGCTCAAGGCGCGCGCGTCCGGCGACAAGATCGAGACCTTCGCGATCATCTACAAGGGCGCCAATTCGAGCGACGGCAACGTGATCAGCGCCATGATCCCGGGGACCCAGACGGTGAACACCGCCGAGAACATCGCGACCGCGATCCAGGGCATCCTGTCGCGCATGGCGGACCGCCAGTACCTGACGTTCCCCGGCTTCGATCCCAAGCTCGGGCTCGGCCTGTCGTGGGACGGCAAGCCGCACAACCTGATCCTCAAGATCGACAAGGACGATGCCGACCCGGTCGAGCTGACGCTGGCGCCGACGTGGCACCTGCCCAAGGGCGGGTTCCCGTGGCTGGTCGTGATCCTGGTCGTGGTCGGCGCGCTCCTGCTCGCGGTGATCGGCATCAAGGTGTTCAGCGCCAGGCCGCAGCCGCTGCCGCCGCCGATCGTCGCGCCGGTGATGGCCGCCGAGGCGCCCAAGCCGGCGGGGCCGATGAAGACCGTGATGATGAGCGCGGGCGGCGACGACGGCGGCTTCCCGATCGTGGGCTGGCTGGTGCCGCTCAACGGGGTACAGGCCTACCAGACGTTCAAGCTGCGCTCGGGCGGCACCAAGATCGGCACCGCCCCGCCGTGCGACGTCGTCATCAACGACGGCTTCATGAGCACCGAGCACTGCCAGATCAACGCCTCGCCGCAGGGCTTCATGCTGGTCGACGGCGGCTCGACCAACGGCTGCTATGTGAACGAGCGCAAGATCCAGGGCAAGCAGGATCTGGTAGACAACGACATGGTCACGCTCGGCAAGACCAACCTCAAGTTCAAGTCGATCAACTGAGAGAGAGAACAGCCAGGTTGTCGTGTCCACCGGTGCCCTGATCGCCCTCATCATCGTGGTGGCGCTGATCCTGCTCGGCGTCCTGGTGCTCGTTGCCCGGAGCAACTCCCGGCCGGCGCACCAGAAGGTCTGCGGCGGCTGTCGCCGCGTGATGCTGCCGGTGTGGACCAAGTGCCTGTTCTGCGGCTGGTCGCCGGTGGCCCGGCTCGAGTTCATCCTCGGGCCGATGGCCAACCAGACCCTGTCGCTGGTCGAGGAGGTCACGACGATCGGGTCGGTCGCCGGCAACACCGTCGTGCTCGCCGACCCGGCGGTGTCGCGCAAGCACGCCGGGATCCGCAAGGTCAACGGGCTGTACGAGCTCGCCGACCTCGGCTCGACCAACGGGGTCTACGTCAATGGCCACAAGGTGCCGAAGAAGACCCTCGCGCCCGGCGACATCATCCGGGTCGGCAACACCGAAGCCGTGTTCAAGCCCGAGTAGCGCAGCGATGGCGGCGGACAGGCGGGGCGGTCGTCGACGGAAATCACGGGCAACACGGGCTGGTGTAGGGCACTGGCGCCCAGCGCCCGGCCCCGGTACCATCGGGGAACCCAATGGCACGACTCCTGTTCCGGGATAGCCAGGGCCGCGAGGGGGCAGTCGAGCTGTCGCCCACCGAGACCGTCTACGTCGGCCGCGGCCTGGAGTGCGCGATCCGCACGGATGACGGGATGGTGTCGCGACGCCATTCGCAGATCCGGATGGAGGGTGGGCGATACGTCGTCGAGGACCTCGGCAGCGCGAACGGGACCCACCTCAACAGCAACCGGATCCAGAAGCAGGCGCTCGGCCACGCGGACATCGTCCAGTGCGGATCGCTGATGATCCGGTTCCTCGACGAGGGCGCGGTCAACATCCTGCAGCAGCCGATCCCGGTGACCGGCGCCCCGCCGCCCAAGAAGGGCGGGACGATGGTGCTCGACCGCGGCGAGCCAGCGCCTCCGCTGGCGGGCGGCTACAGCCCGCCCCAGCCGGCCACGGGGTTCGGCGCGCAGTCGAGCGTCAACCCGTACGCCGGCACGGCGTATGGCGCCTCGCCGGCGGCGCCCGTGGCGCCGGCGATGCCGTACGGCGGCCCGCCCTCCATACCGGGCACCGGGCCCGGGACCAGCCCGCCGGGCTACGGCGCCGCGCGCGGCGGTGGGTTCGGCGGCTCGGTCGGCTCGCAGTCGAACGCCGCGCCGTACGGCGCCCCGCCGGGGATGCCGAGCGGGACCCCCAACATGCCGTACGGCGGCCCGCCCGGGATGCCGAGCGCCGGTCCGCCGGCGATGCCGGGTACGCCGTACGGCGCCCCGCCGGCGATGCCAGGGGCGGGCGCCGGGGCGAGCCGGGCCGACAACGCGAGCATGTTCGGGCGCGGCGGCCCGATGGGGCCGGTCGGTCCGGCGGCGCGCCCCGCGGACGCCGCCGAGAACAAGGTGCTGGTCGATCTCGGGCTCGAGTTCGATCCGCAGAAGGCCGACTCGGAGATCAAGTCGCTGCGCGGCCAGCTCGACAAGGCGTCGGCCAATTACGAGCGCGAGGTCGCCGACGGCAAGCGCGTGCGGGCCGAGTCCCAGGCGATCCGCGAGCGGACCGACGATCTCAAGTCCCAGATCAAGGACCGCGAGGACCAGATCGGCGCGCGCGACCGGGTCGCCGACGAGCTGCGCGACGAGCTGCAGCAGACCCGCAACGAGCTCAACAAGGCGCGCGGCGAGCTCGGCGACATGGCCGAGAACGTCGCGGCCCGCGAGCGCCAGACCGCGCGCGCGGTGGAGGACACCGCCAAGCTGCGCGAGGACCTCGAGGACAAGAACCGCCAGCTGATGGAGCTGTCGCGGACCAAGGACGAGGGCTGGAAGAAGCTCAACGAGCAGCTCACCGAGATCGAGCACCTGCGCGAGGTGATCAACGAGCAGGAGCGCATGCTCGAGGAGCGCCGGGTCGGCCTGATCTCGCAGGAGGAAGTGATCAAGGAGCTGCGCGCCGAGAAGGAGAAGAACCTCAAGCTGCTCGCCCAGCTCCGCGCCGAGCGCGACGAGGCCAACACCAACGCGTCGCGCAACGCCGCCCAGATCAACGGCCTCGAGGAGGAGAACCGGCGGCTCGGCCGGCTCCTGGTCGAGGTCCAGACCGACGCCGGGCGCGGCGGCGGCGCCCAGCCCGATCAGCTGATGAAGATGACCGGGGACATCCGCGAGCTGCGGGTCGAGCTCAAGAAGGTCGAGGCCGACCGCGAGCGGCTCGACGGGCAGTTCAAGCTCGCCGACCGCGATCGCGAGAAGCTCGAGGGCCGGCTCGCGCAGATCGAGGTCGAGCTCCAGGAGGCGGTCCACGCCCGGATCGCGGCCGAGAGCGCGCGCAACGTCGCGCAGGACGCGCTCGCCAAGGCCGAGGTCGCCCGCCACAAGGCCGCCGAGGAGGCGCTCAACGCGTCCAAGGCGCGCGACCAGGCGTCGACCGGCGGCGACGACGCGCGCCGCGAGCTCGACCGCATGCGCAGGAAGCTCGCCGAGCTGGAGAAGGCGCAGGCCGCGGCGCCGGCCGGGCCTGCGATCGACCCCAAGGAGCTCCAGCTCGAGCGCGAGGCCGCCGAGCGCAAGGTCAAGGAGGCGCTCGACAAGGCGGCCAACGCCGAGCGCTCGCTCAGGTCGCTGCAGGCCGAGGTCGACGCCGCCAAGACCGATGCCGCCAAGGCCCGCGCCGAGGCCGCGCGCGCCAAGGCCGCGGCCGATGCCCAGGCGGTGGCCGTGCTCGACGGCGCCACCGCGATCACGCCGCCCCCTGCACCCGGCCACGGCGCCGACATCGCCCGGCTCGCCCAGGAGGTCTACGAGTCGATCAACGACATCCTGTCGGAGATGCGCAACAACATGCGGCTGGTGCAGGGCGAACTGCCCAACCTCAAGGCCGACGGCCACACGCTCCAGGCCGTGACCGAAGCGGTCGATGCGCTGGTCGACAACGCCGAGACCGCCAAGGGCGCGCTGCGCGGGCTGCGCGATCTGGCCAACGCGAACGGGTGACCGAATGGACGACGCACAGCCATGACGATCGAGCACAAACGAAGCAGCAAGGGCGAGATCGAGGATCTGATCAAGGCGCGTTACTCGCTGATCTGGATCACGTCACCCGAGGAGAACCGCGTCGAGGAGGCGCTCAAGCGGCTGTGCGTCGAGCGCGAGATGCGGCTCGAGGTGTGGTCGATCACCGAGGGCTTCAAGACCATCGCCAACGGCCAGGGCACGCGCGACGTCAAGGACCCGATGAAGGCGATCGACCACGTGCTGCGCGCCGAGGGCCGCGGGCTGTTCGTGCTCCGCGACTTCCATCCGTTCCTCAAGGAGCCCGCGGTGGTGCGCCGGCTGCGCGACGCCGCCACGGAGCTCAAGAAGACCAAGAAGAGCCTGCTCGTGCTGTCGCCGGTCACCAAGCTGCCGCCCGAGCTCGAGAAGAGCATCTCGGCGGTGCTCGACTGGGATCTGCCCAACCGCGCCGAGATCGAGGAGGCGGCGCGCAAGGTCGTGCCCAGCCTGCCGCCCGCGACCCAGCAGCTGATCGAGAGCGATCCGACGTTCATGGAGCGCGTGGTCGAGGGCGCGCTCGGGCTGACGCTGGTCGAGGCCGAGAACGTGTTCGCCAAGTCGGCGGTCCGGACCCACACGTTCGACCTCGAGACCATCCTCGAGGAGAAGAAGCAGATCATCCGCAAGAGCGGGCTGCTCGAGTACTACGAGCACCGCGAGGAGTTCTCCGACGTCGGCGGCATGGAGATCCTCAAGGACTGGCTGGTCAAGCGGCGCAACGCGTTCAGCTCGCGCGCCCGCGACTTCGGCCTGCCGCTGCCCAAGGGCATCCTCCTGATCGGCGTGCCCGGGACCGGCAAGTCGCTGACCGCCAAGGCGGTCGGCGCGCTGTGGCAGATGCCGCTGCTCCGGCTCGACGTCGGCAAGATCTTCGGCGGCCTGGTCGGCAGCTCGGAGGAGAACATGCGCTCGGTGATCAAGACCGCCGAGGCGATCGCCCCGGCCGTCCTGTGGATCGACGAGCTCGAGAAGGGGTTCTCCGGCACCGCGTCGTCGGGGCAGACCGACGGTGGCACCACGTCGCGCGTGTTCGCGTCGTTCATCACGTGGCTGCAGGAGAAGACCACGCCGGTGTTCGTGATCGCGACGGCCAACAACGTCCTCCAGCTGCCGCCCGAGCTGCTGCGCAAGGGGCGGTTCGACGAGATCTTCTTCTGCGACCTGCCGGATCGCGAGGATCGCCAGCAGATCCTCGACATCCACATCCGCAAGAAGAAGCGCGACCCGGGTCAGTTCGACATGGACAAGCTGCTCGAGGCCACGGTCGACTTCTCCGGCGCCGAGCTCGAGCAGGCCGTGGTCGCCGCGCTGTACGACGCGTTCGACACCGGCAACGACCTCACCACCGAGGGCCTGCTCCACACCCTCAAGGACCTGGTCCCGCTCGCGATCACGATGCGGGAACAGATCGAGTCGATGCGCGAGTGGGCGCGGACCCGGGCGCGCATGGCGTCCGCCCGCAATCGCGCACCTGCCCGGAAGGAGGGGTGGATGTCGCGCTACGGGGCGCCGCGCGCCAACCTGGGTGACAAAGCGCCCGAGACCAGCGACGACGGGGAACGCAAGCTGGAGCTGTGACGTAAATTGACAGCGGCAGCAAACGACGCAGCGAACCAGGAAGCGAACGCCGAAACCGAACGAGAAAGCGAACGAGGAAGCGAACGCCGATGTCCCACTTCACGAAGTGCGCCCTGAAGATGACCAACCTGGCGGCGATCAAGAAGGCGCTCGCCGACATGGAGCTCAAGTTCAACGAGGCCGAGCAGGGCCAGACCGTGTCGGTCCGCGGCTACCGCGGCGACAAGCTGCAGGCCGCGATGTCGATCGACATGGGCCGGTACGACATCGGCGTGGTCGACAACCAGGACGGGACCTACGACCTCACGGCCGACTGGTGGGGGGTGGAGACCACCAAGGGGGTCTCCGAGGAAGAGTTCAAGCACCAGCTCAGCCAGCGCTACCAGTACCACAACGTCAAGCAGGCCTGCGAAGACAAGGGCTACTCGGTCGAGGAAGAGGTGAACGAGGAGGACGGCTCGATCCGCCTGGTCGTTCGCAAGTGGGTCTCGGAGTAGGGAGGTCAGCCACCATGCACAAGCAAGACATCGAGATCGTGATCAACTCCAAGGGCGAAGTGACGTTCCAGGTCAAGGGCGTCAAGGGCGGCAGCTGCATCGCCGAGACCAGGTTCCTCGAGCAGGCGCTCGGCGGCGCGGCGGCGGTCGTCGACCAGCAGAAGACGTCCGAATTCTATGAGGGTTCGGAGGGTTACGTGTCGACCTGGGCCGGGGAAGGCAAGGATGAGTAACCGCGTAGAAAGACTGGCGTGAGCGATCCAACCTCCAGCGGCCCGGGCAGCGGCCCGGGCAACGACCCGAGCGCCGACCAGCTCACCGACGAGATCGCGCGCAAGTACGACCCGGAGCGGCTGCTCCGCATGATGTCCAGGCGCGCCGGCAAGGGCGAGCGGCTCGACCAGTCGATCCGCCAGAAGTACGAGAGGCGGTTCGGCGTCGACCTCGGCCACGTCCGGATCTACACCGGCGAGTTCGCCGAGGAGTTCAACCGCCAGCGCGGCGCGTACGCCGTCACGGTCGGCTCGACCGGCATGATCCTGATGGGCGGCTCGCCGGAGAAGTCGATGGCCAGCGCGTCCGGTCAGGCGCTGCTCGCCCACGAGCTCACCCACGTCGCCCAGGCCCAGAACGGCCTGCACCGCAAGGCGACGTCGGCGGGTGGGATGCCGTTCGCCCAGGAGCACGAGGCCGAGGCCGAGGCGGTCGAGCAGTCGGTCGCCCAGTCCGGCGGCAGCCACGACAGCACCACCGCGGCGGCCAACGCGGCGAGCGCCGAGGTCGCGTCCCGCGAGGCGCTGAAGCGAGCGATCGAGCAGATCAAGGACCGGGTGCAGGACATGGCGGCGGAGGCGGCGCGCAACCAGATGCTGCGCAACGGCGTCCAGCGCCGCGCCTGATTCGCGTTGATCGCGCTGATCGCCCTCCGGGGGCGGCGGCCCGGCCGCGCCCGCCGGATCGCGGGTTTGCGATGCGCGGGGCGACGCCCCGGCGGATCTCGGGGTATCCTCGACGGAGATGACCGACACAAGCGCTGACGCTGGCGTCGTGCAGTCACGCGTCCAGCTGGAGCGGCTGATCGCCGAGGACGAGCTCGCAGGCCGGACGATCGCCGGCTTCGCCGCCCCGTCGGTCGGGTTGCGCGGCGTCGATCTCGACGGCGTGACCCTGGAGCGGCTCGACCTGCGCGGCGCCGACGGCGAGGACGTCCGGCTCGAGCGCGCCGAGCTCAAGCAGTGCGACCTGCGGGCCTCGCAGTGGAAGGGGTCGCTGTGGCACCGCGTCCGCGCCAAGGACTGCGACCTGACCGAGCTCGATCTCACCGCGGCGCAGCTGCTGCGCTGCGATCTCGGCCCGGTCCGGATGGCGCGGATCCGGTTCCACCAGGCCAGGATCCAGAACACGACGTTCAAGGAGTCCGAGCTGTACTCGGCCGACTTCGCCGCCGCGGTGCTGATCAAGGTCGTGTTCGAGGGCTACGAGCACGCCACGGTGTCGCTGTCGCGCACCGACTGGACGGGCGCGGCGCTGTTCGACGTCGATTTCCGGCGAGCCAACATGTACGGCGCCACGCTGCGCAACGCCGCGCTCGTGCGCTGCAACCTCGAGGGCGTGAACCTGTGCAACGCCGACCTGACCGGCGTACGGCTGGTCGGCTGCGAGACCACCGGCGTCGACCTCGACGGAGCGACTTTCTAGGAGAACACCATGCCGTCCCGACCTGACCTCCGCGAGCTCGCCAGCAACGTCAAGGACGCGTTCGCCGACGCCGATCGCGAGACCCTGCTCGACGTCCTGACCTTCGTGATCAAGGAGTACGTCGTCGAGGGGCCGCCGCCGATGCTGATCCACCAGGCCGAGACCCTGAGCGATCTGCGCGCTCCGACGTTCGCCCAGCTGATCGCCGCGCTGCAGACCCGGTTCGATCACCCCGAGCTGTCGATGTTCGTGGTCGACGGTGAGCAGGTCAGCGTCCGGATCGGCAACGCCGTGCACCCGCTGTTGCCAGCGCGCCAGCCGATCGGTGGGACCGCCGCGGAGCTGCCGCGGCCGCAGGCCGGGGTGCACGTCGTCGAGACGACGCTGTCCCAGCGCCCTCCGCCGGCGCCGGCCGCACCGCCCGCACAGGGCAGCGCGCCGCCGCCGCGCGCCGGGATCTCGCTGCGCTCCCAGCCGGCGAGCAGCGGCGGGGCCGGGGGAGGGGCGCCCGCCGAGCGTCCACCGGCCGCCGCGGCACCGGCCGCGCCCGCCGCGGCACCGGCTGCCGGCGGGGACAAGGTCGAGCCGGCCGGGGGGGACGACGCATCGGCGCGGTTCAGCCTGCTGGAGCTCGACTGATGTCGGCGGTCGCTCGGCGCTACTACGAGCGCGGGCGCTCGGCGCTGGAGTCAGGCGACCTGGAGTCGGCGCAGGAAGCGCTGCGCGCCGCGCTCGATCTCGCGCCGACGTTCGGCAATGCGCGGGTCGCGTACGCCGTGGCGCTGGCGCGGGCGGGAGACTGTCCGCGGGCGGCGAGCGTGCTGCGCGCGGGGATCGGGCGAGCGTCGTCGCCGATCTCGGCGGCGGCGATGTACGCCACGCTCGGCGACGTCCTGACGCTGGGCGGCGACTTCTTCGGCGCCGAGGAGGCGTTTCAGGCGGCTGGCCAGACGCCCGGCTTCGAGGTCCGCGTGGCGTCGGGACTCGCTCGGGTCTACGCCCGGCTCGGCCGCTATCGCGACATGGCCGCCCAGCTCCGGCGCGCCGCGCAGGCCCGCTGAGCGCACCTCGCCGTCGAAGCATGCTCAGATTTCAACGCCGACATGCCGCGGTTCGAGGGACGGTACGGCCTCGCCGTCGAAGCATGCTCAGATTTCAACGCCGACATGTCGCGGTTCGAGGGACTGTACACACTTCACAGCGGATGTCGGCGGTCCGGATGTGCGGTGAATCGCGGCCAGGCCGACACAGATCTCCCACGGGTCCTTTTGATACGGGAGGAGTCGTGCAGTGAGGGTGTGTTTGAGAGCGCGTCATCTCTCAAGAATTTGAGGGCGCGTTGTCGTCGACGTGCCGGGAAACTGAGTGTGTAAATACTGAGGTTCCTTGCAGAATATTAACCCTCATTTGTTAGTGGACTTGATGATTGCCGCACAACTTACACGCGCATCGTCCCGGGTATGACCAGTTCACACCCGTTTCCCGTGTTGCGAGTCGTACTGTTGTTCGCGGCGACGCTCGCCCAGGCGTGTGGGATGTCCGGCGACCAGGTCAACACCTCGATGACCCAGGACGAGATTTCCAGCGCGAGTTCGGCGGCGATCTGCCCGGATACCCCGGATGGGTCGCCTTACTGCCATGCATTCGGCCTGGTCGACGCCGCCGGTCACCTGATCACGACCCCCGCACCTGCAGGCTACGGCCCGAGCCAGCTGCGCAGCGCGTACAAGATCACCGGCTCGGGGAGCTCCTCGACGGTGATCGCCGTGATCAGTGCGTACGACTACGCGACCGCGGAGGCCGATCTGGCGATCTACCGGGCGCAGTTCGGGCTGCCGGCGTGCGGGTCGAGCACCGGCTGTTTCCGCAAGGTCGATCAGAGCGGCGGGACGAGCTATCCCGGCTCCAACTACAGCTGGAACGTGGAGGCGGCGCTCGACCTCGAGATGGTGAGCGCGATGTGCCCGAACTGCAAGCTCGTCCTGGTCGAGGCCACGGAGGCGACGTTCGCGGACCTCGCGGCCGCGGTGAACGAGGCGGCCAAGCTCGGCGCGCACGTGATCACCAACAGCTACGGCGGCGACGAGTACGGCACCGATATCTACGAGTCGGCCTACAACCACCCGGGCATCGCGATCGTCGCGAGCTCGGGTGATGCCGGGTACTTCGGTGGCATCGAGTTTCCGGCCGCGTCGCCCCACGTCATCTCGGTCGGCGGCACGTCACTGACCACCGCGAGCAACACCCGCGGCTGGACCGAGACCGCGTGGGACAGCGGCGGCAGCGGCTGCAGCGCCGTGTACTCCAAGCCGAGCTGGCAGCATGACACCGGATGCAAGAACCGCATGCTGAACGACGTCTCCGCGGTCGCGGATCCCAACACCGGCGTCGCGGTGTTCGGGCCCGATGCGACCAGCACATCCGGTGCATCGGCGTGGCTCGTGCTCGGCGGCACCAGCGTGGCGGCACCGCTGATCGGCGGGATCTACGGTGTCAACGGCGCCTCGCAGAACTACGGCGCCAACCTCTACGCCTGCAGCGCGTCGCTGTACGACGTCACCACCGGGAGCACCAGTGCGTTCTGCGATCCGACCTACGCGTGCACCGCAGCCAGGGGCTACGACGGCCCGACCGGCCTCGGTACGCCGCACGGCGTGACCGCGTTCTAGCACGGCGACCTCCGCTGGCAGCACGACACCGGGTGCTCGTGGCAGTCCGAGCTAGCTGTGCACGGCCCGGACAGGCTACGACGGGCCGACCGGCCTCGGCACGCCGAACGGGACCGCGGCGTTCTGAGCCGCAGCGATTCGCTCCACTGCCATGCTCGTATATGGAGCGATGGGGTCCGCGCGTGCGTGGTGCGCATCTCGCTGTTTGTCAGCGCGCGTGATGCGACGGCGATCGTCGCACGCCGCACTGAGCGTCCATGTATCTCACGCCCCGTTCACTTTCCCGTGTGGTTCCCCTGGTGTTCGCGCTCACCCTTCCTGCATGCGCGATGAGCGCCGACGACGAGGTCGCGACGACGATGACCTCGGACGAGATCGCGAGCGCGCCGCATGCGCGCGTGTGCAGCGTCCCGCGTCCCGGGGAAGCCGAGTGCCACGCCCGCGTCCTGGTCGACGCCGCCGGCCAGCCCGTGCCCAACGCGACCCCGGCGGGCCTCGGGCCGACTCAGCTGCGCGACGCCTACAAGATCACCAGCAACGGCAGCTCGGCGATCACGATCGCGATCGTCGACGCGTTCGGCTACCCCAACGCCGAGAGCGACCTGGCGACCTACCGCTCGACGTTCGGGCTGACGCCGTGTACCACCGCCAACGGGTGCTTCCGCAAGGTCGACCAGCGCGGCGGCACCAGCTTCCCGCGGCTCAACGTCGGCTGGGAGCAGGAGACCGCGCTGGATCTCGACATGGCGAGCGCGATCTGCCCGGGCTGCAAGATCCTGCTGGTCGAGGGCGACACCAACTCGTTCGCCAACCTCGCCGCCGCGGTCAACACGGCGGCCAGCCTGGGCGCGCACGTGATCAGCAACAGCTACGGCGGCGGCGAGGCGGGCACGGCCGCGAGCGAGGCGGCGTACAACCACCCCGGCGTCGCGGTCACCGCGAGCTCGGGGGACTCGGGCTTCGGCGTCGAGTTCCCGGCGTCGTCGCCCCACGTCGTCTCGGTCGGCGGCACGTCGCTGCGCACGCTGGCCAACGCGCGCGGCTGGACCGAGACCGCGTGGAGCGGCGCGGGCAGCGGCTGCAGCACCGTGTACGCCAAGCCGTCGTGGCAGACCGACAGCGGCTGCGCGATGCGCACGGTGGCCGACGTCTCGGCGGTCGCCGATCCCAACACCGGCGTCGCGGTGTTCGCTCCGTCGTCGCGCAGCAAGTCCACGTTCCTGGTGTTCGGCGGCACCAGCGTCGCCGCGCCGCTGATCGGTGCGGTCTACGCCAACAACGGCGGCACGGTCAACTCCGGCTCGGATCCGTACGCCCACACCAGCGCGCTGTTCGACGTCGTCGCCGGCAGCAACGGCACCTGCAGCCCGAGCTACCTGTGCACCGCGGGCGCTGGCTACGACGGCCCGACCGGCCTGGGCACGCCGAACGGCACGACCGCGTTCTGATCAGTAGCGCTGCATCTGCGGCGGGTAGGCGGGGGCCGGTACCCACAGCGGGTCGACGAAGGTCTGGGCCAGCACCACGGTGATGTTGTCGGTGCCGCCGTTGTTGTTGGCGGCGCGGATCAGGTTCTCGGCGACGATCTCCAGCGAGTCGCCCGAGGTCATGATCTCCCGGACCATCCAGTCGTCGACCAGGTCCGACAGGCCGTCACAGCACAGCAGGAAGATGTCGTTGTGCTCCGGCACCATCGTGTTGTGCTCGATCTCGACCGAGGCGTCGAGCCCGACCGCGCGGATGATCACGTTCGAGGTCGCGGGGCCGAGCGTGCCGACCAGATCGGGCCGGTCCTGGTAGAGGTTGCGCAGCGAATGATCGCGCGTGATCTGCTGGAGCTGACCCTGGCGCAACAGGTACGCCCGCGAGTCGCCGCAGTGGCAGACGTGGACGATGTTCTCCTCGAACCGGAGCCCGACCGCGGTGGTGCCCATGCCGTGGCACGTCGGATCCGTGAGCGAGCGCTGGAACACCGCCGCGTTGGCGGCCTTCATCGCAGCGACCAGCGGGTCCTGCCCGGGCGCCGGCGGCGGATCCCCGGTCTTGAGCGAGTGCACGATCGTGCGGATCGCGATGTCGGAGGCCACCTGTCCCGACGCATGCCCACCCATGCCGTCGCACACGACGTACACGCCGAGGAAGTCGTCGTAGTACATCGCATCCTCGTTCTGGGTGCGCTGGGCTCCGACATCGGTGCGTCCGACCGCGCGCAACAGGAAACGCTCGACGGGAACCGGGCGCGACTCGGCGTTCACGCGAGCTCCTCCGGGCGCACGACCATCATGCGATGTACGCCCTCATCCCAGCACACCTTCCTCACGCCGTCACCCGCCTGCGCGGCATCTGGATGTTGATCCAGGGCTGCTTGCGCTCGGCGCGCAGCTCCTGCAGCAGCGCGTAGCCTTCGGCGAACAGTGACGTCTGCGGTGGGCCCAGCTTGGTCGAGGTCGCCATGACCTCGTCGATGTTCGCCGCGATGTCGATCCGGTACGTCGCCAGCAGGTCGACGCGCTCGAACGCCTTGTCGAAGTGGAGATCGGGGCGGTGCAGGTCGCGCAGCAGCGCCTGCGGCGTGCAATCGCGCAGCGCATCCTCGAGGTCGGGTGGCCGCACGACGTCGCGGGGGTTCGCGATCGCGCCGCGCTGCGCGATCATCGCCATGTCGAGCTGCATGATGCTGGGATCGGCGTGCAGCGTGACCTCGGGCGGCGGCTTGAGCGTGGCCAGCCCATCGGTCCGGCGGCGATGGGCCTCGACCAGCGCCGGATCGATGGCGGCGAGCGCGGTGTCCTGCCGCTTGCGGCGCTCGGTGGACCTGGGATCCTCGGGCGGCGGCTCGGGGACGCCCTGCTCGGCCAGCGCCTCGTACGATGGCAGACCGAACCAGCGCGCGAGCTCGGCGCGCGTGGCGCCATCGATCAGCTCCTTGACCTTCTTCTCGTTCTTGTCGTTGTGGTTGTCGTCGGACATCGCCGGGCACCGCGCGCCTAGAGCTGGAGGACGATGACGTACGCGAGCGCGCCGACGGCAACTCCGATGACCAGGCTCACGATCCAGAATAGCGTGGAAGCGCCCTGCTGGATCGCTCCGCCGCCGACCGGCGGGACAGCATGCCCCGTGCGTGCGACCGACACCACACCGTCGCTCGGCGCCAGCATCACCGTCTTGTTCGGACCCGAGGCCGGCGCGCCGCCGTGTGGCATCTGTGGCCCTGGCGGATAGCCCTGCTGCATCTGGCCGGGCTGCATCAGCTGGCCGCCCATGATCGCAGGCGCCATCCCGGCGACGATGGTCTTCTGCGCCGGCGACGCCGCGTTGTACCCGCCGGGGCCAGCCGGGGCGCCGGGCGCCATCGACGGGCCGGGACCGCCCATGGGCATGCCGCCCATGGGCATGCCGCCATGAGCCATGCCGCCCTGCGCGAACGGACTGGGCTGGGCGATCATGGTCTTGGCATCGGTTGCCGCGGGGCGCACGCCACCGCCGGGGCCACCCATCGGCATGCCCGGCGGCCCACCCATCGGCATGCCCGGCGGCCCACCCATCGGCATGCCCGGCGGCCCACCCATCGGCATGCCCGGCGGCCCACCCATCGGCATGCCCGGCGGCCCCTGCATGCCGCCCTGCATGCCGGCG
>JBGQCL010000315.1:0-14218 GCA_041495365.1 Kofleriaceae bacterium | reverse complement strand
GGCTATCGCGCCGGTCGCGGCCCGCGGGCGGCCGATCGCCCGGCGGCGCATCGCCGTACGCCGGTGGCGGGCCCTCGTGGCGCTCGGCGCGGTCGCTCCACTGCCGGACCTCCCGGCCCCCGCGGCGATCGTCGCGCCGCGGCCGCGGCTGGCCCTGGCCCTGCCCGCCGTGGCCGGGCGCGCCACCCTGGGCGTGTCCCTCGGTGCCGGGACCCGGAGCGCCCTGCCCCGGCGCGTGCTCGCGCGGCTCGCCGCCGGGCGCACCCTGGCCCGCGGCGGCCTGCGCCGGGCCGCGGCCGCGATTGCGGTTGCGGGGCGGGCGCTGGCCGCCATCTCTACCGCCGCCACCGCCGCCGCCCTCGTCGCGCCGCGGCGCGCGCTGCTGCTGCTGCTGGCCCTTCCGGGCCGACAGCGCGATCCGCTTGCGCTGGTTGTCGACCTCGAGCACGCGGACGGTCAGCTTCTGGCCGACCTTGACCACCTCGCTCGGGTCCTTGACGAACTGCTCGGCGAGCTGGGAGACGTGGACCAGGCCGTCGTTGTGGACGCCGATGTCGACGAACGCGCCGAACGCGGTCACGTTGGTCACGACGCCCTCGAGCACCATGCCGACCTTGAGGTCCTCCATCGCGGTCACGTCGTCGCGAAACCGCGGCGGCGAGAACTCGGCGCGCGGATCGCGGCCCGGCTTGACCAGCTCGGCGGCGATGTCGCGCAGGGTCGGCTCGCCGACCTCGTCGGTCGCGTACTTCGAGAAGTCGATCTTGTCGACCAGATCCTGGTTGCCGACCAGCTCGGGCAGCTCGACCCCGAGATCGCGCGCGATCTGCTCGACCAGCGGATAGCGCTCGGGGTGGACCGCGGAGCGATCGAGCGGGAACGCCGCATCGGCGATCCGCAGGAAGCCCGCCGCCTGCTCGAACGCCTTGGGCCCCAGCCCCGAGACGTCCATCAGCTGCGCCCGCGACCCGAACGCGCCGTGGCCGTCGCGGTACGCCACGATCTTCCTGGCCAGCGCCTTGCCGATGCCGGCGACGTAGCCGAGCAGCTGCGCGCTCGCGGTGTTGAGCTCGACCCCGACGCGGTTGACGCAGTCCTCGACCACGTCGCCGAGCTTCTTGACCAGCAGCGGCTGGTGCACGTCGTGCTGGTACTGGCCGACGCCGATCGACCTGGGCTCGATCTTGACCAGCTCGGCGAGCGGATCCTGGAGCCGGCGGGCGATCGAGATCGCGCCGCGGATCGTGAGATCGAGCTCGGGGAACTCCTCGCGCGCCAGGTCCGACGCCGAGTACACGCTCGCGCCGGCCTCGTTGACCTGGACGACGAACGGCCCGGCGGGCTCCGCCTGGCCGTTGCCGTCCGCGACCTCGGACGAGCCACGCAGCCCCGCGTCGCCGAGCGCGCGCTTGATGAACGCCTCCGCCTCGCGGCCGCCGGTGCCGTTGCCGACCGCGATCGCGCGCGGCGCGAACCGCCGCACGAACGCGAGGAAGTCGTCCTTGGCCCGGGCGAGCTGGGCGTCGCCCTGCGAGATGTACACCGTCACCGTGCCCAGGAACTTGCCGGTGACGTCGATCGCCGCGCACTTGCAGCCGGTGCGCAGCCCCGGATCGACGCCGACCACCGACATCGAGCCGAGCGGCGCCGCGACCAGCAGGTTGCGCAGGTTGCCGGCGAAGATCTCGACCGCCCCGCTGTCCGAGCGCTGCTTGAGCTCGGCGCGCACGTCGTTCTCGACGCTGGGCCCCAGCAGCCGCTTGAGCGCGTCGGCCGCGGCCTGGCGGAGCTGGCCCGCCCACGGCGAGCCATCGTCGAGCCGGGCCAGCCGCAGGATCCCGACCTCGACCCGCGCGCTGTCGACCGCGACGTGCGCGCGCAGCACGCCCTCGGCCTCGCCGCGCCGGATCGCCAGGAAGCGGTGCGACGGGATCGACTTCACCGCCTCCTTGAACTGGTAGTACTGCTCGAACTTGGTCGGCTCGTCGCCCTTGCCCGGCACGACCTCCGACCCCAGCTCGCCGTGCTCGGCGTACTCCCGGCGCGCGAACACGCGGATCTCGGCGGTGTCGGCCAACACCTCGGCGACGATGTCGCGCGCGCCCGCCAGCGCGTCGTCGGCGCTCGCCACCTGCTCGCCGACGAACGCCGCGGCCTCGGCCGCCGGGTCGCCGTCGCCGCCCTGGGCGAGGATCCGCTGCGCCAGTGGGTCGAGCCCGCGCTCGCGCGCGACCGACGCCCGGGTCTTGCGGCGCGGCCGGTACGGCGCGTACAGGTCCTCGAGCTCCGACTTGCCGCGCGCCGCCCGCAGCTTGGCCTCGAGCTCGGGCGTGAGCTTGCCCTGCTCGGCGACCGACGCCAGGATCGCCGCCCGCCGGGCCTCGAGCTCGACGACGTACGTCCGGTGGTCCTCGATCGCGCGGATCTGGACCTCGTCGAGCCCGCCGGTCCGCTCCTTGCGGTAGCGCGCGATGAACGGCACCGTGTTGCCCTCGTCGAGCATCGCGACCACCGCGGCGACCGCCGCGGGCGTCAGCCCGAGCTCTCGCGCCACGGCCGGGACCGGATCCGGGACGGGATCGTACTGGATCGGCGGGGTTGGCACCGCGGTGGGCTCAGGAGCTGAGTCGTCGGTCATCGGGTTGGCGACCGTACCCACGTCCCCGACGAGCGGCAAGTAGTAAGGTAACCCACCGTGACCGCGATCGACCCCACCCGTGACCGCCTGATCCGCCGCCTCCCCAAGGTCGAGCTCCACCTCCACATCGAGGGCACCCTCGAGCCCGAGATGATGTTCAGTCTCGCGGCAAAACACGGCACCCCCCTCCCCTACCGCTCGGTGGCCGATGTCCGCGCCGCCTACCAGTTCGCCGACCTCCAGTCGTTCCTCGACCTCTACTACGCCGGCTGCAGCGTCCTGCGCGACCGCCGCGACTTCTACGCGCTCGCGATGGCGTACTTCACCCGCGCCCACGCCGACCACGTCGTCCACGCCGAGCTGTTCTTCGACCCCCAGACCCACACCGGGCGCGGCATCGCGCTCGACGCCGTGTTCGGCGGCCTGCGCGACGCGATGGAGGACGCGCTGCGCCGCTACGGCATCACCTCCGAGCTGATCCTGTGCTTCCTGCGCCACCTGTCCGAGGACGACGCCCAGGCCACGCTCGACGCCGCCCTGCCGTTCCGCCGCGAGTTCATCGGCGTCGGCCTCGACTCCGGCGAGCGCGGCAACCCGCCGAGCAAGTTCGAGCGGGTGTTCGCCCGCGCCCGCAGCCTGGGCCTCCACGCGGTCGCCCACGCAGGCGAGGAGGGCCCGGCCGGCTACATCCTCGAGGCGCTCGACCTCCTGCGCGTCGAGCGCATCGACCACGGCGTGCGCTGCGACGAGGATCCCGCCCTGGTCGACCGCCTGGCCCGCGACGGCGTGCCGCTCACCGTGTGCCCGCTGTCCAACCTCAAGCTGTGCGTCGTCCCCGATCTGCGCGCCCACAACTTCGCGCGCCTGCTGCGCCGCGGCGTCGCCGTCACCATCAACTCCGACGACCCGGCCTACTTCGGCGGCTACATCGCCGACAACTACCGCGCGACCGCCGCCGCGCTCGAGCTCACCCCCGCCGAGCTGGTCGCCGTGGCCGAGAACGCCGCGCGGGCGTCGTTCCTCCCCGCGACCGCCAAGGCCGCGCTGCTGGGCCGGATCCGCCAGGTCGCGGCCCGCGCTTGAGTCGGACCGTCGCCCTCCCTATTCGCGCCACGCTCTGAAGGGTTAGCGACCGCCTGAAATTCATCGATCGTGCCCGTCACGGGCGGGCTTGAGGCGACCGGGCAGTCGACCGTGCTCGTACTCGTACCACGGGCGTTGCCACCCCGCGAAGCCCGTCGATGCCGCAGGCCATCAAGTAGCGGACGGCGGCCATACGGGTTTGAAACCCCAACGGGGAAGCATGCAAACGAAACCGGGCGTTCGTATACCCCTGAAATTCCTGGCGCTGGCATCTTCTTGCGAAGCACAACAGACCGCTGATCCTCAATAATATTTGACAATGAACTCCAAATTCAGGCTCCGCATACGGCCTCGGCGGACAATTGTCAGAGCTTTGAGCTTTTGGCGTTGACACCTGCCTCAAGGAGAACGCATGGCTAACAAGACTACCGGCCCCCGCGCCGCATCACGCGACTCGTCGACGTTGAACTCGTCGTCCACCGGCAGAGCATCGAGAACCGCCGCTGGAAGTGCACTCTCGCAGGTCGGCACGCCGACCAAGACCACCGGCGCGAACGCCGCGTCGGCTGCCTCGCAGGTGATGCGTGACGGCCGTACGTCAGCCGCAGCAAAGTCGGCGGCTGCTAGCGCGCTTGCCCAGCGCAGCCGACGACGTTAGAGCCGCTTTACTCGGAACTCGCGCTGCAGCTCGGCGGACCTCGGCATAGACCTGCGCGCCCAATAGAAACTAGGGCGCGTGAGCGCGGCCGTCGCCGGGCAACCGGCCGACGCGCAGGCGTCGATCTTCGGTGTGCTCGATCAACTCCTGAAGAAGGCACCGCAAGTAGTCTGTTCCAGCGAGGAGTGGTCGCGAGCCGGCCTCCACGGATCTTACTTCCTATCGATAGGTCACACGAGACATCATGATTGCGATGACTAGGACGCCGATCGACGTCAGGCCCTTGACCATCTACGACAAGATGGGCGGCGAGGGGCGTCGTGGCCACTAACGTCGCTTCGCCGCGAAGTACCGGGGGCGGCGGGTTCGTCTTCGAGGACGACGTATGCGCGTGGCTGCTGGCCTGCATGTTGATCGGGGAGCCGATCTTCGGCCCAGAGCATGGCGTTCCCGTTCGACTCGATTTCCAAACCCGTCCCGACGGGTGGTTTCTCGACGATGTCCTCGTGACCACCGCCGTCGGGTCGTCCCGCCTTCGCTTCGCGCTCTCGGTGAAGAGCAACACGCAGTTCACGGCTACATCCGCACCCTCCGATTTCGTGGCGGCAGCTTGGGAGCAATGGCTCCATATCGGCTCTGCAGCGTTCGACGCTTCTCGTGACTTCATCGGCCTCGTGACCGGCCCGCTGTCCGGCGCGGCCGCGCGCTCGGTGTCGGGCCTTAGCGAAAAGGTCCGCGTGAACGACGCCGCCATCTTTCCGATGCGCCTCGCCACGCCGAGTTGGGCGAATGAAGACGAGCGCGCGTTGTTCGCGAGCTTTGCTTGTCCCGCCGGCCTTGGCCGCATGACGACGGAAGTAGACACGGCTCGGCTCCTCCAGCGACTCCGGTTTGTACAGAGGGACTTCGGGTCCGTCGCTTCCGAGTCGCACAACACCACGCTCGAACTGTGTCGTCGGGCGGTGAGAAGCCACACAGCGGCCGACGCCGAGGGCCTGTGGAGCGCGCTCCGCGATCTTGCGGCCGAGTTGCGTCCGCGCGCCGGAAGCCTAACGCTGAGCGAGCTGATCGAGCGACTACGCGCACGCGTGTTGCTCGCCGACTACCCCGATCATGCCAGCGACTGGACGACCCTCGATGCTCGCTCCGCGCGCGAAGTGGCTCTCGTTCGAGATTCGATCGGCGGTGTGCATCTCTCCCGGGTCGCTCAGGCGAAAGTGGTCGCGGACGCACTCTCCACCAATTTCACCGTCACGCTGCTTGGTTCCTCGGGAGTCGGGAAGTCTGGCCTCGCGAAATCGCTATTCGAGCATCGCCGCACGAACGTCTACCGGACGCTGTGGATTGACGCTTCGTCGCTCGACCGCGCGGCGGATCTCGGGGCATTCGAAGCGTCGCTCCGGCTTCGGTATCCGCTCGCCGAGTTGCTGGACAATGTGACCAGCCGCGAGCCTCTGCTCGTCCTCGACGGTCTCGATCGCCTCTACACCGATCATGCATTTCGCGCTGTGGCGTCGTTGCTTCGAATGGTGAGCAGCGAGGCCCAGTCGACTGGATGGCGAGTTCTTGCAATCTGCCAATCGCAAGAGTGGCCTCGCGTACTCGAAGCGCTTCAGCGTGCCGGAGCGGCAGCGACTCACTGGCGCAGCCACGAAGCCGCGGCATTGAAACCATCAGAGCTCCAACCCATACGAGATGCCGTCCAGGCACTTGGACGTCTGCTGCTTCAGCCTCGCGTCGGCCCGCTCCTCACGAACTTGAAGCTGCTCGATCTCGTCGTTCGACGCCTCGAGGGCGGCACGGAGATCGATGCCTCGGCGTGGGTCGGCGAGTCGAGCGTGGCCGATTGGTTCTGGAGCGCGGAGATCGATCGAGGATCAGATCGGCTGGCACGCGGACAGTTCGCGCGTGGCCTCGCTCAGGCACAGGCCGATCAACTCGCTGCCTCGATCTCCGTGGACACCCTTGACGCCGGCACACTGGGAGCTGCGCAGTCGCTGGTCGCGGACCAGCTCCTCGTGCAAGTCCCAGGCGATCGGCTCGCGTTCGCGCACGATCTATATGGCGATTGGGTACGACTTCGTATCCTGCTGAACCAGCAAGCCGATCTCGCGGCATTCCTACGAGGGCGACACGGATCGCCGCTCTGGCATCGAGCGATTCGTCTCCTGGGAATTCGCCTGCTCGAGCGGGAGAACGGGGTCACCGAGTGGAAGACGCTGATGTCGTCCTTCGACAGCGACGAGATGGCCATCGTTCGAGACCTCCTTCTGGAAGCACCTGCGTTCGCGATGAACGCGGGAACACTACTGGAGAGTGTGTTCCGCGATCTTGTTGCTGGCGATGGCGTTCTCCTCCGTCGTCTCCTCACGCGCTTCTTGGCGTTCGCCACCGTCCCTCACGAGAGGATGATGGAGGTTGCCCGCTCGACCGGCATGGATGTCAACGCAGCGCGCGCAGCGTTTCGACGTCCCCACTGGCCGTACTGGGTCGATGTCCTCGCGGTTCTCCACGCCCACCGCGACGACGTGCTGCGCGTGGCCGCATCCGAGGTCGCCAAGATCGTCGAGATGTGGCTCGAATACATGCCCCCAGGCACCGTCCGACGGCGCGAGGCGGCCGAGCTTGCCCTCATGCTTGGTCGGCGAACCATTGATTCGCGCACTGTCTATCGCGGCCGCGAATCGGACAAGAATCGTGAACGATTCTACAAGTGCGCGCTACGGGCTGCCCCGGAACGGCCCGATGAGGTTGCTGACTTCGCGAAAGTCGCGGCAGAGCGCGTTCCTCGAACGGCGTCGCCTGCCGACGACGCTGGACGGGCGCGCAACATGTTCGGAACAGGCGTCATTCGCGGGCCATGGCCTGACGGTCCGCTCGCACGCGTTGATGATGCGTTTCAGCGCGTCGTGTGGGACGGCCCGAGCATTCGAGAGCTTTATCAAGTGCGCCCGGCCGTCGCACGCGAGGTGATTCTCGCAACCCTCATCGAAGCGCCCTACGAGGAGCAGTGGGGCAGTGGACGGACGCAGGAGCGAGAGCTCGACCTTGTCGACGACCAGAGATGGACTCCGTCCCTGTATACGCAAGGTCCGTTTCTGATGTGCCTTCGCGACAACTTCGCGGAGGGACTGGAGCTCGCCATGCGGCTTATCGACTTCGCCACTGAGCGATCCAATCACTACGAGACTCGGCAGCGGAACGATTGGCGTGCACATGCCCTCGAGGAGGGACGTTCCGAGGCCGAGGTCGAACATGCGCTGAAAACCGCTACCCCACAACGCCTCGCACTGTACGAGGGCACCAACGAGCTCAGCTTCTCTGGCGATGCGGGTAGCTACAGTTGGAGCGCCGGCCTGACGTCTCCCGAAGGGTACTCGCCATTACCTCCGCGTGCTGTCACCCCGGCCTTGATGGCATTGGAACAGCACTTCTATCAGCGCATCAGCGCTGGCGAGGACATCACGGACGGTGTGGCCGCCGCGCTCGCCCGGAGCCGCTCGGTTGCGCCTCTCGGCGTGTTAGTCGATATCGGGAAGCGGCAGCCCAGCCTCTTCGACGGCCCACTTCGGGCGCTGCTCTCAGCTCCCGAGCTCTACGCGTGGGACATTCGCAAATTAGTGCAGGGGCGGATGCATCTCGGGATAGGCGCAGTTTCACAGGGTGAGTACTTCGTCAAATTCGCACAACGGTTCCACGGCCTCGAGCACCGAAAGCGTGACCTTCGGCTGGTCGCGATGGATCGGGTGCTCAAGAGCGCCGAGATGAAGTCTTTCTTCGCGACGGTTCGAGAGTGGTGGAAGAGGCGAAGGGCCGCGGGCGAACCGCTCATCGAGATGACGGACCAACTCGACCTCTGGCTCGACCCGGCAAACTACGAGGTGCGGGAGGATCCGACGCACGGGCCGGTCATCGTCAACGTCGCGCTCGAGCGAGCACAGGCGGGTCGCGCCGAAGAGCGACGAGTGCTGGACGACCGGATGCTGATCATGACCTCAGCGGTCCGCTGCCGCGACATCCTCGAGAAGGCGCGCCTCCAGACCGATGCCGAGCTCGAAGGACTCTGGCAGTCGTGGGTACGGGTCCGAGAGCTCGCGAAGAATGATCCCACACCTCCGGGTAACGAAGGGCCGTTCGGCGACGGGTACGCCAATGCCATCGCCGGTGGTGTTGCTGTGTTCCTGTGGCATGCCGAGTGGCTCTCGCGTCACGAGGCTCGGCGAGCGGAGATCGAGAATGCTTTGCTGGCGGACGATGGTGCTCCTCCTGCCCGGCGGGAGTTCGACAGCGAACGCGACGTGTCGACCTGGAACTGGGAGTGCTTCCTCGCCGAAGCCGCCGCCATGCTCTGGGCACGCGAACCGCGAGACCCGCGCTGGCGGCGTCTGGTGGCGGAGGCCATCTTTTCGCACCAATACGCGGCGTTAACGCTGTTGTTCTCGCGATGTGCCGAGAGCCGCTCTTTGCTTCGCGAGGACTTCGCGCGGTTGCGGCGGCTCGCGGTCGATTGGGCCTACCTGCGCGAGCGTATCAACGCGCTTCTAAACTGGCAGCGCATGGCGCCGAACGACGCCAACCAGACGGAACGACTCCAGGTCGAGCTGTCCGCGTGGGTAGAGCAGTTGGTCGCGTCGTTCGTCGACGGCACGCTGGAGCCCCTGTCTTCCGACTGGAGTCAGGTCCCCGAGGCGCACCGCTTCCAGGAACTCGACGACATCCGGCGCAGATGGAGCGCTTCCAGACTCCTGGACTTCCACGTCGTGCGGTGCAGTCACGAGTGGCTGCCACTGCCAGATGAGGCCTCGAGCGCGGAGGAGCGAGCGGACGTGATCCAGTTCTGGCGAGTAGCACTCGATGTCGTCGCCTCGAGACCGCGCGCCGACTTGACGCGACGCGATCATCAGTACCCCGAGGAGGACGAGCAGTGGGTGCTAGACCACGTGGCGGCGGTCGTGCTGCAACTGAGACCCGACGAGAACGCCGAACAGCTCTGGGCACCGATCATCGATCTTCACAGCGAGGCCCATGATTGGCCCGAGGTGTTCTTGAATGCGCTGCACGCACGTGGCCTCTCGGCCGAGCAGACGCCTGCGACGTATGGCCCGCTTGTGGGCCAGATGGCACATCGCGCGTTCTCTGATGTCGAAGGCGCGGAACGATGGCCGCGGTACGAGGAAGTATGGGACGCGTTGCTCGGTGTCGACTCGTATGTCGGCACCTTCTGGGCCGAGCGTCACGCCGAGCACGTAGTCGCGATCTGGCACGTCGTGGACCTCTGGATGAAGAAGGCACCGCAGGACGGATGGCGACTTCAGAAGTTCACCCGATGGCTCTCGAACTCTGCCGCCGCAGCGATACGACTACGCGCGCTGCCCTGGCTCCTCAGCCTTCTGCAGGCCGATGAAGAACGCCGCGTCCATCGGGACGAGGAGGCTGAAGACGATGTCGCGAAGCTCCTGAACGTGGTGTGGGCGCAAGACCAGAATCGGCTGCGCGCGGCGCCGGAATCATTCGCCGCCTTTCGCGGTCTCCTCGTGTGGCTGGTAGGGCGCCAGAACACCCTCGGCCTCGAGCTCCAGGGACGGCTCGGGGGACTCGCCTGAAGCCCTGTGCTCGTTCATCGTAAGTCCTCGTGGAGGACGAGCGCGACGACGGCAGTGACCCTCGTGATCGCGTGGACGACGGCGGCGCCAGCGGCGACGATCGCGGTCCCTCACCCGATCCCGATGTCCCTGATGGTCGAGCAGGTGCCGAGGGCGGCGGGCTCGGCCTGCTCGCGGGTCTCAATGTCATCCCCAAGCGCAGCTTCCTGTCCGAGTACTCGTCGCGCGTCGGCCACAAGCAGATCACCTAGCTCGTGGCGAGCTACCACCAGCGCATCGCCGGCGAGAAGCTCTTCGACGGAGATTCGTTCAACCTCGACTTCCACTCGAGTCCCTACTACGGAGAGCACCCCAGCGTGGAGCGCCACTTTGTCGCGATGCGCAGTCGCCTAACTCACCCGCATACGGCTACTGAGAACTTGACGCAGTGGCCGAGCCAAAGTCGCTGAACGCAGCAAGGAATGCATGCCGCCCTGCGTCCGTCAACGTGTAGCGCTTGCCCTGGCATACCCAAAGGTGATCCACGTGCCCTTTCATGTCCCGGAAGGCACGCGCGACGTTTGTGCCGTGCTTGTTGACCCCCGCGTGCTCCGACAGCGTGCGATCAATGTCCGCTGCACTGAGTCCACCACGTTTGGTCCGCTCAGCATGGGTCAATGCCCAAAGGATCCGAGGAATCCAAACGGAACCCATGTACTTGTGATCGGGATCCAAGGCTGGCATCGGGATCCCCGTTGTTGGGGGAACGTCCTCTGCGAATATCGAGAGCTGCTTCTCGGAGACCCGCGTCGGTACAGGATTCAAACGCCTTGGTTGGTCTTCGGCAGGCGGAGGCTGCACGCCGTCATGCTCGAAGATGTAGGCACCCGAACGTACGGACCGCACCCATTCGTGCGAGGAGAAAGCTGTGGCGAGCTGTGCGTCTTCTTTGGAAAGCGAGGCAGCGAGGTACGCATCGAGTGTGGAGACGGCCCCTGATGCAACAACGTCACCGATAGTGACACCGCGCTTCCCACTAGCAGCTATGCACTGCTTCACGAAGGCCTTGAGCGATTCCTCATCGTACCAGCGCATTTGCAAAGCCGCAAGGGCGCGATACCAGTTCAGTGACAGCACCCGCGTCACGTGTGCATGCCCACTGGCCGTGACAACGAGTCGCGAGGGAAGCACCTCTGTTGAATCTGCCTGCACCTGCGTGAGCTCTGGACTACGAAGCATGCCGCCGCGCAGTAGCGATAGCAGGACATCCCGCACCAACGTCGTCGGATAGCCCCACACACTGAAGTCGGTCACTACTCTTTCGGTACGTTCGAGCGCGACCTTGGACGCGTGCTCGTATGCACGAACGAAGTACGCGATCAGTCGTGATGGCAGCGCATGAAAGGGAAGCAACCAGGGCGGCACATCGAACAGGTTGAAGACACCGGGACGTCCGCTTCCGAGGCGACTTCCAAAGCGTGCGGCCAAGCATTCGAAAAGGCACTCACCCGATGGACGCGGTGGCACACCGCACTCGGTCGTACCTTGAATGACCGCGCGAACGAGTCGAAGCGACTCGCGCACGTCCTGCCCTGATAAAGCTGCTACGAGAGCGGTCGCCTCTGATGTGGGGACACCAAACACTGTATCTACGACCCCGAGGGTGATTTGGACCTGCTCGCCTTCGACTGCGAGGGCAGCTGGCAGTCGCCCTTCTTGTAGGCGATTCTGACCATAGTCGAGACGCAGCTTTAGCACGCGATCCAGCGGAGGTGACGCAACGTGAAAGACGTAGTGCAGTTCACTCGACGTCAAGAACCCACCTGCGCGGCGCCCCGCCCGATACGTGTCCTCACGTAGGCAGAGGACAGCGATCGCTCCGGTTTTGCGTGTTAGCTCAGTGCAGAAGCCGTACACGAAACGCTGGTACTCATCGGTTCCTTGATCGAGGTTGTCGATGAAGATCACGACCGGAATGCGCCTCCTGACTCCTTCTGCATAGTCACCCGGCGGGATGCGAGCCTTCAGATGCGTGATGAAGGAGTGCAGGTATCGAACCTCGTCTCGGCGCTCCTCGTCATAGATCGCAAGCTTTCGCTCCTCCCATGCCTGCTGGTTTGTCGCCCAGAGGCGCTCGCTGAAACGCCGCGCCGCTTCGATGCGTTCACGAAAGATCGTGCTCAACGTCTCCCTTGAATTGGGATACACTTGGGAGATCTCGGCGTCCGAAATGTCATTTCGACCCTTGACAAGGATCTCCGCGCGGGTCGTGAGCTCGGTGGTGATCTCACGTGCAAGATGCCGCGATTCGGTGTCCTGGCTCAGCGCGCCTCCTGTCGAGTGACCCTCCAAGTTGACGTAGGCCGTGATCACAGACTTCGTCCGGATCAGATCGACCAGGACTTTCTTCAGGAATGTTGTCTTGCCGGCACCAACGTTGCCCACCACGGCAATGGGATTCCGGATATTGAGAAAGCGAGCGTCGGCCGCGAGGTCGTCGATGAACTGCCGAGGCGTCCCATCACGGGCATCGTCGGGCAAGTCCGAAAGGTCATCGGGCGTGTCCTTCAGCAGGCGCTGGAGGGTTATATCAAAGTCGGAGCTGTGGCCGGGCACGACGTAGCACTCGTCCAGCATACCGACCCGTTCGCCATCGGAGATGTCGGAGAAGAAGAACTCCGCTGCGGCACGAATTGCTGGCGAAGGTTGCTGTGCAGGACGCTGCATTGGCGGAAGTTGCTCCGCGGCTCGACGCCCTGGGGGCATACTTGCCCCACTTGCACGCTCCAGCAACTCCGGCAACGTCGGGGTGAATGCGAACCGACGGTCCACACAGCGGATGAACTCTGCTGTCCGGGTGTCGATATCGTCGAGCGAGTCGAAAGCCAATGCGCTGCCCTTTAGCCATGGTCGCCCACTGGCGGACAAGCCGCGGAAAAAGAGCCACTGATAACCGTTCGTGACGCACGCGTACGGGACGCCACGATCGTTGCAGTATCGGGCCGCTTGATCGAGAACCTCCTTGAGGTCGGAACTCTGGCGCGCAAGGGTAGCGAGGCTTCGATACGGATGGCTGCTCTTGGGCAGTGCGAAGGTTCGCGACACACGCTTGGCCTCGACGACCATCCAGGGCTGCTGCTGCGCATCGGCGAGGAGGTAGTCGATGTAGTCGCCGCCACCGGTTGGTTCCTCGACACCAAGCTCATCGACTGACCAGCCGCACACCGCGAGGACTTTGTCGATGAAGACGATCCGGGTTTTGGCCTCGTTCGCGTCTCGCAGAGCCTGCGGTTTCGGAAGGCTCCGCAAGACCTTGGTCAACTCGAGTCGGGCGCGCTCCATGACGCTCCTATGTAACACGCGGACATGACCGGGAATGCCCGCCCGGAGTCGACGGACGTGCAGCGCAAACGCGCCGCAGATTGCGCCAGCTATCAAGACCAGGCGAGCCTGTAACAGCGGGTGCCCACCGTTACGGGAGGCATCGCGAAATGCGTCGGAGCCCAGCCCGCCGCTGCCGGCGGAGCCGCCGACGGCTCCTCGCGCGTAACGCGTTGATCTGCAAGGCGGACGCCGACGCGAAACCGTTTCGTGCACGACGCATGTCGTCGGTCGCCGGGTGGCGTCGCCTCATTGCCAGCCTTGAACCCAGCCACGAAGCAGCTACCGCACGCCAGGGCGCCAGCGAAGAAGCACGTGATCCTGTTCCTGGCGGCGAACCCGCGCGACACCGGCCGCCTGGCCCTCGACCAGGAAGCGCGGTCGATCCACCTCGAGCTGAAGCGCAGCGGCTACCGGGACCGGTTCGACTTCGTGACCCGGTGGGCAGCCGAGCCGCTCGACCTGCTGCGCGAGCTGCGTGAGCTGAAGCCCACGATCGTGCACTTCAGCGGACACGGCGCGCGGCCCGCCGGCACCACGGATCGAGAGCAGGGCCGCGATGTCGTCGACGTCGCTGCGCCCTCGGGGGACGAGCCGGGTGGCGCTGTGTTCGACGGCGCCGATGGTAGGGGCCATGTGGTGACGCCCGAGGCGTTCGCGCAGACGCTGGACGCTGCGGGAGCGTCGGTCAGGCTCGTCGTTCTCAACGCGTGCTTCACCGCGCCGATCGCCGAGGCGCTGGTCGCCCATGTCGACTGCGTGGTCGGCATGAGCGGGGCGATCCACGACGATGCGGCGCGGAGCTTTGCGATCGGGTTCTATGGCGGCCTGGGCGAGTACGAGTCCATCGCGGCGGCGTTCAAGCAAGGTAGGGCG
>JBGQCL010000314.1:0-14249 GCA_041495365.1 Kofleriaceae bacterium | reverse complement strand
TTTCCAGCCGCGAATTTTCCAGCCGCGAATTTTCCAGCCGCGAATTTTCCAGCCGCGAATTTTCCAGCCGCGAATTTTCCAGCCGCGAATTTTCCAGCCACATTGTGGTGCTCGCATCACGCTCCGGGGAGGTACACGTGATGCGCGGGTGAGATGGTGGCGCCGCGGTCCGTTTCGCTCGATCGTACAGCGGAGATGAAGATCCGGGGTGGGCGCCGTGCGGGGCGGTCGGGCGCGCGACGCCGTCGTGATGTGAGTCTCCCCGACCGAAAAAACCACAGCGCAGGGTTGTCGGAGCTCGTGGCAGAGTCATATACGAATCAGGTCACCTGGAGGTCGCCGTGAACGCAGGGCAGTTCGTCCAATGGCAGGATCTGTTCGTGGTTCTCGATGATGGGACCATCCCGCTGACGCGGTACCCCGCGATCGAGGCGGCGATGCGGGAGCAGGCGAGGACGAATCCCGGTGGGATCGCGTGCCTCGTGATCTTGCCCGCGGATACCCGGCCTCCGCCCGAGGACACCAAGCAGGCGGTCAAGAGCCTGCTCGGCCGCATGATGCGCCAGCTGTCCTGCCTGGCGTACGTCGTCGAGGGCACCGGGTTCAGGGGCGTCGCGGTGCGCGCCACGCTGGTCGGGATGAAGATCTTCTCGTCGCGGCCGTACCCGATCTACGTCGAGACCTCGCTGCAGGACGCGCTCGTCAAGGTGGTCCCGCACCTGGTCAACGGCCACATGTCCTCGATCGAGCTGCTCAAGAAGACGATCAACGACGCGCGGCTGATGTGGCAGGTCCCGGCGCCGGAGCGCGCGCGGGACAACGAGATGACCCTGAAGTGACGCGCCGTCGTCGCGTCGTTCGTCAGGCAGCCAGCAGGTGGTGGACGAGCGCGCGGTACGCCCCGCTCGTGAAGTAGGCGCCCTCGAGGACCTGGAACTGCTTGTGCGGGTGCACGAGCTGGACGACGTTGCGGTTGCCGGTGCGGACGTGGTCGATGTCGAGCGTGCCGTGATGGCTGAAGAAGCTGATCGCGTCCTCGGCGCGCGGGATGCCGCTCTCGACGATGCCGCGCACCACGTCATCGGAGATCCGGATCGAGAACTGCTCGAGCACGCCCTTGGCGCCGAGGATCGCGTAGGGGTGGCGGACGGCGTCGTCGACGAAGTACCTGCGGTACAGCACCGCGCTCGGGTGGGGCGGAGCATCGACCAGCTCCGGCGGCGCGCCGAGCGCGCGCATGTCGTCGCGCGCCCAGACGTGGTGGCCGCAGTCCTGGGGGCCGTCGGTCTCACCGGCCGCGTACGCCAGCAGCCGCTCGCTCCACCGGCGATCCTCGTCGTCGCCGCCGCGCAGCGCCTCGCCGGCGGCGCGCAGCGCGGGGACCGTGTACTGCACGTAGTCGGCCTTGAGCTTGAGCAGCTGGAGGTAGGTCAGCCTGAGCTCGGCCGCGTCGACGCCGCGGAAGTTGCGCGAGAACAGCGGACGGAGCATCGGGTGATGCCGGAGCGTCGCGTCCAGCAGCTTGCCTTCGAGCTCGAAGATCTCGACGAGGTACTGGCTGTCCATGGTCACCACTCGATCGTGCGTCGCCGGGCCCGGCGCGGAGTCGCGAGCCGATACACCACGCGAGAGCCGCGACCGCGCTCCAGCGTGTGCTCCGTGGCGCCCGACCGCAGCGAGCGCACCAGCTCGTCGACGTGCTCCCGGGTCGGCGGCGGCACGCGGTCGGTGCGGCAGATCACCGCGCACGCGCGGCGGCCGACGCTGTCGAAGTGGCCGAGGTCGGTGAACGGCAGCTGGACGTAGCCGTACCGGGCATACATCGCCACGTGCTCGGGCAGACAGCCGCCGACCACCACCGACGGTCCTTGCTGGGCCGCGTAGGCCAGACCGAGCTCCATGAGCCGGCGCGACACGCCGGCGCCGCGGCGGTCGCGGCGGACGATGCAGCGGCTGAGCTCCTGGATCTCGAAGCGCTCGGTGTTGAACGCGTCGACCCGGCGGTCGAACTCCTCCGAGATGATCGACGGCAGTGGATGGGGCTGGGGCGCCCACGCCTGGCGGGCGAGCTCGGTGTCACCGCAGCTCGCGACGATGTAGCGAACCAGGTAATCGTAGTCGGGCTGGGGATGAGTCTTGACCAGGCGTAGCGTGCCGATCAGCTCGCCCGATCTGGGTTCGAATGCGCCGAACGGGATCGAGGACGAGTCGTACTCGTCGATGTCGAGCCGGGGCCGGTTGGGACGCCGGAGGTAGCCGAGCGCGCCGTACACCTCGTAGCGCAGCCGGTACGACTCGACCAGCTCGCGCGGCGTCGCCAGCACCCGGATCTCGAACGCCGCCGGTGCCGCGGCGGTCGCCACCGGCATCGCCGACGCCGGTGATCGCTGTCGACGCGGATCGCCGGGTTTCCAGCCGGTCATCGCGGTGTCCCCGAGGCACCGTGAGCCGGTACCAACCGAGCCGGTCGCGGACGGGCGAGACGTGTCTGCGGGCGGTCGAGCAGCTGTTCCATAAATCTGCGCCGAGGGTCGGAACCGCGGTGGGTGCCAGGTGCGAGCGGTCAGAGCGCGTGCGAACGAGCCGTGGGGCAGCAGTTACAGCAAGCGCACGAAGTGCAATGCGCATTGCCAATATTATATTTTCCTATCTGAGTTCTAATGAAACATGGTGCGCATCGTACAGCGCCGCTTGATCGGGAGTAGCTGATTGGTAAGCAATTGTAGGCACTTCGTACATCACGAGTGGAATAACACAGGTAAATCGCGGTCAACGGGGAGGCCGTGCAGCGTTTGACGGCGGCCGGCGGGGGAGCGCCGTGACGTGATTGCCCGGAGGACCACAGGTGGTGAGAGGTGGTGATCCTGGCGGCGGTGCGCCCCGAAGGGTTTGTCGAGCTGAATCGAGATTTTATGTCACCGCGGGCCGACGCATCGCTCATCGCTCATCGCTCATCGCTCATCGCTCATCCTCCGACACCCGGCGACCTGGCGGTGATCTGCTCACCGCCGTAAATCGCTGCAGCGGTGCCGCAATCCGCGCCGCAGGGGGCCCCGGCCGAGGCGCACCGCGCTGCGCGCCGGACAGGACGGGCAGGCGCGGCATCACCGGCCGGTGAAGACTGCCCAGGATCGCGCGCCCGTGACTCGTGCCATGACTAGCAATGACCCCGGTGATGTCGAATCACGGACAGCTATTATCGAGCGAGCTGTTGTTCTGATCGTACCAGGCCGCGGTGCGGTCCTTGCTGCAGGCGTCGGCGTCCTGGCCGTCGGGCGGAAGGATCTTGCAGTTCGACGCGGAGATGAACAGCTCGCGGCACGAGTCCTTGTCGATCACGGTATCGCAGGCGGCGAGCTTGCACACCCGCCGGTTGCCGGCCTTGTCGGTGACCGGGGCCCCGTCGCCGTCGACCAGCGGGACCTCGGCCACGACGATGATCGGGCTGGTCCCGTCGTCGGACGCGTTGAGGCTCTTGACCACCCACGACGCGATCGCCTTGTGCTCGCAGGTCTTCTGGTCGGGCTTGCCGCGGCAGCCCTTGGCCTCGAAGAACAGGTTCTGGCAGCCGTCCTTGGCGATCCCGTCGAGCTTGTCGCAGTCGGCGATGTGCTTGACGATCGGCTGGCCGTGCGCGTCGCGCAGCGGGTTGCCGGCGGCGTCGACCAGCGCGACGTCGCCCGCGACCTGCAGGCGCTCGAGCTCGGCGTGGACCATCGCGGTCAGGTCCGTGATCCGGCCGGTGCGCTCGGCCTCGGGCACGACGGTCAGCTCCGGCACGTAGGTGATCGTCAGCAGCGCGACGATCATCGTGAGCAGGAACGGGATGGTCGCCCACATCACCTCGGTGATCGGGCGCTGGAACTTGACGCTCGTGATGAACAGGTTGAGGCCGACCGGCGGGTGGAGGTAGCCGACCTCGAGGTTGAGCAGGAAGATCACGCCGAGGTGGTACGGGTCGATGCCGTAGGCCTTCGCGATCGGACCGATCAGCGGCAGCACGACGACGATCGCCGAGAAGATGTCCATCACCGTCCCGACGATCAGCAGGATCACGTTGATCGCGAGCAGGAACACGATCTTGGACTCGACGTGGGACTGGGTCCACGCGACCAGCTTGCGCGGAACCTCGTCGGTCACCATGAAGTTGGTCAGCGCGGTCGACGCGAAGATGATGATGAAGATCGCGCCGACCATCGCCAGCGCCTCGCGACTGACGCTCCACAGCACCCGCGGAGCGAGCGGCTGGCCCCAGCCGATCCCGAGCCGGACGAGCAGCCGCGCCACGCCGATCTCCAGCACGATCGTGTAGACCACGGTCAGCGCGGCGACTTGCGGCAGGTCGAAGCCGACCGCGAGGGCGATGATCACGCCGAACGGGATGCACAGCTCGGGGAACGCGAGCGCCAGGCTGCGGCCGAGCTCGCCGAGGTCGAACCTCTGGCGCGGCAGCTTCTTCATCACCGCGACGGTGACCGCGACCACGGACAGCATGCCGACCAGCACCATGCCGGGGACGATGCCGGCGAACAGGAACCGCCGGGTGTCCCAGTTCTCGGGATCGAGGCTGGTCAGCCCGTAGACCGTGCCGTAGATGAACAGCGGCAGGGCGGGGGGGAACAGCAGGCCGACCGAGCCGGTGCCGGCGATCAGGCCGATCGAGAACCGCTCGGGGTAGCCCTGGCGGACCAGCGCCGGCATCAGCACGCCGCCGAGCGCGATGATCGTGACGCCCGAGGCGCCGGTGAACACCGTGAACAGGGCGCACGTGGCGATCGTGACGATCGCCAGCCCGCCGGGCACCCAGCCGAGCGCCGCGTTGGCGAACCGCACCAGGCGGTCGGCCGTGCCGGACTCGGCGAGCAGGTAGCCGGCGTAGATGAACAGCGGGATCGTCGACATCACCTGGACCTGGTCGCCCAGGCCGACGTTGAGCATGTGCTCGACCATGCCGTCGAACTCGGACGAGAACTCGCGCGGCAGGCTGACCGCACCGAGCGCGGCGGCGCCGAGCATGATGGTGAACAGCGGCGAGCCGCTGATCAGCGCGATCACGAGCAGGATGATCAGCAAGGTCATCATCAGTGCCCCGACCTCATCCGCTCCGGCGGAGTCTTGCCGCGCACGAGGTAGTCGATGTCGATCACCATGTGCAGCCAGGTGTGGAGGATGATCAGGCTGGCGCCGAGCGGCAACAGCCACACGATCGTCCGGGTCGAGATCAGGTGCTCGGCGCTCTCGTCGCCCAGGTGGTCCAGCTGGTGCAGGCCGGAGCGCCGGAGCAGGCCGACCACGAACATCGTGAACACCGCGAGCGCGATCCGGAGCACCAGCCGGCTGCGCGCCGGCAGCCGGCGCGACACCAGGTCCATCGCGAGGTGGCGGCGCTGGTGGGTGGCGAACACCGCGCCGAGCATCGCGATCGCGAACGTGCCGCCGCGCACGATGTCGAACCACCAGCGCCCGAGCGGGACGCCGAGCACGCGGTCGGACAGCGCGGCGGCCGCGGCGGTGAGCACCACGGCGCCGAGCACGACGAACAGCGCGGCCTGCTCGGCGAGCCCGAGCCCCCAGTCGGCGATCCGCAGCCAGCGCGACAGCGTATCGTCGTCGGGGAACCGCAGGCGGTCGGCGGGCGAGGCCAGGGCGCCCGCCAGGCCGGCGGTCGACTGGCGGCGGGTCGGCGACACCGTGGTCTCGAACGGTACGCCGGGCTCGCCGACCTCGGTCTCGGCCTCGGAGGGCGGCGCCGGGGGGGCAGCGGTTGGGTCAGACGCAGGATCGGACGGCCCGCCTCGCGAACCGTCGACGTCGGCCGAGTCGCTCACCCGGTCATGGTAGTGTAGCTCGGCGAGCTTTCAATCTTAGAATCCTATTTCTTGTGCTTGGCGCGATACTCGTCGCGAGCGTCGAGCACCATCTTGAGCTCTTCCTTCGTGTACAGCTTGCCGGCGAGCTCGTTCCAGATCTCGGTCGACGCCTTGGTGAACTCGTCGACCATCGCGATCGGCGTCTGGACCACGGTGACGCCCTTGCGGCTCATCGTGCCCTTGGCGTCCTCGTTGGCCTTGCGGATCACCTTGCGCAGCTTCTTGGCGTTGGCCCGGCTGATGTTCTCGACCAGCTTGGCGTCCTCTGGCGACATCTTCTTGTAGGCCTTGAGCGATATGACATTGGCGCCCATCGCGAAGCTCATCGGCATCGACGTCATGTACTTGATCTTCGAGTACCACTGCAGGGCGACCGCCGCGATCGGCGAGCCGTAGCACGCGTCGATCTTGCCCGAGGTCAGCCCGGCGTCGACCTCGGGGACCCCGAGCGGCACGCCGTTGAGCCCGAGCTTCTTGAAGATCGCCCCGACCAGGCGATCATCGCCCCACAGCCACAGCTTCTGGCTGCGCAGGTCGGCGAGCTTCTCGACCTTGTTCTTGGACAGGAAGTAGATCCAGCCGACCTCGCCGCGATCCGCGAGCAGGAAGCCCTTGGCCTCGAACTTCTTCTGGAAGTACGGCCACAGCTTGTCGGCGACGTAGTCGAACTCCTCGGCCGACTCGAACATCATCGGCAGCTCGAGCACGCGGATCGACTCGTCGATCATCGCCAGGCCGACCGCGGTGACCGCCGCGCCGTCGAGCTGACCCAGGCCGATCTTGCGGACGAAGTCGCGCTCGTCGCCCTGCTGGCCGCCCTCGAAGTACTTGAGCGTGACCCGGCCGGCGGTCTTGTCCTTGGTCTCGCCGGCCGCCTTGTCGAGGGTCTCCATCCACGGGCTCCCGGACGGCGCCAGCGTCGCGATGCGGATCTCGAGGTTGTCGGCGCGCGCGGGCCGCGCGGCCATCAGCGCGACGGCGGCGCACAGGCCGAGCAGCTTGATCAGCGGCCTCAGCGCAATGAGGTGTCTCGAATCTTGCCCCGTCATTGAAATAACTCCTTTTCGTGCGAGAGGTAGCGGCGCGCCCTGCGATGGGCCACCTCGTTGGCGAGACGCTGCTCGGGCCACACCGACGGCGCGGTTTCGAGCACCTGCTTGAGCTGGTCGTGGAAGAACTTCTGGTCGTTGTTGACCAGGCCGAGCCGGTAGCCCATCAGCGTGCGCGCGAGCAGCAGGCGGTTGCCGGTCAGCTGGAGCGCGGTCTCGAACTCGGCCTTGGCCTCGGCGGGCTTGCCGCCGGTCTGGACGCCGGTCGCGCTGTACAGCATGGCGAACGCAATATGCGGCAGCGCGGCGTAATCGGGACGGCTCGGCGGGTGAGACCGGTCGATCTCCAGGACGCGGTCGAGCATCAGCTTCACCGTTGGCTGATAGGACAGCAGCTCGACGCGGCTCAGGTTGTGGTTGATGATCGAGCCGAGCGCCAGCGCCGCCCACATCAGCGCGTCGCGCCGGTCCGGGTCGGTGTCGTGGGCGAGCCGGGCGACCCCGTCCGGAGCGCCGAACAGGTCGGCCTGCCAGCGCTCGCCGAGCTGGCGCAGCGCGTAGTTGAGGCAGCGGGTGAAGATGTGGGTCGCGCGCGCGTTATGGTACTCGATCTCGTCGAGCTTCTTGGCGAACTTGGCGACCTCCCAGTCGTCCTCGACGAACGCCGTCCCGTACTGGCAATAGCCCTCGGTCAGCAGCCCGAGCAGCTCGGCGTTGTCGGGGTCGACGACCCAGAACCCCTCGATCGTCTTGAGCGTGCCGGGGATCGCATCGTGCGCGAGCTGGTAGTCCGACTCCTGGTTGAGCGCGGGCTGGGCGCGCACCAGGATGTGCGCCGTGGTCGCGACGGTGATCCTTCCGATGTCGCAGGCCGACAGGCTGACGACGAGCAGGCTGACGACGAACAGGGCGGCGAAAGCGAACCGAGCGTGCATCGACGTAACATCCCTTCTGGCTCAGGCCTAGGAGTGGTGGTGACCCAAGTTGTCCAAGTTGGCCCTAGCTGGCCCAGGCGGCCCCAGGCTTTGTGACGGTGGCGCGGATCCCAGTATTCATGGACCGCGCACGCTGGCGCGACCGTAAGGCAGTGACCGGCGAGAGTCAATCTCCGGCTGGGCGCCCGGGCGATGGTACAGTCGCCTGCGATGCCGCGCGCGCTGCTGATCGCGCTGGGTGCCGCCGCACTGGCCTGCGACGCCGGGCCCGGGCCCTTGCACCATCGCCGCGACCCCGGGGCGCTGGTGGTCGCCCAGGCGGTCGACGTCAACGGGCTCGACCTGGCGCGGGTGATCGACAACGAGTCGATCGAGGTCGGTGAGATCCTCTTCGAGGGCCTGGCGCGGTGGCGGCCGGGCACGCTCGAGGTCGAGCCCGGGCTGGCGGTGGCCTGGCAGGTCTCGCCGGATGGCCTGCGCTGGACGTTCACGCTGCGCACCGGCGTGGTGTTCCACGACGGCACGCCGCTCGACGCCGACGCCGTGGTGTTCTCGTTCCAGCGCGTGCTCGATCCCCGGCACAAGAACTACCTCGCCGGCGACGACGCGACGTACTGGCGCAGCCTGTTGCGCGACGTCCGGCGGGTCACCGCGGTCGACCCGGTGACCGTCGCGATCGAGATCGACCGGCCGTACGCGCCGCTGCTCGGCGAGCTCGTGATGTTCCCGATCGTCTCGCCGGCCGCGGTCCGGCGCTGGGGCAACGACTTCACCCGCCACCCGGTGGGGACCGGCGCGTTCGCGTTCGAGACCTGGAGCGCCAACGAGCAGGTCGTGCTCCGCCGGTTCGACCGCTACTGGGGGCCGGCCCCGGCGCTCGACCGCATCGTGTTCCGGGTCGTGGTCGATCCGCGGCAGCGGCTGATCGACCTGCAGTCGGGCTCGGTCGACCTCGCCGCGTCGATCCAGCCCGACGAGCAGGTGTTCGTCGAGCTCCACCCCGACCTGGAGCTCCACCACGCGCCCGCGAGCAACGTCACGTACCTCGCGTTCAACCTCGATCACCAGCCGTTCGACGATGTGCGGGTCCGCCGCGCGATCAGCCACGCGATCAACCGGGAGCCGATCGTCAAGCTCGCCTTCCAGGGCCGCGCGGTCGCCGCCGACTCGCCGCTGCCGCCGCGCCAGTGGGGCCACCACGCGCCGAGTACCCGCTACGACTATGCGCCCGCGCTCGCCCGGCGGCTGCTCGACGAGGCGATCGCGGCGCACGCGTTCGACCCGGCGCGGGTCTACAAGCTCTACGCGCCGATCACGCCGCGCGCGTACCTGTTCGTGCCCGAGCGGGTCGCGCGCTACTTCCAGGTCGCGCTGGCCCAGATCGGCGTGCGCGTCGAGCTGGTGCTCCAGCCGATCCAGCAGCACCTCGCGTCGGTCGCGCGCGGCGAGCACGACCTCGCGCTGTCGGGCTGGAGCGGCGACACCGGGGATCCCGACAACTTCCTCTACGTGCTGCTGCACAGCGACAACGCGGTGCCCGGCTCGGCCCAGAACATCGCGTTCTACCGCAACGCCGAGGTCGACCGCCTGCTGGTCGCGGCCCAGGCCGCGGTCGAGCAGCCGGTGCGCAAGGCGCTGTACGCGGACGCCCAGGACCAGATCGCCCGCGATGCGCCGTGGGTACCGATCGCGTACTCCGAGCTGGTGGTCGCGGCGCGCGCCGGGATCGAGCCGGTGATCCTGACCCCGCTGGGCCATCCGCTGTACACCATGATCCGCCGCAAGGAGTCGCGGTGATCGCGGAGCCGCTCGGCGCGCCCGACGACGACCGCGGCCGGCCCCGGCTGCGGCTCAAGCTGCGCACCAAGCTCGCGATCGCGATGCTGTTCGCCGCGCTGGTCCCGGCGGTGGTCGTCGCCCTGCTCGCGACCGGGGTGATCCTGTCGAGCCTGGAGACCGGCCTGCGCGAGGACGCCGACCGCCAGCTGATGGTCGGCCTCAACCTGATCCTGCGCAGCATCGAGCAGCTCGGCGACGAGACCGTCCAGCTCGCGGAGTCGGCCGAGCTCGGCGCGGCGCTGCCGAGCGTGCCCGCGCTCGACGCCTGGCTCGCCCACGAGTCGTCGCACGTCCCGTCGGCGCGGCTCCAGCTGCTCGACCCGTCCGGCGAGATCCGGGTCGACCACGTGTTCGGCGGCGCCGAGTCGCGGTTTCACGACACCGGGGTCGTGCCCGGCGATCCGGTGGTCGAGACCGGCCGCAAGTGGGGCCGCGGGATCTTGCTGGTGACGCGCGGCGAGCGCCTGGTGGTGCGCGCGGTGTCGCCGGTCGTCGACGCCGGGCTGGCGCTGCGCGCCGTGCTCGTGCTGTCGATGCCGCTCGACGCCGACTTCGCCGACGGCATCAAGGGCGCGCTGTCGGCCGACGTCCTGCTCGGCGGGTCGTCCGGCCGGATGCAGACCACGTTCCGGGTCGGGCTCAGCGGCCGGACCGAGGCCATCGAGCTGTCCGAGGCCGACCGCGCGGCGGCGCTCGCCGGCCAGCGCGTGATCCGCAACCTCGACATCGCCGACGGCCAGTACCTGCTCGCCGCGACCGCGCTGCCCGACCGCCGCGCCGGGGTGACCGGCCTGATCGGCGTCGCGGTCGACCGCGGCCCGCTGACCGCGACCAAGCGGCTCGCCGTGCGCTCGCTGATCGCCGGCGGGGTCGCCGCGCTGGCGTTCGCGCTCGTGCTCGCGCTGTTCTGGTCGCGCCGGCTCGGCGCGCCGATCGCCGAGCTGCATCGCGGCGCGATCGCGGTGTCGCGCGGCGACCTCGACCACCGGATCGACATCGCGGGCGGCGACGAGCTCACCGACCTGGCGACCGCGTTCAACCAGATGACGTCGACCCTCCAGGACAACCAGGCCCGGCTCGCCGCCCGGATGCGCGAGATCGTCGCGCTGCACGATGCCGGCCGCGCGGTGTCGTCGGTGATCGACGTCGAGTCGGTGTCGCGCAAGATCGTCGACGCGGTCGCCCGCACGTTCGACATCCAGCTCGCCGCGCTGTGGCTGATCGACCACGGCGCCGGGCAGGGCAACGGCGCCGGGCAGGGCAACGGCAACGGCGCCGGGCAGGGCAACGGCAACGGCAACGGCAACGGCAACGGCAACGGCAACGGCAACGGGGGCGGCGAGCTCCGGGTCACGGCCGCCCGGGCGCGCCGCGCCGACGCGACCAGCACGCTGATCACCCACGAGGCGGGCGCAGCGGCCGAGTCGCTGCGGCCGATCGCCGAGGAGGTCCGCGCCAGCCGCCGGTCGCTGCGGCTGACCCGCGCGAGCATTCACCCGCGGTTCGGCGACGCCGCGATCCGCGCCGGGGCGCCCGGCTCGCTGATCGCCCTGCCGCTCGATCGCCAGGCCCGCGTGGTCGGCGTGCTCGTGGTCGGCCGCGGCGAGCGCTCCGGCGAGCTGTCCGACGCCGATCTCAGCCTGCTGACGACGTTCGCCGACCAGGCCGGCGCCGCGCTCGACAACGCGCTGCTGTACTCCGAGGTCCGCGAGGCCCGCGAGGAGCTGGAGAAGAAGGTCGAGCTGCGCACCACCGAGCTCACCGCGACCAACCGCGAGCTCGGCCGGGCGCTCGCCGACCTGCGCGAGGCCCAGGCCCAGCTCGTGCTGTCCGAGCGGATGGCCGGCCTCGGCCTGCTGGTCGCCGGTGTCGCCCACGAGATCAACTCGCCGACCGCCGCGATCCGCGGCTCGATCGACGGCCTGACCGCGGCGCTCGCCCGGGTGTCGCGCCACGGCGCCGCGCTCGCCGCCCGCGCGGCCCCGGGCTCGGTCGCCGACGCGCTCGAGGCGCTCGCGCCGGTGCTCGCCGAGCGCGCGCTGCCGACCAGCCTGACCGCGCGCAAGGCCGCGCGAGAGATCGCCGCGGCGGTCGAGGCGATGCCCGGCCCGCCGGTGGTCGATCCCCAGGCGCCGGCCGCCGAGCTCGCCGACCTCGGCGCCACCCCCGAGGAAGCGATCCAGCTGATCGAGGCGATCGACCCCGACCGTGTGCTCGCGCGCCCGGTGGTCGCGGCGCTGACCGACCGGGTCTACCTGCACCGGACGGCCTCGACCGTGCGCCAGGCGGTCGCGTCGATCCAGCGGATCGTCGGCGCGCTCAAGAGCTACTCCCACCTCGATCACCAGGCGATCCGCGGCGAGGCCGACCTCCACGACGGCCTGGAGACCACCCTCGCGCTGCTCCACCACGCGCTGCGTGATATCGTCGTCGAGCGCCGGTTCGGCGTGCTGCCGCGCGTGCCGGTCTATGTCGACGAGCTCAACCAGGTGTGGACCAACCTGATCCAGAACGCCCAGCATGCGCTGACCAGCCGGGCGGGCGGCGACGGCAAGATCACGATCGAGACCGCCGTCGAGGGCAGCTGGGTCGTGGTGCGGGTGACCGACAACGGCCCGGGTGTGCCCGCCGATGTGCTGCCGCGGATCTTCGAGCCGTTCTTCACCACCAAGCGCAAGGGCGAGGGCACCGGCCTGGGCCTGGGCATCGCGCGCCAGATCGTCCACAAGCACGGCGGGGCGATGCGCTGCGAGTCGCAACCCGGGCGGACCCGGTTCGAGGTCCGCCTGCCGGTCCTGCACGACGACGCCGACGGCGCAGCCGCGGCGCCGGTCTCGGCGTCCGGGGCCGGCGGGGCCAGCGAGAGCTAGCGATGGGCCGCCGCGAGGTCATCGTGTGCGTCGACGACGAGGAGGGCGTGCTGCGCGTGCTGCGCGCCCAGCTCGGCGCCCGGTTCGGCCACGAGTGCCAGATCACCACGGCGCGGTCCGGCGACGAGGCGATCGCGCTGTTCGACGAGCTGTCGCGCGACGGCGAGTCGATCGCGCTGGTGATCGCCGACCAGATCATGCCGGGGATGAAGGGCGTCGAGCTGCTCGAGATCGTCGACCGCCGGCTGCCGTCGACCACCAAGATCCTGCTCACCGGCCAGGCCGGGCTCGACGCCGTGGTCGAGGCGATCAACCGCACCCACCTGAACCAGTACATCGCCAAGCCGTGGGACGAGGCCGCGCTGCTGCTCGCGGTCGAGAACCTGCTGCGCCAGTTCCGCCTGGTCCACGAGAACCAGCAGCTGATCGCCTCGCTGTCGGCCAAGAACCAGGCGCTGCTCGAGATGAACCGCGAGCTCGAGGCCAAGATCCACGAGCGCACCCACGAGCTCGCCGCCGCCAACGCCCGGCTCGCCCAGCTCGCGGTCACCGACGGGCTGACCGGGCTGTACAACCACCGCCACTTCCACGAGCGGCTCGCGCTCGAGGTCGAGCGCAGCCAGCGCAGCGGCCTGCCGCTGTCGCTGCTCATGCTCGACGTCGACAACTTCAAGCAGTTCAACGACGCGTTCGGCCACCCGGCCGGCGACGAGGTGTTGCGCCAGCTCGCCCGCGTGCTCGCCGACACCCGGCGCGCCAACGACGTCGTCGCCCGCTACGGCGGCGAGGAGTTCGCGGTGATCCTGGTCGACACCGCCAAGTTCACCGCGGCCAAGGTCGCCGAGCGCGTCCGCGAGCGCGTCCACAGCCACGACTTCACCGAGGCCGCGCCGCGCGCCGGCCGGATCGGCGTGTCGATCGGCGTCGCGACGTTCCCCGACGACGGCCGCGACGCCGAGGCGCTGGTCCGCGCCGCCGATGCCGCGCTGTATGCCGCCAAGCGCGCCGGCCGCAACCGCGTCGTGCTGGCCAGCCAGGCGCTGATCGCGACCCCGGCGTGAGAGGCCGTCAGCGCGACACCCGCGTCGTGGTCCGGCCGGGACTGGAGTGCCTGCGCGCCCCCAAGGTGGTTGTTCTGCACCGGGTCGGCTGGCATCCTGCTTGCTCTTGCCTCGCTCCATGCGCACCCTCCTGCTCCTGACCGCCACCCTGCCGCTGGCCGCCTGCACCAGCAGTGGGGGCCATGTCACCGACCCCGGCGAGAGCATCTACACCGGCGACGTGCGCAAGTTCGTCGTCGAGAACCGGGGCGGCGGCTTCGTGCCCCCGCCGCCGATCGGCGCCGCCTGCGATCCCCAGCCGGCCACGTACACGCTCACCGTCGCCGGTCACCAGCTCGACTGGCAGTACTGCGAGGTGTCCGGCAGCGGCGGGGCCGCGACCTACACGCCGCGCACGGGATCCCGCGCGCTGCTGGATGCCGAGTGGAGCGCGCTCCAGCCCGAGCTCGTCGCGCTGGTCGTGTCCGACCGTCTCGGCTGCGGCGCCGACAAGCCCCAGTACGTGCTGACCGTGACCACGTCGGCCGGCGATCTCGAGTATGGCGACGACTTCTACGCCTGCGTGGCTCCCTCGCGGCCGTACATCGTGAGCGACGCCCTGGGCAGCGCGCTCGGCGCGCTCGGC
>JBGQCL010000313.1:0-14283 GCA_041495365.1 Kofleriaceae bacterium | reverse complement strand
GACCGCGACCGCGCCGTCGATGACCTCGGTCGACGTGCCATCGCTGACCCCCGGCGTGAACATCACGGCCACCGGCCGCCCGCCGCGCTGTACCCAGACCAGCTTCTTGCCGGGCGGCACCGCGGGCGGGACGCCGCCGATCTGCTCCGGCCGCGGGTGGAACCGCAGCGCCGCGTTGGCGACGCGCAGCGCGTCGCGGCGGTCGGCAACCACCACCTCGAGGTTGGCGGTCATCCCGGGTTTGAGCCGCAACCCAGGGTTGGCGACGTCGACCACCGCGTCGTAGGTCACGACGTTCTGGATGACCTGCGGCGAGCTCCGGATCTCGCGGATCACGCCGTGGAACTCCTCGCCGGGATACGCGTCGACCGTGAACGTCGCCGGCATGCCCGCGGCGAGCCGGCCGACGTCGGCCTCGGCGATGTTGGTGTCGACCTGCATCTTGGTCAGGTCCTCGCCGATCAGGAACAGGGTCGGCGAGGCGAACGACGCCGCCACGGTCTGGCCGACGTCGACGTTGCGCGTGATCACCGTGCCGCGGATCGGCGACGTGATCCGGGTGAACGACAGGTTCAGGCTGGCAGCGTCGAGCGCCGCCTGGGCCTGGACCTCGGCGGCGACCGCCGCATCGACCGCGGCCTCGGCGACCTGCGCGTTGGCCTCCGCGGTGTCCGCGGTCTGCTGTGCGATCAGCTGGTGCGCGACGAGATCGCGGTTGCGGTCCGCGATCCGCCTCGCGTCGGCCGCCGCCGAGCGCGCCTTGCGCGTGTTGGCCTTCGCGAGCGCCAGGTTGGCGCGCGCCTGGTTGACCGCGGCCTGGAACAGCCGCGGATCGATCTGCGCCACGGTCTGCCCCGCGGCGACCACCGAGTTGAAGTCGGCGCCGAGCGACTGGATCGTGCCCGACACCTGGGTGCCGACCTGCACGGTCTTGATCGGGTTGACCGCGCCGGTCGCGGTCACCTTGGCGCGGATCGGCCCGCGGTCGACCGCGGTCGCGTCGTAGCGCTCCGCGGGCTGGCGAGTCGCGCCGCGGTGGCGCAGCCACAGTCCGCCCGCGGCGATGACAGCGATGACGGCGGCGAGCAGGATCCCGGTCCGCCAGGGGTGATGTTCAGCGCGTTCCACGGACATCAAGGGCTGCATCGCATATGCCCGCCTCGGGGACCGTGAACCGCACCGGATGCGCAGTCCTTGCGTCGCGCAGCTTCGGCGCGCAACCACTGCGGTGTTACTCGTCGCCGAACCCCCGCCCACGCGCCGGCTTGCAGCGCTCCCTCCGACTGGAACGCACGATGCAGCGTCACGTCGCCATGATGATCTCGATGACACAGGCCACGCGGATCGGCATCGCCGCCGCGAGCCAGATCGGGATGTTCCTCGCCGCGATCGCGCTTGGCAACTGCGCGAAGCCCGAGCCGGTGCTGCGCGCCGAGCCGGTGGAGGTCGCCCGGCCGGGCAAGGATCCGGCGACCGCCCGCGCAATGATCGCGTCCGGCGCGGTCGTGATCGATGTCCGGACTGCGGACGAGTTTGCCGATCGCCACCTGGCGATGGCGGTCAACCTACCGGTCGATGAGCTCCCCGGTCGCCTGGCCGAGGTCGACCGCCTCGCCGGCGGCGACCGCACGCGCCCGATCGTGGTGTACTGCGCCTCCGCGAAGCGGGCCGCCAGGGCCAAGGCGCAACTCGAGGCCGCCGGCTACACCCGCGTCGTGAACGGTGGCAGCCTGGACGATCTGCGCGCGCCCGACGACGGCCACCCGCCGCAGGGATAGCGGATCGATTCCGCGCGCAGACCGCCGCCGATCAATCGCGGTGTTTCTTGCCGCGGCCGTGACCCGGTGGTCCGCCGGGTAGGCGCGGAGCGTCGGGTCCGCGCGGAGCGTCGGGTCCGAGCTGGTCGAGCTGCGGCGCGAGCGCGCGGGTCTCGTCGGTCCGGCCGTACCGGTCCTCGAACTCGCGGAGCTTGTGCCGCGCGTCCTCGTAGTGGCCGCGGTCCAGCGCCTCGACGATCTTGTTCCAGTCCCGGGTCTGCCTGCCATCCATGCCGACCGGCGCGGTCACGCGGATCTCGCGCGGATCGCGGGGATCATCGCCGTCGTCGCGGTCGTCGCCGTGCTGGGATGGCGCGCCGGATGGGTCTCGCGGCAACGCGGCGCCCGGTGACGACCCGCGCACCGCGATCGCCACGAGCACCAGCACGGCGGCGGCGCTCAGGGCCCACGGTCGCCAGCGCAGCGCGCCCGGCGGCGGCGGTGCGCCCGAGCCGGTCCCGCTCGCCGTCTGGACACTCGCCCCGAGCTTCGTCCCCGCGTGCGCGCCGGCGCTCGGGCTGGCGCCGGTGCCCACCATGGTCCCTGCACTCGCGAGCGCATCGGCCAGCTCGGACGCCGAGGGCCGGTGCTCCAGCTCCGCCGCCACCGCGCGATCGATCGCAGCCGACAGCTCGGCCGGCAGGCCGGGTGCGAGCTCGTGCAGCGGCGGCAGCGGCGCGAACAGGGCGCCGGTCTCGGTGTCGCGGCGCGGCCACCGCCCGGTCGCCGCCTCGTACAGCGTCGCGCCCAGGGCGTAGACATCGCCCGCGGTGCTCGACTGGCCGCGGACCAGCGCCTCGGGCGGTGCGTACGCCGGCGAGCCGACGAACTGCCCGGTCAGGGTCAGCGACGAGTCGGGGACGTGCGCGACGCCGAAGTCGGCGAGCTTCCAGGTCCCGGCGCCGGCGGCCAGGATGTTGGCCGGCTTGACGTCGCGATGCAGGATGCCGGCGGCATGCGCGGCCGCCAGCGCCCGCGCGACCTGGATGCCCATCGCGCGCAGCTCGTCGAGCTCGAGCGCGCCCGCCGCCAGCCGCTCGCGGAGCGACGGTCCGGCGACCCGCTCCATCACCAGGTACGGCGGGTCGGCCGACAGGTCGATATCGAACACCTGGACGACCCCGGGGTGGTGCAGCGCCGCGATCGCCCGGGCCTCCAGCCGGAACCGCTCGTCGAGGATGCGCGCGGCGAGCTCCGAGCGGTGGCCGCGCAGGGTCTTGACCGCGACCTCGCGCCCGAGCACCTCGTCGATCGCGGCGTAGACTTCGCCCATCGCGCCGGCGCCGAGCGTCCCGGTCACGCGGTAGCGGCCGAAGCTGTGCGGATCTGCCACCCGGCGAGGATAACGCGGATCGGACAGCGGCGCGGCACGCGTGCCGCACCGCGGCGGCTCACGGCGTGCACCGGGAACGCGCCAGCGCACCGCGGCAGCGGTCCGCCAGAGGTCCTGCGCGACGCGGCGTCGCGAGCGGGATCCGCATCTCGCCACGATCATCGAACACGAACGCGCCGAAGTCCGGTGTCTGGCAGGAGTCCGGATAGCTCGCGACCCGCCGCTGCAGGTACGCGCCGAGCTCCGACCCGGTCGCCACGCCGCCATGGCGCGCTCGCAGGCCCCCGGCGAGCGCCTCGATCAGACAGCCGGTGAACAGCGAGTGTCCGCGCACCGGACCGCCATCGCACACGACCTGATCGTCCAGCCCCGACGTGATGATCCGCCGGCTGCGCCGCGCGTTCAGCGCGGACAGCTGCGCGTCGCCGGGCCAGCCCAGGTCCCGCCAGCGGATCGCCGGATCGAGCGCGATGCCGCTGTGGCATGCGTCGAGAATCACCAGGATGTGCCGGGCAGGCAACAGCGCGACCGCGCGCAGCCAGCCCTCGAGCTCGATCCACGTCGAGACCTTGCCGTGCGCGTCGGAGGCGTCGACCGGGATCAGGTACCCGGTCCGGACGACGCGATCGCCGAGGTGATGCTGCCGCGCCGCGCCGTGGCCGGCGTAGAACACCACGAGGCTGTCGTCCGGGCCGAGCCCGGCCAGGTCATCGGTCACCAGCGACCGCAGTGCCGCGCCGGTCGCGCGGTGATCGAGCAGCGGCTCGGTGACCCGCTCGAACCCGAGCCGCTGGAACAGCTGCAACGCGCCCATGGCGTCCCGCACCGCATTCGCGAGCCGCGGCCAGCGGTGATAGCAATCGATGCCGATCACGGCGATCACGCTGCGACCGCGCGAGCCGACCACGCGGTTCGCGGCGGCGGGGTGCGCGAGCGCGCGCCGCGGGCGGTGGATCGCCCGATATGGATGGTCGTGGAGACGCACGGGATGACGAGGAATCGAGGTGGTGAATCGAGCACCGGGCGCGATCGACCGGCTTCGCCGTGTCGTGGCGTACCCGAAAAACGTTATCCAGGCCCGCGAGTCCATGCTGTGGACGGATCGCGGTCCGCCATTCCACCGGACTCGACATCTCGCGCAACAACCGGAACGTCTGGCGGACCACCGAACTTTCCGCGCATCCCGGCCCGGGTTCCATGGGCACGTCGCGAATCACGGCTAACGCCGCGGGCGTGCAGCTGCGATACAGCAATGAACGCCGGTGCCGCGCCGCGGAGTGGCGCCGGACAGAAAACGCGAAGCTCGGGCTCCGTTCCGTCGTGGAAGCGCCCGACTTCGCAGGCACTCCGCGCGAGAAGGCAACCATGCAGGCAACCATTGCCATTGTGAGTAATGACGAGGATTTGAACGCATCCCGCGCCGCTCATCTCACGGAGCGGCTCACGGAGCGCATCTGGCGTAGCGATCGCGCGTCCAGCGGCGCCAACACGCAGCCGCCATGTATTCGCAGCCCGGACAGCGACCCGCTGCCATCGCCGACTCCGGAGCTCGACACCGGTCGCCGCGCGCGGCGGCGCGATCCACGCAGCTTCCTGACCCGCCGGCGGCTTCACATGTACTTGAAGACCCACCGTCATGCCGAGTTCCGCCACGAGCTGGCGCGCGCGGAGCTCGCCGGGGAGATCTCGGAGTTCTACGCGCTGAGCTTCCAGGCGGTGCTGGCGATGGCGGAGGGCTCGGAGCTTGCGGCGGAGTACCTCGAGATGGCCGAGGCGGTCGCGTCGTCGCCGTACGAGCAGGCGGTCATCGCGGAGGATCGCGCGGCGTACGATCTGCTGCACGACAACCCCTCGGCCGCCGCCGAGCGCTGCCTGGCCACTCTCGATCGCATCCACCAGACAGAGGGGCTGTGGGTCAACCTGCTGATCGCGCTCTACCGCCTGGGCAAGTTCGAGACGATCGATGCCGCGCTGCGACGTCTGACGCGGCTCGATGGCGAGGGGACCACGCGCATCGTCGGGCTGCTCTCGACCGACCCGGACCTCCGCGATGTTCGTGCGCGTCCCGCGTTCCAGCAGCTGCTGGGAAAGCACGCGACCGGGGGGCGCTAACGATCTCGGCCGCCACCGCGACTCGTGCATTGCAATCCCGACTCGATCCCGGCCGCAGTCCAGACGAAAGAAGAAGCAGTTGTCGACAATTCCGATCAACAGCAACGAGGTGTCCTGAATGGCACACGAGCCACAACGATGGGACGCCGATCATCACCAGGTCTAGGTAGCCACATGCGGAAATCACAGTTCTCACCACCAGCACCACCCTGCAATCGCCAGCTCGACGAGCTGTTCGCGGACCCCGGGTTCGTGAAGACCGTCGATCTGGTCGCCAAGGAGGTCATGCGCCTGTGGGGCGTGCCCCACGCGGCGGCGCATGGCTTTGTGGTCTCGGCCATCGGCGAGCCCGACACCCTGGCATGCATCCACAATGCGTGGTCGGTGGCGACCAGCTCCAGCGCAAGTCTCGGCCTGGTCAAGGTGATCATCCGGCGCCGCGTGATCGACCTGCTCCGCAAGGATGCCCGGCACGCCAACCACTGCTCGCTACCGACCACGGTCGACGCGATCGACACCGACCGGACGCCGGCGTTCCACGAGCTGGTCCAGCGCGACCCGCGGCTCCAGCTCGAGCTCCAGCAGATCATTCGCATGGTCCGCGGCGCGCTCGACTGCTTCGCCACGCAGGGCGAGATCCAGGACCGCCAGGCGCGGCTGCTGCGGCGCTATGCGCTCGACGAGGTCCAATATGCCGCGCTCAGCACGGAGCTGGCGTGCTCCGAGAGCGCGCTGCGGGTCCGAGTTCACAAGGCGATGCTCGCGCTGCGCAAGCACATCCGAGAATGCCACGCCGAGCTGGAAGACCTGCTGGAACGCGACCGCGGAATGGCCACCGCGCACGCCGGGTAGCCACGCCGCGGTGACGCCGGTGTGTCACGGCGGCACGTCGAGCGCTGGCGCACGCGGTCCGGAGCGCGCTGTGGCGGTCGAGCACGGGTCGACGGCCGCGCGCGCAAGGGGGATGGACAGACTCGGTCGCAGCCCTCACACCTGGAGGAACCCCTCAGGAGGTTCCGGGATGAGTGTGTTGTGTGCAGGGTCGCGAGTCCTGTCTCGACGCGTGCCGCTGGCCGGCGTCGCAATGTGTCTGTTGCTCGCCTGCTCGGGAAGCGGCGGCGGCCCGGCAACGGGGAGCGGTGGAGCGCCGCCCGAGGTCGGCATCCACAGGGTCAAGCACGTCATCGTCGTGGTGCAGGAGAACCATTCGTTCGACAGCTACTTCGGCGCGCTGGTCCATGCGCCGGGCAGCCCGTACCACGCGCCGGCGGCCGGCAGCGCGGGCTGCAGCGGTGCCGACCACCGCTGCGTCGACGGCCTGAGCTGCACGGCCGGCGCCGGCGGCCTGCGCTGCAGCAACGCCAACCTCGATGACAGCGGCCGCATGGTGCCCGTGTTCCACAACCCGGATCGCTGCGTCCAGCCCGACCCCGATCACAGCTGGACCGGCGTGCACCGCCAGGTCAACTACGACCAGCCCAACGCCGCGCGCCGCGCGCCGCTGATGAACGGCTTCGCCCGGGTCAACCGCGCGGTCCAGGTCATGGGCTTCTACACCCAGGATGACCTGCCGTTCTATTACGAGCTCGCGCAGCGCTTCGCGATCGACGACCGGTTCTTTGCCGCGGTGCTCGGCCCGACGTTCCCCAACCGCGCCTATCTGATGGCCGCGACGTCGTTCGGTCACGTGGTGACGTCCGACGAGGTCCCGCCGCTCGTGGGCTACAAGCCGGTCCACGGCACGATCTTCGACCTGCTGGATCGCAACGGCGTGTCGTGGGTGAACTACTACCAGGACGTGCCGCAGGGCGCGAGCTTCCGCGTGCTCGGCTCGACGCTGTTCAGCAAGCACTTCCTGCCGCTGCCGCTGTTCCTGGCCGAGGCGGCCGGCGCCGGCCAGCTGCCGTCGGTGTCGTTCGTCGATGCGAACTTCGGCGCGTTCAGCAAGGCCAGCCGCAACGACGAGGAGTCGCCGACCGACATCCAGCGCGGCCAGGCATTCGTGTCGCGGGTGATCAACGCCGTGCGCAACGGGCCGCGCTGGGCCGACTCCGTGATCTTCTTCGTCTACGACGAGCACGGCGGGTTCTACGATCACGTGCCACCGCCGCCCGCGTTCCCTCCCGATCCGATCGAGCCCGGCCAGTGCGAGGACCTGTCGAACCCGCCGGCCAGCCTGCAGCCCGGCGGCGGCGCGCAGTGCCGCAGCAACCGCAAGAGCAGCTCCGACACCACCGTGGCCCAGGCGATCGCACTGTGCCCGGCGCTGGCGGCCAACCCGGCCGGTGCGTACCCCGAAGCGTGCGCGCGGTTCGATCAGTACGGCGTCCGGGTGCCGTTCGTCGCGGTGTCGCCGTTCTCGAAGCCGCAGTACGTCTCCCACGCGGTCGCCGACCACACGTCGATCCTCGCGTTCATCGAGACCGCGTTCCTGCCACTCGTGGACGGTCAGCGCCAGCACCTGACCGAGCGCGACCGGAACGCCGACAACCTGCTCGATCTGTTCGACTTCGACGGCTCGCCATCGCTCCGCACGACCGTGAGCGTCGCGGCGCCGCCGGCGATCGACTGCACACCGCGGTGACCTCGGACCTGTTCGATTTCGACGGCTCGCCATCGCTCGCCGCGGAGATCGGCGTCGCGGCGCCACCGGCGAGCGACTGCACGCCGTTGCAATAAAGCCGCTTCATCGCGATTTCCTCACGCGACATGGCAATGACAGTGCGAGACTGCGGCGCCTCGATCGTCGCAGACGCGCTGTCTCGCAAACGCAGCGGGGCGATTCGCCGCTGTGGGATCTCCGTGCACTCGCCTTGGAAATCTGAGGTGACATCACCGCGCCGCACGCGCGATCTGCATCACGCGCCATTCTGGAAAAATGTCACAGGATCGCGCCGTGTGTCTGCCGGCGCGATCGCTATGATGCGCGCCCCTCAACACGGGAGTCACTGATGAGCGCATGGGTGTCAACTCGATGGATCTCTCTGGCCTTGCCCCTGGGGTGCCTGTTTGCCGGCTGCGCGGTGCAGGATCCGGGCGCGGATGACGCGTCGCCGGTGGCGCGCGCCGGCGGCGACCGCGACGACGGCGACCGCGACCGCGACCACGATCGCGACGCGATCCACAAGGTCAAGCACGTCATCGTCATCATGCAGGAGAACCACTCGTACGATAACTACTTCGGCGCGCTGGCCTACGCGCCGGGCAGTCCGTATCACCGGCCGCGCGGCCATCACGACGACGGCGACGGCGATCGCGACGATCGCACCGGCTGCGCGCCGGGCGACCACCGCTGCGTCGACGGCCTGAGCTGCGAGTTCGATCGCCACGGCGCGTTCCACTGCGCCAACGCCAACCTCGACGAGGACGGCGGCATCATCCACGCGTTCCACGATCCGAACCGCTGCCCCGCTCCCGACCTCGATCACGGCTGGGTCAGCACCCACCGCGAGGCCAACTTCGACCACCCCAACGACGTGCGGCACCACGCGCCGATGAACGGCTTCGTCCGGGTCAACGCCGAGACCGAGCAGCACAACCACGAGAACGACACCATCGGGTTCTACAACCAGGACGACCTGCCGTTCTATTACGACCTGGCGCAGAGCTTCGCGATCAGCGATCGGATGTTCGCGTCGGTGCTCGGCCCGACGTTCCCCAACCGCTCGTACCTGCTGGCCGCGACCTCGTTCGGTCACCTGACCACCAGCGACACGTTCCCGATCGGCGACGGCTACCAGCCGATCACCGGCACGATCTTCGATCTGATGGAGCGCAACAGCGTGTCGTGGGCCGACTACTTCCAGGACGTGCCGCAGGGCGGCAGCTTCCGGGCGTTCAGCGCGACCAAGGTCGATCCGCACTTCTTCCCGCTGCCCGTGTTCCTCGGCCAGGTCGCCGGCGCGCCGAACCTTCCCCCGCTGCCCCAGGTGTCGTTCATCGATCCGAACTTCGGCGTGCTCAACCCGGCGAAGGAGAACGACGAGCACCCGCCGACCGACATCCAGCGCGGCCAGGCGTTCGTCGCCCAGGTCGTCAACGCCGTGCGCAACGGGCCGCACTGGGCTGACTCCGTCATCTTCATCAGCTACGACGAGCACGGCGGCGCGTACGACCACGTCCAGCCCCCCCACCTGCCCGCGCCCGACGCGATCGCGCCCGGCCAGTGCGCCGACCTGTCGAACCCGCCGGCGAGCCTCCTGCCGGGCGGCGGCTCCCAGTGCAGCTTCAACGTCCTGGGCGATCCGACCACCAGCGTGGTGCTCGCCGGCCAGCTGTGCCCGGCGTTCGCCGCCAACCCGACCGGCCCGTTCCCGGCCGGGTGCATCGGGTTCGACTCGGCGGGCATCCGCGTGCCGTTCCTGGCGATCTCGCCGTTCTCCAAGCGCCAGTACGTCTCGCACACGGTCGCCGACCACACCTCGATGCTCGCGTTCATCGAGACCGTGTTCATGCCCCGGGGCCAGCACGTGACCGAGCGCGACCGGACCGCCCACAACCTGCTCGACATGTTCGACTTCGAGCGTGCGCCGTCGATGAACACCAAGGTCGGCACCGCGGCCCCGCCGGCGGTCGACTGCACGCCGCACTGAGCGGATCGCCCTGATTCGATCGCGGCGGCGCCCGCGGTGATATCCTGCCGGTGTGCGCGCGCGGCTCGTCGATCGAAAGGGGGCCTTCCCGTGACCCCCCTCTGGGGGATGGCCCGGCAAAGCCGGGCGGATCATTCACGACCGGCGACCGCGCGTCGCGTCGCGCGGCTCACGATCCTCGCCGTCGGCGCGGCCCTCGCGATCGTCGCGATCGCCGTGGCCCGGTTCGCGCGCGATCACTGGGGCGGGGTCTATGACGACGCCTTCATCTACCTGCGCTACGTCAAGAACCTCGACGCCGGGTGCGGGCTGCGGTTCAACTGCGGCGATCCGCCGGTCGAGGGCTTCACCGGGCCGCTGTACCTGGCGGTGCTCTGGCTCGGCGGCCGGTTCACCGCGCAGCTGATCGATCTGGCGCAGATCGTGTGCACGGCGAGCCTCGCCCTCGCCCTCGCGCTCGCGGTGTGGGCCGCGGTGGTCGCCGGGCGCGCGGCGGCACAGCCGCGGTGGCCCGCGGTGCTCGCGGTGGCGGTCGCCGCCGTGCTGGCGCTCGATCCGTTCGTGCTGCTCAACGCGATCACCGGCATGGAGACCGCGCTCGCCGCCGCCGCGGTCACCGCGATCGCGCTCGCCGCGCTCGCCGGCCGCCGCTGGCTGCTGATCGCCGCGATCGGCGCCGCGCTGCTGGTCCGCCCCGAGGCCGCGGTGTTCGCCGTCGCGCTGCCGATCCTCCCGGCGCTGCGCCGGCCGCGCACCCTCATCGCGCTGGCCGCGATCCTCGCCGCGATCTGCGCCGCGCGCTACGCCGCGTTCGGCGCGCTGTTGCCCAACACCTACTACGCCAAGGCCGGCGGCACCTGGCGTCACTTCGAGCTCGGCCTGGCCTACCTCGCCGGCGCGATCGCGGACTTTCCGCTCGCGTTCGCCGCGCCGCTCGCGCTGCTGCTGCCCGCCGGCCCGCGCCGCGCCGCCGGCTTCCTCCTCGCCGGCGCCGCCGCCTGGATCGCGTTCTTCCTGCGCAGCGGCGGCGACCTGTTCGACTACAGCCGGATGATGTTCCCGCTGGTCCCCGCGCTGACCGTCCTCGCCCTCGCCGGCATCGCCGAGCTCGCGCGCCGGCTCGCCGCGCGCACGCGATGGGCGCCCCGCGCGGCGCTCGCCGGTGCCCTCGCCGCCGCGACCTGCGCGCTCGCCGCGGGCGGCCGGGCCGCGGTCGCGCACGCGATCCCGCCGCAGGGCGCCAGCCCACGCGTCGTCGAGTGGGCCGCGGTCGGCCGCTACCTCCGCGAGCACTTCCGCGGCGCGACCGTCGCCACCGTGCCGATCGGCGCGATCGGCTACTACTCGCAGCTGCCGATCATCGACCTCGTCGGCCTGACCGAGCCCGCGATCGCGCGCGCCGGCCGCACCGTGCCGCCCGAGCTCCTTACCCGGCAGTGGATCGGCCACGAGCGCCACTGCACCGAGTGCGTGCTCGCGCGCGCCCCGGCGGTGATCGTCACGACGATGGCGCGCGACCGGCCGTGGCAGACCCTCGCCGAGGCCCGCGCCGGGTTCTACGCCGACTGGCTGCTGCTCCAGGAGATCAAGGCCGGCCGCGCGCCCTATCGCGTGCGCGACGCCGAGGTCCTGCCCGGCGACCACATTCTGATGTTCGAGCGGATCCACGACTGAGCGGCTGCCTCACAAAGGGGGACTCGAACCCCATGAGAGCCCGCTGACCCTACCTTGGGTATCGCGGCTTTGCAACGGTTCTCAGGGTTGCGTAGCCCACTGCGCTGGCTATGTCCGCGCCGTCGACCCAGTGTGCGGTGGTGCGGTGGTCCCCACGACCTTGAGGTCGGCGATCGGCCGCTCGGCTCCCTGTAGGTGCATGGGAGTTGATAAGCGCTCGGCGACACCGCAGCGGCTCTCGCAGAGTGCTGTACAAGAGAATTCCAGTCGTAGTGTCACGACAAAGGCCGCATAGGTGCCTGAATGCCTTGACGCCGGGGCTTGGCTTGATCGGCTGGCCTATGCCTGCATTATCTTGCAGAACTGTGTGGCCCGCCGCATTTATCCCGGAGATCTTCCTGTGAACGTTCAGCCCTACGGTAACGTACGCCACGCAAGGGATCGCTACACAATGCCCCGAGGAGAATAGCGACATGCTTGATTTTGCGATTGCCAAGAATTGGCTTCCCAAGCTTGTCGGCGCGCTGAAGGCCGAACGCAAGAAGAGATCGAGCACGCTGGCGCTGATTGGCGACACCTTTGGTGACCCACTTCGACTCGCGCGGCACTATATACCATCCTTGTGTCAACAGACTAACCCTGCCACCGCGGATCAAGACATCGACGTGGTTGTCACCTCGGATGCGTTTGAGACACTGAAAACATTCTTTGCCCGTTGCAATTCGGTCGTACCCAACGATGGCCGGCGGCAAATGTTCGTGCTTGCGGATGCTGGCATGGGCAAGACATCGTTGCTCGTAATGCTCCGCCTTGGGCACCTTTGCTCGTTTTGGCCCAAGACGTACAAATGCGCTCTACTCAGGCTCGGCAATGATACTGCCAGTGAGGTTGCGAAACTAGCCCTACTTTCGTGGGCCCAGCGAGAAGCTCCGTCGGTAAGTGTCGAGATTTCATACATGATGAAAATCAAGATAGGAGCGACGGGAGCCATCTCGCTAGCTCGAAAACTCGGGCGGCTCGACGCTGCTCGGGGTCCAGCTCCGGAGGGATGGCGATCGTAGGCCGGCGCCCCGTCGTGCCCGTCGTCGTGCGCACCAGCGTTGCGCGGATGTCGGCCAGCGAGTCCATCATGGAACGCACCGAGGCGATGGTGCCGAGCGCGATCTTCGCCAGGCTGACCAGCATCAATCCGATGACGGTCGCGAAGGTGTGAAGACGCAGCGAGCCGTCGGCGTGCTGGAACGACGGACCCCACGGGGCGATGCCGCCTTTCTTGGCGCGGCGGAACAGTTCTTCGACGTTCCATTGGCCCCGAAACGCGCTCACGATGCGCTCGGTGGTCCAGCTGTGCTGGTCGGTGCAGATCACACGCCGGCCCAACCGCGTCTGTTCGAGGTGCTTGCGACGCTGCTCGTCCACGTGCCAGGTGAGCGTCGGGTTCTTCTCGGTGCCACCCACGTCGACCATCACGAAGTCCGAGAGGTGCTCACGTCGCAAGGCCTTCTTGACGCGTTGTTCGAGACTCGCTCGACGGATCCGGCCCGCGTCCACGTGCCGCTTGAGTTTCTCCAACTCGGCCAGCGCCTTCGCGAGCCTTGCCGCGATGCCGCGCTTCTGGCCTTCGAGCAACTCCTGGCTCTCGACGACGATCAGCGTCCGATCCAGGTCATTGACCGTGGCCCGTGTCCGGGCTGCGCGGACGTCGGATAGCTTTCCCGTAAGCCGCTTCATCGCTCCAGGCTGCGCTGCAAACGCCAGCGCCGACTCAGCAGCCGCGTGGCTGAGCGGCAGCGAGATGACGCTGTAGTAGCCGACGACATCCAAGCTCAGCTCCAGCTGGGGGCTCCAGAATCCACCGTCGCGCACCAGCGTACGCGTGGCGGGGCGACGGCGTCCTTCGCCGGCATCGAGCGCGTCGTGGAGCTGTCCGAGCCCCTCGAGGCAGCTCTCGAGGACTTCTTGATCGGACCCGTTGCCGGCATAGGTGCGGTAGAGCAGCGGCACGTGACCGGTTTCGCTGACGAGCACCCCCAGCCCCACCACCCGAAGATCGCTGCGTTTGCTCTTGGCATGGCCGCGCCGCGCCAACTCCCCCTCCGTGGTGGTCGCGATGTGCGTGTCGAAGTTGGTGGTATCGAACGCCAGCACGTTGGTCGAGAGCTTGAACCGCCCGACCGCAGCCCGTGCGAGCGCGATCTGCGCCGCTTCCAGTTCCTGCTCCGTGACCCGCTCGGCGATGCGATAGAACGCTTGGCCGGTGAACTTCGAAGCGGGCAGGCACGAAGCCCGCGGCAGACTGTCCTCGAGAAATTGCGCCAGGTCTCGCTTGGGCCCTGCCGCGCACACCCGCTGGAGAGCCACCGTAAGCACCATCTCGCCCACTGAGGGGCCGCCGTTGGCCACATGCCCTGGGCACGCGCGGTCGATGTGCCCCACGAGGTCGATTTGCTCTGCAACCCAGAGCAGCGCGCCCACGTCTCCCACCGCCTGCGTCCCCACGGTGCGCGTGTCGCCCAGGTCTGCCGTCGGCGGCGGGTCCCGCCGGTCCCAAGACCACTTGCCGTGCAACTGATCGTCCTTTCACGGGATCCCACACGGATTGGGCGACCATGCGGTACCGGCGTTCGCCCATTTTACGCTCGAAGAAATGCACGTTCCATCATGTAGCTCAAGGCTGGCTCAAAACGCAAGCACTAGCCGAACTCTCAGCACAAAGTTCGCTTTCGCCAGCCCACGGGTGCGAAGGTCCCGCTAG
>JBGQCL010000312.1:0-14298 GCA_041495365.1 Kofleriaceae bacterium | reverse complement strand
GATGCTGCCGAGCGCGATGCTGCCGAGCGCGATGCTGCCGAGCGCGATGCTGCCGAGCGCGATGCTGCCGAGCGCGATGCTGCCGAGCGCGATGCTGCCGAGCGCGATGCTGGACGATCGGGACGGCGACGAGCCTGCGCGCGGCGCCGACGACCGCGAGCACCGCGTCGCCCACCGGCCCAACCCGCTGCCCGCCCGCGAGGAAGACGAGGAGGAGCTCGCCGACGCCGACATCCTCCGCGAGCTCGACTTCGACGAGGACGACCTCGACCTCGACACCTTCGAGCCGCCGGACGAGTAGCCGAGGCGACTCGATTCAGTCCTCGGGATCGGGCCACGCCGGGACCAGGTGGGTCGACGGCGCGATCCGGGTCGCCTCGAGCACCGGCAGCGGCACGGCGTTGCCGGCCTCGGCCGCGACCCATCGCGGCGGCGGCGGCGGCGGCGGCTGGCGCGCGGCGCGCAGCTTGCCGAGCGACGCGGTGATCTCGGCGGCCGTGGGCCGCTCCTTGAAGTCCTTGGCGAGCATGCGCTCGACGAGCTCGACCAGGCCATACGGCGCGTCCGGACAGCGCGGCGCGAGCGCCGGCGGCGGGCGGTTGAGGTGCTGGACGAGGATCTCGACCGCGCTCGCCCCGACGAACGGCGCGCGCCCGGTGAGCGCCTGGTACGCCACCACGCCGAGCCCGTAGACATCGGAGCGCTCCTCGGTCTTGTTGCCGCGCGCCTGCTCGGGAGCCATGTACGTCGGCGTCCCCATCGCCTCGTTCATGGCGGTGAACCGCGCGCCCGCACCCGCGAGCGCGATCCCCCAGTCGATCACGCGGATCGGGAACCGCGCGTCGTCGGGCGAGAGGATGATGTTGTCGGGCTTGAGGTCGCGGTGGGTGAACTCGCGGTGGTGGACCGCGGCGAGCACGTCGGCGACCGGAAGCACGAAGTCGATCACGGCGTCGGCGTCGAGCGGGCTGCCCTGCATGCAGCCGGCGAGCGCGACGCCCTCGACGAGCTCCATCGCGATCCACGCCCGGCCGTCGTCGAGCTTGCCGCACTCGTAGAACCGCGGCAGCCCGGGGTGCGGGACCGACGCGAGGATCGTCGCCTCGCGCATCACGCGGTCGATCGCGCGATCGCAGGCGAGCTGATCCTCGCGCAGGATCTTGAGCGCCACGCAGCGCCGGTTCAGCTCGTGGTGCGCGCGGTACACCCAGCCCATCCCGCCGCCGCCCACGAGCTCCTCGATGCGGTAGGCCGAGATCAGGTGACCGGCCTGGAGCGGGCCTGATGCGGCGTCATGGTCCGGAGCGGGCGGGACTTCAACCTGCGAGCTGGCCATGACGGAGCCACCGGGAGCACACCACGTGCCAGCACAGCTCGCTGAGATCTCGCTTCGTGCGCTGGCGCCACATGCTGTGCAGCCTGGCCTCGAATCGACTGGATCTTGGATAGCAAAACTCCTGGCTAGGTTCGTGCACCCGCAACCACCATGACCTCCGAGCCCCTCGCCGAACTTGGTCGAGACTCCTTGGTGGGTGCATATCGGATCGTAAGGGAGATAGGTCGGGGTGGAATGGCTACAGTATACGAAGCCGGGCACACCGTCCTGCCGCGTCGTGCTGCACTGAAGGTCATGCATGGCGATTTGCGGCGCCAGCCGGGGATGGCCACGCGCATCGTGCAAGAGGCCGCGATCCTGGACAGCATTCGTCATCCCGGGATCGTCCGGGTCTACGAATGCAGCGTGCTCCCGGACCACCGGCCGTGGATCGCGATGGAGCTCGTCGAGGGCGAGACCCTGGCGAACCGGCTCCACGATCTGACCGCGCTGTCCCCGATCGAGGTCGCCACGCTGCTCGGCGACATCGCCGACGTGCTGGCTGCCGTTCACAAGGTCGGTGTGGTACATCGTGATCTGAAGCCCGATAACCTGCTCTGTACTCCCACGGATCACGACTACCCGCTTCGCGTGCTCGACTGGGGGGTCGCCCGGATGCCGATCGGCCGCTTGACGATCGACGGCCTGACGCCGGGAACGCCAATCTACATGTCGCCCGAGCAGGCGACCGGCCGCGACGTCGGCGCGCCATGCGACCTCTACTCGCTCGGGGTCATCGCGTACGAGGCGTTGACCGGCCGACCGCCGTTCGACGGCCACAGCCTCGCCGAGGTCGTCTGCATGCACCTGACGCGTGCGCCGGCCCCGCTGCGCGCGCGCTGCGGTGCGCCCGCCGAGCTATGCAACCTGGTCGGCCGCATGCTCCACAAGGAGCCCACCGCGAGGCCGACCGCGGTGGAGGTCCGCCAGGCCTCGCGCGGGATCGCCCACGAGCTGTCGCAGGCGTACGAGGAGTTCGAGCTGTCCAGCATCGAGATCGAGCCGGCGGGGAACCCCGTGGCGCGGGCTCGCAGCCAGCCCGCGTACGTCGTCCCCAGCGACGAGGTCGTGGTGGTCGAGGTCGGCGCCGCCGATCTGGAGTACGGGGTCACCGAGATGCTGCCGGTGGTTCGCCAGCCGCGCTGGACTCCGGAGATCGGCGGAGTGCCCGGCGTGATCGCAGAGCGATCCGCCCGCCCGGCGGTCGCGCCGCGCGCCCCGCGCGATCAGGTCGCCGGCGAGATCATCGTCACCGACAAGTACCGATGACGCGGTCGCGGCCCTGTGCGCTCCCGTCACACTGAGCATTTTCGCAACGTGTTCGAGGTGAGTCACGGGTGAGAGATCTTGTCACAGGGAGTCCAGCTCCGGGACGTCGCAGCGAATCTCTTAGCGCGCCGAGTCATCAACGAATCCAGTCAGTTGAGTTGAATTCCGTCATTCGATTTCAGACTCGTTATCCGAGTTACGCATTCTCATTCGCTCGTTCAATACTTTCGTCAGGAGAAAGCCACGATGAACAAGAACGGCATGGCCGATGTTGGCTCGACCGCCCGCACGGTCGACGAGCGGCTCGACTCGATCAAGCACACCGTGAGAGACGTCGTCGACCAGGGCGCGCAGAAGGCCGACGCACTCAAGGCGCGGATGTTCGAGGCCAAGGACCAGGCGCTGCGCCGAGGCAACGATCTGCTCGACCGCGTCGTCGAGCTGATCAAGGCGCACCCGCTCAAGGCGGTCGGCATCGCGTTCGCCACCGGCTACCTCGGCATGCGGCTGTTCCGGCGCTGAGCGATCTCATGGCGAGCAACACCACGGACCCCGTCGTCGTCGAGGCCGATCGGCGCGTCGCGCAGGCAAAGGCCTCGCTGCGCGCGCGGCTTGCGGTCCTCGAGCGCCGGCTTGGCGACGTGCGCGATCGGATCGATCTGCCCGAGCAGGTCCGGCGACACCCGTTGCCGGCGGTCGGTATCGCGTTCGCGCTCGGCGCTCTCGTCGGTGGCCGCGGTCGCGCCGCCGCCCGAGCCACGCCGCCGGCCGCGCCGGCGCTCGCACCCAGGCCGCGCACGCTCGGCAGCATGGCGCTGGCGGTGGTGTCCGGGCTGGCCTTCGAGCTCCTGCGCGAGCTCGCGATCGGTCGGCTCCGGCAGACCGCCGAGCGCTGGTGGAGCGAGCACGGCGGGGCGCTCGAAGAGCCGGGTTCGGCGCACGACCGGGCGCCCGACACCGAGTCGTGATCGGCGCGGCGCGATGCTACGATCCCCGTCATGAAGTTCTTCGTGAAAGCGGTCGTCACCGGGTTCGCCCTGAGTCTGGGTTCGGCGCTGTTCAAGAAGCTGCAGCGCCGCCTCGGGCTGGACGACGACAGCGAGAAGGCTGCTCCCGAGGCGGTCAAGCAGGACGGCGCGACCGATCCGAGCCTGCAGCAGCGGTTCAGCTGATCGGCCGAAACCACCGGGCTGCATCGCCGCTGCCGGTGGTCTGACCGACCGCGCCGTCCCGGTCCCGGCGGGCCCCGGGCGGGAGCAGCATTTGTCATCGATTCCAGCGGCGATCGGTCGGAAAGTGCGGAACACTGGGGGGCAGGTGGAGTCCGCGAACCTCGCCCCGGGGCTGTTGCTTGCGATGCCGCAGCTCACGGATCCGAATTTCTCGCGCTCGGTCGTCCTCATGATCGAGCATGGCGAACAGGGTTCGTTCGGTCTCGTGATCAACCACCCGTCCCCGATCCGCGCCGCGGAGCTGCTCGACTCGCTCGAGATGAGCTGGCGCGGCGAGGCGTCCGCGGTCGTGTGGGCCGGCGGTCCGGTGTCACCGAGCACCGGCTGGGTGCTCCACGAGCCGATCAGCATCGCGGAGCCGGGCGCCGGCGGGACGATCGAGATCACCTCGCGGATCTCGCTGTCGATGTCTCCCGAGCGGCTGCGCGCGCTCGCCAGCCAGCCGCCCCGCAACATCCGCCTGCTGCTCGGCTACTCGAGCTGGGCGCCCGGCCAGCTCGCCAGCGAGATGGCGCGCGGCGCGTGGCTGCACACCAGCGTCGACCCCGGCCTGGTATTCGAGACTCCGGCCGACGAGATCTGGGACACCGCCATGCGCTCGCTCGGCATCAACCCGCGCGACCTGTTCACGGGCCGCGGCGTGAACTGACGATCGCGGGGCCGTGAAGCTGCCCGCGGCGGTGGCTCCGGTATCATCGCCGCGTGGGGTTCGAGCAGGATCTGCGCGCGTACCTGGAGGAGCGGGAACGCGGATCATCTGGAGACGCGCCCGTCCCCCACGTCGACGAGCACGAGCTGTACCGCCATCTCCTCCAAAGACTTCGGGAGCTGGCGAGCGCTGGCGCGGCAGCTAGGGTCGAGCGCCTGTTCAGCGAGTGGCCTAACAAGCTTGCGCAGTTCGCACGCTATCTCGAAGCTGCCGCAGGACTGCGGGCATCCACAGATGCGCAGGAGAGGATGGCGTTCGCCTTCCGGGCGCTCGATATGGCCCTCGACTGTCTCGATCCCCACGTGGCGCTGGTCGACCGGCTGGAAGCTGAGCGTGCTTTCGCCGGCTTCGTGAGCGGTCTCGCGCTCATGGAAAGCTACGCACTCGAAAACCATCTGGTCCGCCGCAATCAGCCTCATCCCGCAAGGCTGACGGAGCTCGGGCGAGTATTCCTGCGGCTTCGCGGCAAGGACGCCGTGCGCTGGCTGATGACCTGCGAGGTGGCGCAGAGCTACGGGCGGCGTGACCCATGGCATGCTCCTCGGGAGCTGTTCCAGGAGGCCAACAGCACGCATGGGATCGAAGTGGACCCCAAAGGTGGGGGGTACAATGGCCAGACCCTCGACCGCCTTGAGCGCCTCGGCGTGCTCATCGACCACTTTTTCGAGCACCGGTCGAGCGCCGAGATGCAGGACGTGGTTCAGGCTGTGCTGGAACATGGGCCCTGGCACACTGCGGTGCGAGCGCTGCTCGAGGACGAGCGGGCACTGGTACTGCCCGGGTCGGTGGCGAGCGCGACAGAAGCGACGATCGAACAGACCAAGCTGATCGTGCACGAGGTGCGTAACGCCCTGATCCCGGTACGCTACGACCTCGAAGCGCTGGCCTCGATGGCGGTGGACCGCACGCAGCAGCAGCATATCGATGGCGCAAAGCAGGGCATCGCCAGCGTCCTGAACTTCGTCGATGACATGGTCCAGATGAGCGAGCTGATCACGGAGCCGTCGGTCCTGTGCGAGATCGGCGCGGTGGTCGACCAAGCATTGCGGTGGATCGACGCTGGCAGGCGGGTCCAGCGCATGCCCTTCCCTGCAGCCAGCCACGTGCTCGCGCCGCCCGGGCGATTCGCCCGAGCCATCTCGAACGTCGTTGGCAACGCCGTGCAAGCCACGACCGCTGGGCAACCCGTTCGCCTGTCGATCACGCACACCTCGGGCACTGTGCGGGTCATCGTCGATGACGGTGGCGCCGGGGTCCCGGTCGAGCACCGAGCACGGATATTTCTCGAGGGGGTGACGATGCGCCTAGACGGCACTGGAACTGGATTCGGTCTGGCGTTTGCCAGGCGCGTGGTGGAGGACACAGTTCACGGTAAGATATGGTGCGAGGACAGCGATCTCGGAGGCGCGCGCTTCGTGATCGAGGTGCCAGAAGCGAGCCCTGAATGACCGCGGCCGGACATATCCTGATCGTCGACGATCAAGCCCCGTTCGTGCGGCTGTACCGTCAGATCTTCGAGAGCGAGGGGCTCGTCGTTTCGGTGGCGCACTCTGCGGCCGAAGCGACGAGCGCGCTGGAGACCAGCGGCCCCGAGTTCGACGTCGTGCTGCTCGACCAGAAGCTGCAAGGCCCCGGTGGCCCGGACTCCGGGCTCGATCTCATCGAGCAGGTCACACGCCTCGCTCCATTCGCCAAGCCGATCATCGTGACGGCCTACGCAACTCCAGCGGCGATCGAGCAGGCATTCGAGCTGGGCGTCTACGACTACCTCGTGAAGAACGGTGCCTTCGACGCGCTGCTGCGCGCCAAGGTGCGGAACGCGATCGAGGTGACGAGCGCCCAGCGCCAGGTCGCGCTCCAGGAAGCGGACGTCATCGCTGTGCTGCGCGAGACATGGGCACAGGTTCGCACGGAGCACGACCGCAACCGCAAGGGCAAGCTGCTGGAAGAGCTGGTCAAGCTGCTGTTCCAGGCGACCCCGGGTTTCGGCCGGATCACGACGCGCCTCGACAACGGGATCGAGGAGATCGACCTCAAGATCGACAACCGCTCCAACGATCCGACCTGGAAGGACGAAGGTTCCTACCTGCTCGGCGAGTGCAAGAACTGGTCGTCACCGTGTGGCTCAAACGAGGTCCGGAGCTTCCGAGCCAAGTTCACCACGAAGTACAACCGCGTCCGCACGGGGTTCTTGTTCGCCCCGGGTGGCTTCACCACGAAAGCTCACGACGAAATCCGCTCGATCAAAGAGGGATCGGTCCTCATCATCCTCGTCGATGCCCATGATCTGGAGCGCTGGATCGCAGCCGACGACCGGCTCGCGGTCCTGCGCGAGCTCCACGAGCGCGCGGTGTTCGACCTTCAGCGCTGACGAGCCGCCTCCAGCAGCGAACCAATCGGGCCGGCGCCTCGCGGGAGTCGACGCGGAGGCAGTAGCTCACAGGGCTGGGAGGATCGCCACGCGCCAACGCGAGCTCGCCGTGGGCGACCGCGAGCAGGATGGGGTCGGGCGCCGCGGCCGTGATTTGGATTGGCCGTTCGTTGCCCCCGCACCTACCTCGCGGGGTCCGCGCAGGACGGGTGGTGATTCGGCGGACGCGGTCCCGACGCCCATCCGCGCAGCAGCCCACGGCGAGTCTCGCGTGTCAGCGTTCTCCCGGGCGCCATGCGCTACAGGTTCCTGGCTATCCGCCCAGCTCGTACGGGCCCGCCTTGATCCGGGTCTTGATCTTCATCGCGCCTCCTGACTATCCGCCCTGCTCGTGCGGGCCTGCCTTGATGCGGGTCTTGATCCTCATCGCGCCCCCGGCTACCCGCCGTGGTTGAACGGGCCCGCCTTGATCCGGGTCTTGATCTTCATCACGCCTTGATACGGGCCTCGATCGCCGTCGCTTCCCTCGCAGAGCTCGCTCAGTCGTAGTACTCGGCGCCGAGGTGGGTGATCAGCTCGTCACCCTTGGTGTAGCGCAGCGTGTTCTTCAGCTTCATGAGCTGGATGAACAGGTCGTGCTCGGGGTACAGGCCCTCGGGGGTCATCGGCGACTTCCAGTAGAACGACAGCCACTCCTGGATGCCGCTCATGCCGGCGCGCTGCGCGAAGTCCATGAACAGCGCGAGATCGAGGACGATCGGCGCCGCGAGGATCGAGTCGCGGCACAGGAAGTTGACCTTGATCTGCATCGGGTAGCCGAGCCACCCGAAGATGTCGATGTTGTCCCAGCCTTCCTTGTTGTCGCCGCGCGGCGGGTAGTAGTTGATGCGGACGACGTGGGACACGTTGCCGTAGAGCTCGGGGTAGAGCTGGGGCTGCAGGATGTGATCGATCACGCCGAGCTTGGTGACCTCCTTGCTCTTGAACGACTCCGGGTCGTCGAGCACCTCGCCGTCGCGGTTGCCCAGGATGTTGGTCGAGTACCAGCCCGACAGCCCGAGCATGCGCGCCTTGAAGCCGGGCGCGAGGATCGTCTTCATCAGGGTCTGGCCGGTCTTGAAGTCCTTGCCGGCGACCGGCAGGCCCTGACGGCGCGCGAGCTCGAGCAGCGCCGGGGTGTCGACCGACAGGTTGGGCGCGCCGTTGGCGTACGGCACGCCCATCTTGAGGCAGGCGTAGGCGTAGATCTGCGACGGCGCGATGTCGTCGTGCGAGCCGCGCAGCGCGGCCTCGAACTTGTCGAGCGTGCTGTGGACCTCGGCGGGCTTGCGGTACACCTCGGTCGAGCCGCACCACACGGCGACCAGGCGATCGCAGCCGTGGTCGGCCTTGAACGCGCGGATGTCGTCCATCACCTGCTCGGCGAGGTGCATCTTGGTCGCGCCCTTCTTGACGTTGGGCCCGCTCAGCTTCTTGACATAGGCCTGCTCGAACACCGCCGGCATCGGCCGGATCGCCTCGAGCTCGTCCTTGAGCGGCTCGAGGTGGCGCGCTTCGAGCACGCCGGCGCGGACCGCGGCCTGGTAGGCGTTATCCGGGAAGATGTCCCAGCCGCCGAACACGATGTCGTCGAGCGCGGCGAGCGACACGTAATCCTTGATCGCCGGCGAGTTGTCGTCGGTGCGCTTGCCGATGCGAATGTGACCGAGCTGGGTCAGCGAGCCGATCGGCTTGCCGAGACCGCGCCGGATCGCCTGCACGCCGGCGATGAACGTGGTTGCGACCGCGCCCATGCCGGGCAACAGGATGCCGAGCTTGCCCTTGGCCGGCTTGACCTCGACGCCTTTCTTGAGTGCCATGACCTACTCCGATCGGGTTGGAAGCCTGGAAATTGCTCCGGAACCGATCACCTTTCAAGGGCAAGAGAGCGGCTGGTGGCGGCAAGCACGCGTGTCGAATCTTCAACACGCGCCGCGCGCATGGCGTGCGCTCGTCGACGCGGGCTGCGCGCCCCCGGTCGGAGGCGACCGTGCGAAAAGTCATCTCGGCGGAGGTTCCTCCGCTGAAATCGCAGAACGGACCGCGCCGCAGCGGGCACGGATCCACACGATCACGACCGCTGGACGATCGGGCGCACGGCGCGCGGGTGGTTGGTCATGATGCCGTCGGCGCCCAGCGCCAGGAGCCGCGCCGCCTCTTCGGGGTCGTCGACCGTCCAGAAGTCGACGCGCAGGCCGATGCTGTGGCACTTGGCGATGAACGTCGCGCGATCGAACCGGATCCGGCCGGCGTGGACCGGGACCTGCGCCGCCGTGCCGGTGAACGGCAACTGGCGCCACAGCATCGCCGGCAGGGCGAGCAGCGCCGCGACCTCGGCCTGAGAGAGCGCGGTCTCACCGCCGTAACCGCGGCGGCGGATCTCGACCAGCGTGGCGAGCTGGAAGCTCGCCAGGGTGACCCGGTCCTCGGCGCGCCGGTCGCGCAGCAGATCCAGCATGAGCGCGGCCGTACGGGCGCCCTTGAGGTCGACGTTGATCCGCATCGCGGGGAACGCGTCGAGCACCTGCGCGAACGTCGGCACGCGGATCGCCTTGCCGGCGAACGGCCGGGTGCCGTCGGGCGCGACGAACCCCCAGCCGGCGTCGAGCCGGCGGACCTCGGCGAGGTCGAGGTCGCCCCAGGCGAGCGGTGCACCGCAGGTGCGCGCCGCGGTCTCGTCGTGCGCCACGATCAGCTGGTGGTCGCGGGTGACGTGAACGTCCATCTCCAGCGCATCGATCCCGACCTCGACCGCGCGCTCGAACGCGGGCAGGGTGTTCTCGGGGCGCTCGGCCGACGCGCCCCGGTGGGCGTACAGCCGACGGGGATGCATCACGACTCTTCGTCGAGGTCGAGCGCTTGCGCGGGCACGGGCGGCGGCCGCGGATCCGAGACCTGGATGACCTCGGCCGTGTACCGGATATCCTTCTCGGCGAGCGGGTGGACCAGCCGGACGTCGATGTCGTCGCCCGCGACCTTCTCGATCCGCAGCACGACGTTCATGTCGTTCTCCCCCTTGGCGACCAGCTTCTCGCCGGCCTCGACCTTGACGTCCCTGGGGAACGCGGACCGCTTCATCTTCTTGAGCGGCTGCATCGACGGGTTGCCGAACGCGTCCTTGGCCTTGAGGACGCCCTCGCGCCGGGCGCCCTTCTCCAGCCCGGCGAGCACGCTCTCCAGGCCGGGCAGCATGGTACCTCCGCCGTGGATGTACTCGACCGTGCTCTTCTCGAGGGTGGCACCTCCGACGACGGATAGCTCGACCTTCAGGGTCACCCGGCGGCCATGCTCGATCTTCACCCGACGACGGTACACGTGAGCCCTCCGCGACAGCAACGCCCGGGGCTGTGAACGCGCGGTGGCGAAACGCGCGCAGCGCCGATGTGGTTGCAATAAGTTGCGCGCTGGCATGGAAGCCGCACACTCGGCGGTCCTGGTCGTCATGCATCGCTCGGTTCCCGCCTGTCCGTTCGCTCGTGGTCTCGCGCTCTGCATCGGTGTGTGGCTGTTCGCCGGCCTCGCGACCGGCTGTCGCAGCGGACCTTCACCCGAGCTTCATGTGCTCGGTGTCCAGCAGGAGCCGCGGCACCGCGATGTCGTGTTCGTCCAGGTCACCAACCCGGCCAGCCATGCCATGCGGCTGACCCGGCTCGAGTACGCATTCAAGGCGGCCGGACAGACGGTGTCCGCCGGCGAGATGGCGCTGGCGCGCGATGTCCCCGCCGGCGAGGCGGTGGTGGTCCAGATCCCGCTCGACAGCCCGCCCGAGCAGCCGATGACGCTGTCGGGAAGGCTCACCGCCGAGCTCGACCAGATCGTGCAGATCTTCTCGGTGTCCGCGCAGGTCGCGCCACCGACCACCGCTCAGTAGCGCCACAACGCCGCGAAATGGCTCGAGGCACACGTGCGCGCACACCGATTCTTGTAACCTTACCCGACGCTGCGCCACACCTTGGGGCATGCCCAGAAGCGTCCTTGCGCTGCTCATGCTCGCCCTGCTTGCCGCACCGGCAGCCGCCGGGCTCAAGCAGGTCCGATACGTCGGCATCCACCCGCTCCCGAAGTCCGAGGGTGGAGGCATCTGCTACATCGAGGGCCCGCACATCCACGTGTTCGACGCCGACAAGATCCAGTACCGCGACCACCGCGGCGCGAACTACTTCGTGGGTGACCCCGTCGCCTACGGCTACGACGGCCCGCGCTACGCCTACAAGGGCCATCACCCGATCCACGTCGCCGCGGTGATCGGTGACGACGACCCGTCCGACGTGTACTGCTACATCACCGGCCCGCACTTCCATTACTTCGCGCCACCCGAGGGGCCGGAGTTCAAGCGGGTCGGCGGCGCGTACTTCTACGTCGCCGATCCGCCGCGCGCCTACGTCGAGGCCCGGCCGGCGATGATGAAGATCAACACGGTGTACCAGCCGCTGGTCTACGAGCGCCCGGCGGTCACCGTCGAGGCCCCGGTCGGCTGGATCGGCGCGCGCGCGGAGTTCGTCGGCCCCGCCGTGGTGGTCGCGGCGCCCGGCGCGGCCGTGGTCGCCCCTGCCGCCGGGATCAGCGTCGAGGCCCACGTGCCGATGCCGAGCCTGCACGTCGACATCGGGATCGGTGGGCCGGCGGTGATCGTCCACGACCGCCCCGCGGTGATCGTCCGCGACCGGGTGATCATCGAGGAGAGGGTCAAAGTGAAGCACGACAACGGCCGGCACCGGGGACATCACGACTGATGCGGGGGCACCTGCCAGACAACGCCCTCATTGACCACAGTGCTTCGAGGTGCAGGGCCGCGCGACGCGACGCGCGGAGGGGTGAATGGACCGGCTTTGCCGGGCCAGAGGGGACGGGCACGTCCCCTGGGGATCAACGAGCGCGTGAGGGTCAAGCACGACAACGGCCGGCACCGGGGACATCACGACTGATGCGCGCGCGACCCACGAGGCTCACGCTCCTGGTTGCGGCGCTCGCGCTGACCGCGTGCGGCAAGAGCGGCGACACGCCGGCCGGACCGCGCGACGCGGTGATCGCAGCCTGGAAGGCGGACAAGCTGACCCCGCCGGCGATGGCCCCGGCGAAGGTTGCGTTCGGGGCGGACTGCCAGAGCGGCACGGTCGAGAGCATCGACGTCCTGGTGTGCAGCTTCGCGTCGCCCGCCGAGGCCAAGGCGGCCGAGGACCAGGGCCTGTCCTGGATCGGCTCGGTCACCGGCGCGTCGCAGGCCCACGGCTCGGCGCTGATCGTGCTGGCGGACCGCAAGAAGGCCGATCCGAACGGCCGGATGATCAACCGGCTCATGAAGCTGGCGCCGAACTAGCGCATTCGCTAGCGTCCCGGCATGTTCAACCCGACCTGGTCGGCGCTGGCCGACACCGCGCTCGCCGGCGCGCTCATCACCCGGGACCAGGGACGCGCGGTGCTCGAGGCGCCGCCTGACGATCTGCTCGGTGTGCTCGATGCCGCGTTCCGGGTCCGCCGCGCGCACTGGGGTCGGCGGGTGTCGCTCCACGTGCTGGAGAACGCCAAGCTCGGCGCGTGCCCCGAGGACTGCGGGTTCTGCTCGCAATCGCAGAAGCACGCGTCGCCGGGCGGCGAGGCGCCGATCAAGACCGTCGACGAGCTGGTCGCCGGGGCGCGCCGGGCCCACGCCGCGCGGGCCAAGCGCTACTGCATGGTGACCGCGACCCGCGGGCCGTCGCAGCGCGATCTCGACGTGATCTGCGCGGCCGCGGCGCAGATCAAGGCCGAGCTGGACATCGAGCTGTGCGCGTCGCTTGGTCTCTTGACCTCGGCCAAGGCCGAGCGGCTGGCGAGCGCCGGGATCGACCGCTTCAACCACAACCTCGAGACCAGCGAGCGCCACTACGGCGCGATCGTCACGACCCACACCTGGCGCGATCGGGTCGAGACCGTGCGGATCGCCCGGCGCGCCGGGATGGACACCTGCTGCGGCGGCATCGTCGGGCTCGGCGAGACGCTCGACGACCTGCTCGACCTCGCGTTCGCGCTGCGCGCGCTCGACGTCGACTCGGTGCCGGTCAACTTCCTCGACGCCCGGCCCGGCACGCCGCTCGCGGGCTATCCGCGGGTCGAGCCCGGGTTCGCGCTGCGCGCGCTGTGCATGTTCCGGTTCGTCCACCCGCGCACCGACCTGCGGGTCGCCGGCGGCCGCGAGATCACGCTGCGCGCGCTCCAGGTCATGGCGCTCTACCCCGCGAACTCGATCTTCACCCAGGGCTACCTGACCACCGCGGGCGCCACGCCGCACGACGATCACCAGATGATCCGCGACGCCGGGTTCGAGCTCGAGCTCGCGTCCGGCGAGGCCGTGCCGGCCGACCCCGAGGCGGTCGCCCACCTCGCGCGCCGGCCGATGCTGCCGGTCGCGCGCGGCTGACCGTCACCGCGCGGCGGCGGGCGATCCGGCGGGCGGCTCGCTCGGCTCGGACGGCGCGCGCAGCCGGGGCACGATCCGCCCGGCGAGCTCCGCGCTCGCCGCGTCCATCGCCGCGCCGATCGCCGCGACCACCGCGTCCATGGCCGGACCGCGCGCCGGCCGCTCGACGGTGACGGTGCCGCGCGCGATCACGACCTGGTCATCGTGCAGCCGGTAGCCCAGCTGGACCCGCCCGGCGTGGCCGCCCGGCCGCACCACCTCCTCGAACGCGGTGACCTCGACGTCGAGCGTCGGCGCCACGCCGCCGATCACCTGGACCGCCGCGCCGGTGTCGAACAGCGCGCGGATCAGCGCGCGCCGGACGTAGTCGCGGGGCAGCTCGGCCCACCGCAGGGTCTCGTAGGGATCGACCGATCGTGCGGAGTCGCGGTGCACGATCCGGTAGCGCAGGTGGTCGGCGGTCGTGACCTGGCCGAGCCGCAGCCGCGGCGCGGCCGGGCCGGCCGGTGCGCGGGGCGGCGCGGCGGCGGCCAGCGACTCGGCGGAGAAGTAGTGCAGCTCCAGCGGCCTGGCCTTGGAGCCCAGCGCGCAGCCGGCGAGCCCGAGCCCGAGCGCGAGCACGAGCACGAGCACTGCGACGAGGGCGGACCGCGCGGCGGTCATCGCTGCCCCTGGGCGCGACCCTTGATCAGCATGTCCGGCTCGCGGTCGATGTCCTCGATGAGCTCGCGGAACGCCTGGGCCGCGTCGCCGAGCTCGCGCAGCGTGCGCTCCAGCTCGGCCACCGAGCCGCTCGCCCCGGCGCCGGCGTTGCCGACCGCGTCGGCCGCGCGCTTCGCGCTGGCGATCAGCCCGTGCTCGCCGCCGACCCGATCGAGCACGCCGGTCAGCCGGGCGGCCGCGGCG
>JBGQCL010000311.1:0-14371 GCA_041495365.1 Kofleriaceae bacterium | reverse complement strand
TCCGTGGCCTCCGCGCTCCGCGGGTGTTCCTTGCACGCTTCGCATCTGCAAACGCGATCAGTTCTATCGGCCATGGCTCTTGAAGAGACAGTATCAGGATCCGCGGTCAGATGACCAAGTTATTTAAGTTCAGCCCCTAAACATGACCTCAGATGGCGCGTTTCGCTTTGCGCACTTCGCGCTGCAAGAGTTCATACTGGCTAAAGAAATGGTTAGAGGAATTATTTCAGATCCGCCCGTCTTGTATCAGCAACCACTATCTGTGCGTGGTACTACTGAGCTGATTCGCTTCCTTTTTCAGGGAGTATATTCCAGTGTTGCATATCAGCGGCAGCTCAGTTCTGAGCATGGTCCTCAAGTTGCCGTCGCGCGTCTGGAATTCCGAGATGGCAACTTCACAATGGCCAGCCTTAGTCGCTTATATTTTTTCGAGTGCACATTTCGAGCCGCAATATTCGCAGATGCTGACCTGACTGAATGCCTGTTTGAGAGATGTAATATGCGCAATGCTGATCTCTCGCGCGCACGACTTCAGGGCACTGTGCTGGCAGAAGTCAACCTCGTTGGTGCAAGCTTTCTGGGTGCGAATATTTGTGGAGCCAAACTAAGAGACGCAGACTTGGAAGGGGCCAATTTTGAAGGAGCAATTTACGATTCGACTACCGAATGGCCGCCCGATTTTGATTACTATACAGCCGGCGTGGCATCACACAAGAACGCGGTCCGGCCACGAAAGACACCTATGTTATTCCACATTCCCGCGTCAGTTAAGGATGAATGATAGTACGGCCTCGCTACTGAAAGCTCTTCGCGGAAAGGCGATGAACAAGCTTGTGAAGGCACTGGACCGGCGTGACCGGCCACCATCGCTCATCCCGTGGCGTCTTGCAGGCTATCATTCGGCCCGCGTCATGTGCCGATCAACCGGCCAATAGTCCCACGGGCTACGGTGCATGCGTCGTCGCGAGCCGTCACCTATCGCAACCAGGAGCTTGACTCGAACGCCTAGCCTGCGGCGAAGTGTAACCGCGGTGGCACTCTGGGTCCGAGCGCTCAATTCCGGCGGCGCCCTCAGATCAGACACTCGCCGAGCGGGTGGCGAACCCGTGGTGCCTGGACACGAGATGGCGAGATCGCCTGTAACAGCGGGTGCCCGCCGTTACGGCCGCGACGTGATCCGCGTGCCGTGCGCTATCGGCCCCGAACGCACCGGGGTCCAACGCCCCGGTCCACTCATGCGAGGCGAGTTGGAGAGCTGACTGCTGCCCTAGTGTGACCATGAGCGCACTCCTGGCTTGGTCATCAGACATCTCTGACGACGCGGCATATCCCTGGCTATGATGCCGCAGACTATTCGGCACGTACCAGAATATCGATATTGCCCATGAGAGATCGGTTACTTGTTAGCAGTTCTATCCGACTTGCTACTGGTGTTTGTTACGAGCTTCCACAGTTCGGCGGATATGCTCCGCGCAGATTCCTGCGATTGCAGAAGTGCATCGCGTGCCTTCGTTTCGCGGTGTCCTGACAGTCGCTCTAGAGTGCCAATCGCGATATATGCATTTCGCCACGCAACATCTAGTGATGGAGCTGGTCGATGGCGTGGATCTCGAAACGCTACGCCAGGCCGGGCCGCTCTCGTATCCGGTCATCATCCACATCATCGGGGAGATCCTCGAGGGCTCGGTCACGCGCATCACTTGCCGTTGCCCTGTGTCCAGTCCTCGCCCGACGAGATCGCCGCGCGCGGCGCGGTCCGAGGCGTCATCCATCGCGACATGTCCCACGGCAACGTGATGGTGAGCTGGTACGGCGCGATCAAGGTGATGGATTTCGGGATCGCCAAGCTACGTGAGGCGACGCAGGCGCCAGGCTCGGCGTTGATCTCGGGCAAGCCGGCCTACATGTCGCCCGAACAGGCCACCACTGCCGTCGCGATCGACGGTCGCTCGGACTTGTTCGCCGTCGGAATCATGCTGTGGGAGCTCATGACAGGTCAATTCCTATTCCAGCGCGACAACCAGCAAGCGACGCTCGCCGCGGTGCTGTTCGATCGGATCTCCGCGCCGAGTACCTTGCGCCGCGACGTGCCCGCGGATCTTGAAGCGGTGACGATGCGGCTCCTGGAGCGCGACCTGGCCGCTCGCTACCAGACCGCGCAGGAAGCATACGCCGCGGTGATGGCCTGTGGCGCCGCGTTGTCGCGCGGTGCCAAGCTGGAACTACAGCAGGCCATGCGTGCGCGGTTCCCCGATCGCGCGGCGCGCTCGCTGCTGCCGCCCCCGGCTGGATCGAGCGAACCCAACGCACCGGGCAGCCCGCGCGCGCTCGCAGCCTGGCAACCCGAGGGTACGACGCACAGCCACGCAGTAGGCCAATCTGCGATCGAGGCTCCCGCACACCCCCCGCGCTCGTGGCGAGTCGCCGCCGCTGCGATCGGCGTTGGGCTCGGCGCCGCGGTCGCGGTCGCGGCCCTCGTGGGTCAGCATCGCGCGGATCCCACGAGCGTAACGCCGGATCCCGCAGCCATGATGCCGTCCCCTACGCCAGCTCCACGCTCACCGGTCCCGCCGAGCTCCGCCACGCTGCAGCGTCCGCCGAACGCGAGCGCTCCGTCACCGTCGCCGGTCACCGCGATGTCGACCCTGGCCATCGTCACCGAACCAAGTGACGCGATGCTACGCGTGGAGGATGCGACCAAGCTGATCGCCGCTGGACGCTCGCCGTTGACCCTTCCCGCTCCGCAAGGGACACGCGTTCGAATCCGCGCAGAGGCGACGGGCTTTGAGCCCATGACGAAGGCCATAACGATCGGCGATGTCGATCAACAGGCCGTGACTCTCTCGCTCGTGCCGCTCGCCCGTCCAGATCTGGCGCACTCGACGAGTGTGCCCCAGTCCAATCCTGCGCCAATCGCCAAGCCTGCCCCGAAGTCTCCGCGGTCACCGGCGAAACCTACCGACTCCGACGATAAGATCATGGAGTGACGCGCTGGCGGACCGCGAGCGCGCCGACCCGCGAGCGCGCCGACCGCGAGCGCGCCGACCGCGAGCGCGCCGACCCGCGAGCGCGCCGACCGCGAGCGCCGCAGGAACACTCAGACACACTGTTGCCACACGACAACCGTGCGCCTGTGGCAGCGCCTACCGCGAACCCGCCCGCGAATCCCGCCCCCGACTCGTCGCCCGCCCCGGCGATCCCCGTCGAGGTGGCGAAAGATTGGCGAAATTCGACGGACGACCCGTTAACCAACTGATATCATTGAGTCCAATCCGGTCCATTCACCCCCCGCGCGTCGCGTCGCGCGGGGGGTACTCTCCTGGCTACCAGTCAACACGACCATCTTATTTCAGGCTGTTGCGAATGACCACGCCGCCTTTCATGACGAACGCGACGCGCTCGAGCTCGGTCACGTCCGCGAGCGGGTCGCCCGCCACCGCGATCAGGTCGGCGAACCGCCCGGGCTCGATCGTCCCGACCCGGGTCGCCCAGTCGTAGTTCAGCACCGACGCCGCCACGCGGAACGCCATCTGCAGCGCCTGGGCCGGCGTCGCACCCCACCGGACGAAGTACGCGAACTGCTGGGCTTGCTTGCCGTGCAGGTCGCGATCGCCGACCGCGCCGCTGGCAAACGGCAGCGCCACGCCCGCCCGCAGCGCCTTCTTGAACGCCGCCTCGGCCATCCGCAGCCGGCTGGTCCGCTGCCCGCTCTCCTTCAGATCGCCCGCCTCGTTGCCGACCAGATCCACCACCGTGATCCCGAGCGGCAGCTTCCTTGCGACCACCAGCTTCAGCGCAGCGTCGTCGAGCCCCAGCGCGTGCTGCGTCGCATCCACCCCGGCCGCGAGGCAGCTGTGCAGCCCCTCGCCGCCGTAGGTGTGGCACGCGACCTTGAGCCCGAGGCGATGCGCCTCGCCGACCACCGCCTCGACCTCCTCCAGCGTCAGCGACGGGGTGTTGACCAGCGTCCCGTCGGGCTTGAACACGCGGTACTCGGCCCCGACGAAGTCCTGCGTGGTGAAGATCTTGACCCAGTCCACGCCGCGCAGCTTCGCCTCGCGGACCGCAGCCCGCGCGAGCCACGGCGAGGTCAGGTTCTTGTCCTCGAGCGGCCCCTCGTGGAGCGGTGGCTCCAGCGACGGATACGCGGTGGCCGCGCGCTGGTTGAGCGCCGGCCCGGCGACCTGCAGCCGGGGCCCCGGGATGATCCCCTTGTTGATCGCGTCGCGGAGGTCGACCGTGCCGTACCCGCCCCGCGAGTCCAGGTCGACCGCCGTCGTGAACCCCGCGTTCAGGGTCTTCGCCGCGTTGCCGATCGCCACCGCGGCCCGCGCGGTGACCGACTGTCCGTTCTGCTGATCGTACAGGTGGATGTGCGTGTCGATCATCCCCGGCAGCACGGTGGCGCCGGTGAGATCGATCACCGCGGCGCCGCCCGGGATCGCGACGCTGGGGCCGACCGCCGCGATCCGGTCGCCGTCGATCAGGATCACCTGGCTGGTCGCCAGGCTCGTCGACTTGCCGTCGAACAACCGGCCCGCGCGCACCGCCGTCCACCGCCGCCCGCCGCCCGCCGGCGCCGGCTGGGCACCCCCGGGGGCTGCGCCGACACCGAGCGCGACCGCCGCGGCAACACAGAGCGCGATCCTCGCTGGGGTGGCCATCGCGGGCAGCAGGCTACCCCGCGTGCCCCCCGCGCTCCAAGTACCGATCGCCGGTCAGGGCCGGACGCGCCGGAGGTCGCGATTCCGGCGAGGGTCCCCTTGCCCGGATCATTCACCACGACGTCTCGGCCGATCACGTCCGCTCGCCTCCTCACGGTGGCTTGACACGACAACACCGGCGGCACCTCGCGTTTTCCCGCCGGCCGATCTCGGCACACGACGGGGGCGGCCATGTGGCGACGATCGGCGGCGTGGCGACCGAGATCGCGGCCTCCCCGTCGCTGCCGCGCCGCGCTCCGCTGCCCTTGCGATCGGCCGTTCTGCGCCGCCGTCAAGCCAGCGCACCCCACAGGACCATCGCGATGCCGAGGATCGCGGTGTTCCACGCCAGCGAGCGGACGATCGGTACTCCGAGCGCATAGAGAATCACGTAGGCGACGCGGGCCCAGAAGTACAGCGCGGCGCCGACGTCGACGGTGGCGCCGACGCGCCGGGTCTGGTGTGCGAGCAGCACCGCCGCGACGAAGAACGGGAACGTCTCGCCGTAGTTCGTGACCGCGCGCGCAAGGCGGCCCGCGACGCCCTCGAGCGGTGAGAGCACGGTATCTCGAGCGCTGGCAGACCATGCATAGCCCCGCACGCGGCTCGCGGTGTGGGAGGCAGCGACGATCTGGGCGACGCCCAGGCCGATGCTCAGCGCGAGATACAGGAGATCGGTGCTCATGTCGATGCCAGGGAGCGTATGCTCCGGACCGCTGGCGACGCCATGCCCGCCACTGCCCGTGCTGGTCTCCATGCGCATCCAGGCGCATCCAGGTGTGAACGCAGCGGGAGCGCACCCGGGCTTCCAAGTGCCGCGCGAGGAATAACCAGCCGCCGGGCTGCGTCGGGCACAGGACCTGCGTCTGTCACAGAGGGTCTGACCGTCGCCATGACCGCGGTCAATCGACCACGGCCATCGTGCTGCGCGACGCGCCCAGGGGCGACTACGATATTCGCGCGCACTATTATGCATCGGACCGCAACCGCGCGAGCGCGCGCACCAAGGTCTATGCGACCGTGTTCGAGGACTGGGGCACGAAGTCCGAGAAGGTCACCGAGAAGGTCGTGACGCTCGAGATCGGCAAGGAGTCGCACGCAATCGCCACGCTCGAGCGCTGATCGCGGGCCTCCCCGTCGCTGCGCGCTGCGCTCCCCGGGCCCCTTGCGGTCGGCCGTATGCTCCTGACCGCTGGCGACGCCATGCCCGCCGCTGCTCGTGTTGGCTACCATGCGCATCCACCCGCGAACGCAGCGGGAGCGCGCCTGGCTTCCGGTGCCGCGCGAGGAACATCAGCCGTCGGGTGCCCGAGCACCGGGCCGTGTCGTTCACGTGGCCGGCAGCAGGCTTTCCGGCCTGCGAGTCGCAGCGGCCCTGCCTCACGATCGGCCAGGGGCCGCAGTGCCCGGTGCGCACGCCCACTCGCCTCGGCGTGAGAATCGCGACCACGGCAGTAGTCGAGAATACGCTTTGGCCATCCGGTGGTCAGTGCGCACGCCGCTCGCTTCGGCGTGAGAATCGTGACCACGGCAGTGGTCGAGAGCACTTGGTCGTCCGCTGCACGGTGCGCACTCCGGATCGCGTCGTGCGGGTCGCACAGTGGAGCCCGTTGGCACACGACGCGTATGCCCGTCCCGCTCGATCGCCAAGCTTTGCCCATCCTGGTAGTGTGTGCTCGCCTGGCATGTCGACGCAGGTGCTTCGCGTGCTCGAACAGGAGGCAGACGTGTTGATGCGATTCTTTGCCACCTTCCTGGTTCTGTCATTGATCGTCATTCCTCGCGCCATGGCCGACGAGCGCGAGTCGACGATCCTGCTTGCCAACATCGCAGTCGACCGCGCCGCCACCGCGTCGAGCGAGACCGCCGATCATCCGGCACGGCTGGCGACCGATGGCGACGCGGCGACAACGTGGTGTCCGCAGTCCGTCCCCGGCAGCCTGACGGTCGACCTCGGCCGCGTCGAGGACGTCTCGGGCTTCGGCGTCAACCTCGTCGGCGCCGCGGCCACCGGCACCATCGCGCTGTCGACCGCGATCTCGCCGCGCGTGTTCCGCTCGCTGGGCCCGGCCCGGACGCTGCCCACCGGCACGCCGAGCTGGCTGCCTGGCGCTGGACTCGAGCCGGCGCCGGCCCGCTTCGTGCGCATCGAGATCACCGGTGATCCATCGCTGTGCATCGGCGAGCTGCGCGTCCTCGGCACGCCGCACACCGCGCCCCAGGCGATCGGCCATGACCTGTCGTTCGCGATCCAGGAAACGGCGATCGGGAACACGTTCACCGACCGCGGCCGCACCGCATTGCCCGAGCAGATCCTGGCAGACCACGGCGCCAGCTTCGTCCGCCTGCGGCTGTGGCTCGATCCTCCCGGCGGCTACAGCAACCTGGCATCGGTGCTCGCGATGGCCCAGCGCGCGCATGCGGCGGGCATGCGGATTCTGCTCGACTTCCATTATTCGGATTTCTGGGCCGATCCGGGGACCCAGAATACCCCCGCGGCGTGGCAGGGTCAGGACCTCGCGACGCTGGCGCAGACCGTCCGGACCTACACGCGCGACGTGCTCACCGCCCTGCACGCACAGGGCACGCCCGCGGACATGATCCAGATCGGCAACGAGATCCGCAATGGCATGCTCTGGCCGCTGGGCTGGGCGGACGCCTGGTCGGGCGCGGGCTGGGACAACCTCGGCACGCTGCTGCGCGCCGGTGCCGCGGGCGCCGCCGATGCGCCGGGCCCGATGCCGCGCATCGTGATCCACTTCGATCAGGGCGGCGACAACGCGTTCTCGCGTGTGTTCTTCGATCGCGTCGTCGCGCAGGGCGTGCCGTTCGACGTCATCGGCCTGTCGTACTATCCATTCTGGCACGGCACGCTCACCCAGCTCCGCACCAACATCAATAATCTCGCGACGCGCTACGACAGGGACGTGATGATCGTGGAGACCCAGTACGGCTGGACGCTCCAGAACGGCGACAGCCTGGGCGACTTCCTGTGGCTGGATAGCCAGCTGGTCCCGGGCTATCCCGCCTCGCCCGGCGGCCAGATCGGCTTTGTCTCCGACCTCGTCTCGGCGCTCGCCGCGGTCCCCGGCGGGCATGGTGCCGGCGTGTTCTACTGGCAGCCGGAGTGGATTCCCGGCGTCGGCTGGACGCCCGGCGCCGGGACGCCGAACGACAACCTGACGATGTTCGACTTCTCCGGACACGCCCTTCCGTCGGTGCAGTTCGTCAATCCGCTGCAGGCCTGTCGCGAGTTCGCGCCCGGACCGCTGCCCTGCGCGTTCTGACTACGCAGCATCGACGTTCGGCTCTCAGCACTCGGCGATCTTCCTCGCGACCAGCCCGACCGGCGCAGCCGGATCGTGGACCCACCGCGGCCTGGTGATCGTGAGCACCAGCGCGGTCAATTACAACGCGATCGATCCGAACCTGATCGTCGACGCCCAGAGCCAGTGGTGGCTGGTGTTCGGGTCGTTCTGGACCGGCATCAAGCTGATCCGCCTCGACCCGGCGACCGGCCTGCGATCGACCTCGGACACCACGGTGCGGCCGCTGGCCCAGCGGTTCACTGCCTCCGGAGCGGTCGAGGCGCCGTTCGTGTTCCGGCACGGCGATCTCGAGTTCGCCGCGGCGTTCCGCTCGCGGTGGCAAGCGGCGGCCCGCCGTGTCAGAGGGCCCGGCTATACACGACGCGATGAGCTTTGGACGAAATCCGCACGTGGCGAAGGCCGAGGCCGCCGAGCAGAAGGCGCTCAGCGCCAGAGATGCGACGGCGTCGTCGCAGGCCTGGCGTGAGGCCGGCCGACTGTGGGAGCGCGCGGCCGATCGCGAGACCGACGCCAAGCGCCGGGTCACCTACACGGCGAACGCCGAGCGCGCCCGCGCAACCGCCGACGATCCGCAGGCCACCGCGCCGGTCGACGAGGATTCACCGTCGGCCCCGACGAACTAGCACGCCTGGCGCCGTACCGCCGGTCACGTCGCTCACCGACGAGGATCGCTGGCCGTGGTGCCGGGCGGGGTGTGGACCAGGGCCTTGTTGTAGAGCAGTCCCACGGCCTCGATCGAGAGTGGATAGCCCCAGGTCTTACCACCCGGCCGTCGTGAACCCAGCCCGCGGGCGCCTCGATGCCCAGGACGGTCGTCGGGTCGAACGCGAGCTCCACCGCGATCGCCGGGTGCCGGAAGCACACCAGCGTCTGGCGCCCGTCCTCGTCCCAGCGCCGTGACCGGCTACTTCGGACCGGCGTTGGCCTGGACGAACGCCTGCGTGGTCGATCCCGATCCGATGTTGAGGGTGTAGGGCGGGGTGAACACCGACCCGGGGTTGAGGTCGGTCGGCTGCGTGCCCGTGACCCCCGTGAGCACGTTCCCGCTGGACTTGACGGCGCTCGCCGCGATGCTCGGCTTCACGAAGCTGGTCGTGTTGATCGGGGTCTTCACGTTGACGAACGCGTTGTTCTGCGTGAGGACGTTGGCGCCGACGCCGATGCCGATCAGGTAGTTATCGCCGGTCGACGTCCACAGGTTGTTGACGAAATGGTTCTTGCCGAACCGGACGCGCGCTTGCCGCTCGACCACGTTCTGCGCCCACCAGTCGTGGACCCAGGTGATGTTCAGGTGGCCGGTATCCTCCGAGCCGTTGCTGTCGCTGCCGCCGATCAGGTTCGAGAACCGGTGGCCCGCGGCGCCGGTGTCGTTGGGGTCGGAGCGCGCGGACGAGTAGAAGAACTTGGTGTTCGAGACGGTGATGAAGTCCGAACCATGGTTGACGTCGAGGTTGCCGTCCGAGCCATCGGAGATCGCGTCGTGATCGAACCAGATGTTGTGCGATTTCTGGACGGTCACGGCGTCCTGACCGTTCTGACACTGGCCCCCGTTCGCGGTGTCGACGTCCGGCGGCTTGCAGTTGAAGCCCACGATGTTGAGGTTGCGGATGATGACGTTGGCCGAGCTGGACAGCCCGACATGACCACTCAGGGTCGGGTTGGTGCCCGAACAGCCGAGGATCGTCTTGTTCGAGCCGATGGTCGCGATGCCCTGCCCGAGGTTGCCGCTGACGAAGATCACCGCGGCGGTCGTACCCTTGGCCGCGGTGTTGAATGCCGACAGCGTGGTGACCACCAGCCCCGTGGCCGAGCCGCCCCCGGTCGTGCCGCCGTTCAATGACGCCCAGCCGACCGGACTTGGAGCCCCGGAGATGAAGCTCGGAACCGGGCACGAGGTGGCCGCCTCGACCACCTCCGGCTCGTCCGGTTCACCGGACATACCGCAGCCGGCAAAGATCAAGGCCGCGCAGGTCATGGAACAGCTGTATCTCGGTTTCGCAAAGAACATTGGGACTCTCCTTGTCGGAAGCTGCAGGCTCGCCGGTGAGGGCGACGACGACACGTGAGGCGCTGGCGATGACCCAGCGTGGAGTCTCCGAGGTACGCCACCGGACTCCGCGCGCCGGCGCGACCGGACATCGGGCTGGAGCTTACGGACCGCCTTGTAGGGCTGTCAAGTGGCTTGCTGGCCAGGTGGCCTGACCAGTCATCTGCCCGGTCAGCGCGGACACCGGAACACGACGCGATGTCCGGAACACCACACTGACCGCCGCGACATATATGTCGGGATCGTGGTCCGCGAGCCCGCGCAGTTGCGCGTACTTGCGCGATCCGCGGCCTGGCCGCCCACCTGCAATTCGCCCCGGCCATGCAGGTCTTTCGCGCGCTGTGTGTGTCCTGGATCGTGCTAGCAGGGATGGAAAACGCGTGGGCAGACGAGCCGTCCGCTCCGTCGCGGACCGCCTCGTCGGGCCACTCCATCGCGATCGCCACGAACCTCCCGAGCTCTGGCCCAACGCCTACTCGATCGCCGGCGGCGTGATCGAGCTCTGATCAGATGCCCTCCTCGATCTCCACCGCGGCGACCTCCGCGACGGCGGCGCCGGCCGCTGCCAGCCGCCCGCTGGTCTGCCAGGCGCCGGACCGCCACCGCCGCAGCATCACCAGGCCGCGCAGCCACTCGTCCGCAGCCATCGCCATCCAGATCCCGGCGAGGCCCCAGTGGAGGCGGATGCCGAGCAGCCACGCGCCCGCGACGCCGATGCCCCACATCGACAGGATGCCCATCGTGACCGGAAACCGGACGTCGCCCGCGCCCTTGAGCGCGGGGATGAACACGCTGTTGAAGTTGCGGCCCGGCTCGTGGACGACCGCGACGAGCAGCACCGTCGAGGCGAGCGCGAGGACGCCGGGATCCGCGGAGAACAGGCCCAGGACGGGGCGGTGGAACAGCTCGAGCAGCGCCACCGACAGCACCGTGAAGGCCGATGCCAGCGCGAAGTAGCGGTAGACGCGCTGCTTGGCCTCGGCGTGGCGCCCCGAGCCGACCAGGTAGCCGACCCTGAGCTGCGCGGCCGAGCCGATCGACACGCCGGCCATGAACACGTAGCGCAGCACCGCCATCACGATGCCGTAGGTCGCGAGCGGCATGGCGCCGAGCGCCGACAGCATCGCCATGATCGCGATCTGCGACACGTTGTAGGCCAGGTTCTCCCCGGCGGTCGGCAGGCCGATCGCGAGGATCGCGCTGTACAGCCGGCCGGGGATCCGCGCCGCCTCGGCGAGCGGCAGCTCGAGCGCCCGCCGCCGCCGCCGCATCGCGACGAAGCACAGCGCGCAGGCGACCACCTGGCTGAACACCGTCGACACGGCGACCCCCGTCACCCCGAGCACCGGGAAGCCGAACGGCCCGAACAGGCACAGCGCGTTGCCGAGCACGGTGAGCACGAGGCACAGCACGTTGACCAGCATCGGGTCGCGGGTGTGGCCCCACGCGCGCAGGATGCTGGCCTGCGCGATGTTGAGCGCCATGAAGAACGACAGCCCGCCGTACACGACGAGGAACTGCCGCGCGTAGCGCGCCACCTCGGGATCGAGGCCGTAGAGGCCGATCAGCGGGCCGGTGACGAGCGTGAACACCGACGACACCACGAGCGAGAGCGCGACCACCAGGGTCAAGCTGCCGACGCCGATCAGCCCGGCCTCGCGCGGCCGGCCCGCGCCGAGCTGCTGGGTGATCAGGATCGACGCGCCGCTCGACGCCGTCATGTAGAGCAGCTGGATGAAGAACGCGAACTGGTTGACCAGGCTCATCGCCGCCACCGCGCTCTCCGAGTACCGGCTGAGCATGGCGGTGTCGACGCTCATCAGCGACGCGCGCAGGACGTTCTCGACGAACATCGGCCAGGCGAGTTGCAGGAGCGAGATCTGCGCACGATCGCGATCGAGCTCGGACATCGGCGAGGCAGGCTACCCGCTGGCGCGCGCGTGGCGAGGACGCACGCTGCGGCAGCGCGTCGCTCGGCGTTTCGCCGACCAGCGGCGACCGGGTCCCCGGGGGGTGCGCTCCCGGCCGTTCAGGGCTATCGTGGCGCGCATGACGGCCAGCAACGTCGACCTCAGCGCGCCCTGCGAGCACGCGGCGGAGACCAAGATCCGCCACGTGCACCGGCCCGGCGCCGGCTGCCAGGACTGTCTGAAGATCGGCGGCCAGTGGGTTCACCTCCGCGAGTGTCTGACCTGCGGCCACGTCGCGTGCTGCGACTCGTCGCCGAACCGTCACGCGACGAAGCACTTCCACGCCAGCCGGCATCCGATCGTCACGTCGGTCGAGCCCGGCGAGGACTGGACGTGGTGCTACGTCGACGAGCGCTTCCTGTCGGAGTGACCGGCCGATGCCACCCGACCCGGCTCCGCTCGCCCCGCCACCGCGCCCCGCCGAGGCGTTCCCGACGCTCGACGCGGCCCAGCTCGAGCGCATGCGCGGCGCCGGCACCGAGCGCGCGTTCCACGCCGGCGAGATCCTGTTCGATCAGGGCGATCTCGCGACCATGTTCTTCGTCGTGCTCGAGGGCTCGCTCGAGATCGTGCACCCGAACGCCGCGGGCGAGCACCTGATCACGGTGCATGAGCCGGGCAGCTTCACGGGCGAGTTCGACGTGCTCGCCGGGACCCGGACGCTGGTGCGCGGGCGGGCGCGCTCGGCGGGCCGCGTGCTGCAGCTGGATCGCGCGGCGCTGCGTGCGGTGCTGGCGAGCGACGCCGAGCTCGGCGAGGTGCTGATGCGCGCGTTCATCCTGCGGCGCACCGGGCTGATCACCCAGGACGCCGGGGACATGGTGCTGCTCGGCTCGCGGCACTCGTCGGGCACGTTGCGGATCAAGGAGTTCCTGACCCGCAACGGACACCCGCACGTGACGATCGACGTCGAGCACGATCCCGCGGCGCAGGCGCTGCTCGACCAGTTCGGGGTCGGCATCGCCGACGTGCCGATCGTGGTGTGCCGCGGGATCCGCGTGCTGCGCAACCCCAGCATCGAGGCGCTGGCCGAGTGCCTGGGCTACGCGGCCGTGCTCGACGCGGCCCGGGTCCGCGACGTCGTCGTGATCGGCGCCGGTCCGGCCGGGCTGTCGGCCGCGGTCTACGCCGGCTCGGAGGGGCTCGACGTGCTCGTGCTCGAGGCCGTCGCGCCCGGCGGTCAGGCCGGCACCAGCTCGCGGATCGAGAACTACCTCGGCTTCCCGCTCGGGATCTCGGGCCAGATGCTCGCGGCGCGGGCGTTCGCGCAGGCCGAGAAGTTCGGCACCGACATCGCCATCGCGCACACCGCCAGCCGCCTGGTGTGCGATCGCCGCCCGTATTGCGTCGAGTTCAACGGCCAGTCGGTGGTCGCGCGCACGATCGTGATCGCGACCGGCGTGCGCTACCACAAGCCGGCGCTCGCCGCGCTGGACCGGTTCGAGGGTGTCGGCGTGTACTACTGCGCGACGGCGCTCGAGGCCCGGCTGTGCCGCGACGACGACGTCATCGTGGTCGGCGGCGCGAACTCGGCCGGACAGGCCGCCGTGTTCCTGTCGCGCACCGCGCGCAAGGTCCACCTCCTGGTCCGGGCGAGCGGCCTGTCGAGCACGATGTCGCGCTACCTGATCCGCCGGATCGCGGAGACGCCGAACATCCAGCTGCTGGTCGAGACCGAGCTCGTCGAGCTCCACGGCGACGCGGCGCTCGAGCGCATCACCTGGCTGGACAAGCGGACCGGCGAGCGAGCCAGCCACGCGATCGGCCACGTGTTCATGATGACCGGCGCCTCGCCGAACACCGAGCTGCTCGAGCGCTGCGTCGTGCTCGACGCCAGGGGCTTCATCAAGACCGGCGCGGACCTCACCGCCGAGGAGCTCGCGGCCGCGGGCTGGCCGCTGTCCCGCCCGCCGCACCTGTACGAGACCAGCCTCCCCGGCGTGTTCGCCGCGGGGGACGTCCGCGCCAACAGCGTCAAGCGCGTCGCGTCCGCGGTCGGCGAGGGCTCGATCTGCATCCAGCTCGTGCACAAGGTGCTCGCGGAGTGAGCGGCCTCGCAGGCCCGGGCCGTCCGCATGGCAAACGTCGCTCGCGTGTCGCGTTGGAGACCCGAAGCAGCGGATCGTGGACACCGACTGCCTACTTCTTGGATTTCATGGCTCGGCGCTTGGCCGCTTGCTTCTTGCGCGGCGGCTGCTTCCTGGCCGCTGCCTTCATGCTGGCGCGCGGCTTCGGCTTGCCGGGTTGTCTCGCGGCGCGCGACCTCGCGTCCTGATCGCGGCTCGCCGGCGATCTCCGCTCGGCGATCTCGACGAGCCGCAG
>JBGQCL010000310.1:0-14467 GCA_041495365.1 Kofleriaceae bacterium | reverse complement strand
GAGGCGGCATGACCGCGCGGCGCGATACGATCGGCATCGCCGGCGCCGGCCGGTTCGGGACCGCGCTCGGCTCGGTGCTCGCCCGTGCCGGCCGGCGGGTCGTGCTGTGGTCGCGCGACGCCGCGGTGGTCGAGGCGATCCGCCGGACCCGGCGCAGCCCGCGGCTGCCCGGCGCGCCGCTGCCCGAGCCGCTCGAGGCGACCGGCGATCCGCGGCGGCTCGCCGGCGAGGCGCGGTTCATCGTGCTCGCGGTGACCTCGACCAGCGTGCGCGAGCGCGCGCGCGAGCTCGGCGACGCGATCGACGGCAGCCACATCGTCGTCCATGCGATCGGGGCGCTCGCCGCGCCGTCCAATGACCGGGTGTCGCTCGCGATGGAGCAGGGGCTGCCGACGCTCAAGCTCGGCGCGATCGCCGGTCCCGCGCTGCCCGACGACCTCGCCGACGGCAACTCGTCGTCGATCGTGATCGCGTCGGCGTTCGACGAGGTCGTCGCCGAGGGCCGCCGGCTGCTCAACACGCCGCCGGTCCTGCGGGTGTACGGTTCGCACGATCTGGTCGGCGTCGAGCTCGCGTCGGCGCTGTCCGGGGCGTACACCGTCGCGCTCGGCCTGTCCGACGGCCTGGGCATCGCGCCGGGCACCCGGGCGGTGCTGCTGACCCGCGCGCTCGCCGAGGCCTCGCGGCTGGGCGTCGCGGCCGGGGCCGAGGCCCGGACCTTCGTCGGGCTGTCCGGGCTGGGCAACCTGCTGGTCCGCGCGTCCGAGCGCTCGGCCGATTACCAGCTCGGGCGCCGGCTCGCCGACGGCGGCGCCGCCGCGGCGGCCACCACCGAGGGCGCGCGGGCGGCGCTCGCCGGCGTCGACCTCGCCGGCCGGCTCGGCGTGCGCGTGCCGGTGCTCCAGGCCATCGCCGCGGTGCTCATCGGCCGCCTCGAGCCCCGGCGCGCGGCCGCCCTGATCGGCGACTCGGTCGCCGACGCCGAGTGAGCAACCACTCCCGGGCCTCGCGGAGCCCCGTTCGAGAACGTCAAGAGATCTGAAGGACTTAGCTCGGGACGTGCGCTTGACCGCATGGCCCGCCGACGGTAGGGTCCCCGCTCCTGGCGCCATGTACCTGCAAGACCTCATCTTCACGCTGCAGAAGTTCTGGGCCGACCGCGGGTGTGTCGTCGAGCAGCCGGTCGATGTCGAGGTCGGGGCGGGGACGTTCCATCCGGCGACCTTCCTGCGCGTGCTCGGCCCCGAGCCGTGGAACGCGGCGTTCGCGCAGTTCTGCCGGCGGCCCGCCGACGGCCGCTACGGCGAGAACCCCAACCGGGCGGGCGCCTACTACCAGTTCCAGGTCGGGCTCAAGCCGTCGCCGCTGCACGTGCAGGAGCTCTACCTCGACTCGCTGCGCACGATCGGGCTCGATCCCGCCGCGCACGACATCCGGTTCGTCCACGACGACTGGGAGTCGCCGACGCTCGGGGCGTGGGGCGTGGGCTGGGAGGTCTGGTGCGACGGCATGGAGGTCACGCAGTACACGTACTTCCAGCAGGCCGGCGGCATCGATCTGATGCCGGTCACCGCGGAGCTGACCTACGGCGTCGAGCGGCTCGCGATGTACCTGCAGAACGTCGACAACATGTACGACCTCCAGTGGGACCGCCGCGTGACGTACGGCCAGCTCCGCAGGCCGTGGGAGGTCGAGTACTCGACCTACCAGTTCGAGGAGCTGCGGCCCGAGATCGCGTTCGCGAGCTTCGACACCCACGAGGCCGAGTGCCGGCGGCTGCTCGGGCGCACCGTCGATCGCGCGCCGCGTCCGCTGGTCCTGCCGGCCTACGAGTTCTGCATGAAGGCGTCGCATGCGTTCAACTGCCTGGACGCGCGCGGCGCGATCAGCGTGACCGAGCGCCAGCGCTTCATCGGCCGGGTCCGCGCGATGGCCAAGGCGTGCGCCGAGGCCTACGTCGTGTCGCGCGCGGCGCTGGGCTTCCCGCTGCTCCCCGCGGGGCTGCGCGAGCGGGCGGTCGCGGCGTATCGCGAGGCCGAGGCGGCCGGGGTCAACGCCGGCGCGCTGGCCGCGGCCCGCGCGGTGGCGGCCCACGCCGAGGAGATCGCTCATGCCGGCTGAGCGATCCAGAGGGGACTTTCCCGTCCCCTCTCGCCCGGCAAAGCCGGGCGATTCACCCCTCCGCGCGCCGCGCCGCGCGGCCCTGCACCTGCGGGCCCTGTGCTCGCCGCATCGGGGGGAGCCCCATGCCAGCTGATCGATCCAGAGGGGACTTTCCCGTCCCCTCTCGCCCGGCAAAGCCGGGCGATTCACCCCTCCGCGCGCCGCGCCGCGCGGCCCTGCACCTGCGGGCGCTGCGCTCGCGCACGAGGGAGGGTCGCAATGCCGGCTGATCTGCTGTTCGAGATCGGCTGCGAGGAGATCCCGGCCAGGATGCTGGCCCGCGCGCTCGCCGAGCTGCCGGCGCTGGTCGAGGAGCGGCTCGCGGCGGCGCGGCTCGCGCACCACGGCGTCCGGGCGCTCGGCACGCCCCGCCGGCTCGCGGTGATCGTGAAGCAGCTGGCCGACCGCCAGCCCGATCTGCACGAGGAGATCGTCGGCCCGCCGGCCTTTGCCGCGGTCGCGGCCGACGGCTCGCTGACCCGGGCTGGGCAGGGCTTCGCCGCCAAGAACGGCGTGTCCCCCGAGGCGCTGGTCCAGCGCGAGGTCGCCGGCAAGAAGGGGCGCTACGTCATCGCGCTGCGCAGCGTCGCCGGCCGCGACGCGCGCGCGCTGTTGCCCCAGCTGCTGGTCGATCTCGCCGGCGCGATCGCGTGGCCGAAGTCGCAGCGCTGGAGCTGGGGCGAGACCACGTTCGTCCGGCCGGTGCGGTGGCTGGTCGCGCTGCTCGGCGGCGAGGTCGTGCCGCTGACCTGGGCGGGGCTGACCAGCGGCCGGGACAGCCGCGGCCACCGCTTCCTCGCCAACCGTGCGGTCGAGATCCCCAGCCCCGACGGCTACGCCGACGCCCTGCGCGCGGCCCACGTCGTGGTCGACCCGGCGGTCCGGTGCGACCTGGTGCGCGCCGAGCTCGCGCGGCTCGAGCGCGACACCGGCCTGCGGGTCCGCCCCGACGACGAGCTGCTCGCCGAGGTGATCCACCTCGGCGAGTACCCGGTCGGGCTGTGCGGCAGCTTCGACCGCGCGTTCCTCGAGGTCCCCGAGGAGCTGATCGTCACCGAGATGCGCAACCACCAGCGCTACTTCGCGATGGAGGACGCCCGGGGCCACCTCGCGAACCGGTTCGCGACCGTGATGGCGACCGTGGTCAAGGATCCGGACGTCGTCCGCCGCGGCAACGAGTACGTGATCGCGTCGCGGCTCGCCGACGCCCGGTTCTTCTTCGGCGAGGATCAGAAGAAGTCGCTCGAGCAGTGGAACGAGCGGCTCGCGCCGGTGGTGTTCCAGGCCCGGCTCGGCGACGCGGCCAAGACGGTCGGCGCCAAGCTGGCCCGGATCGAGGCGATCACCGGCGCGCTGGTCGACCGGGTCGCGTGCAACCAGGACGTCGCGCGGCGCGCCGCGCACCTGTGCAAGGCCGATCTCGCGAGCGCGGTGGTCGGCGAGTTCCCCGAGCTCCAGGGCGTGATGGGCAAGCACTACGCGCGGCTCGCCGGCCTGCCCGACGAGGTCGCGGTCGCGATCGAGGAGCACTACTTCCCCCGGGGCCAGGGCGGGGCGCTGCCGTCGACGGCCGAGGGCGCGCTGGTCGCGATCGCCGACCGGATCGACACCCTGGTCGGCTGCTTCGCCGCGGGGCTTCAGCCGTCGGGCTCGGCCGATCCGTTCGGGCTGCGCCGCGCGGCGCTCGGCGTGCTCCAGATCGTCCTCGATCGCGGCCCGGGCGGCGCGCACTACACGGCGGACACGGGATGGCCGATGCGGATCGACGTGCTGATCGACATCGCGCACACCGCCTACGCCGACACCCTGGCGACCGCCGTCGCGCGCGAGCCGCTGCGCGAGTTCTTCCGGACCCGGCTGCGCGGCCTGCTGGTCGAGGATGGCCTCGCCACGCAGGACGTCGACGTGGTGCTCGGCGTGTCGGCCGACGAACCGTGCGACGCGCGGATGCGGGCGCGCGCGGTCGCGGTGGTGCCTTCCGTCGCGCGCGAGGTGTTCAAGCGGATCGCGAACATCCTCGACGACGCGAAGGCCAAGCAGCACCTGATCTCGGGCGAGGTCAAGCCCGGCGCGTTCGTCTCGGCGGGCGGGGCCGAGGCCCGGCTGTGGAACGCGTTCACCGAGCGCCAGGACCGCCTGTCGCACGCGCTGGAGCACCGCCAGTACCGCGACAGCTTCGCCGTGCTCGCCGAGCTCGGCCCCGACGTGGCCGCATTCTTCGACCGAGGAGGAGTCATGGTGATGGACCCCGATCCCGTGCTGCGTGAGAACCGGTTGTCACTGCTATCGCGGATCTACGAGCCGTTCGCGCGGATCGCAGACTTCCGCCAGCTCGGAGGTGCGTCATGAAGTACGTCCGACAGTTCGGCGGCGGCTCGGCCGAGGGCCGCGCATCCGACAAGGCCCTGCTCGGCGGCAAGGGCGCGAACCTCGCCGAGATGGCGGCGCTCGGCCTGCCGGTGCCGCCCGGCTTCACGATCACGACCGAGGTCTGCCGCCACACGATGGCGCACGGCGCGACCAGCTACCCCGACGGGGTCGACGCCGAGGTCGCCCAGGCGCTGCGCCGGGTCGAGGAGCTGACCCGGAGCTCGTTCGGCGACGCCCGCCAGCCGCTGCTGGTCAGCGTGCGGTCCGGCGCGCCGGCCTCGATGCCCGGGATGATGGACACGATCCTGAACCTCGGGCTCAACGACACCACGGTCGCCGCGCTCGCCCAGCGCTCGGGCAACGCGCGGTTCGCGTGGGACTGCTACCGCCGGTTCGTCGCGATGTACGGCGAGGTCGTGATGGGCGTGGTCGCGCCCAGCGAGCAGGACGAGCCGCCGTTCGACCGCATCCTCGACGAGGTCAAGCAGGCGCACAAGGCGGCGCGCGATCAGGATCTCGGCGAGGCCGCGCTGCGCGAGCTGGTCGGCCGGTTCAAGGCCGAGGTCAAGCGGGTCACCGGCCAGGCGTTCCCCGACGACGTCGCCACCCAGCTGTGGGGCGCGATCGGCGCCGTGTTCCGGTCGTGGAACAACCCGCGCGCCGACTACTACCGCAAGATGCACGGCATCGCCGCGACGATGGGCACCGCGGTCAGCGTCCAGGCCATGGTGTTCGGCAACCTCGGCGACGACTGCGCGACCGGGGTCGCGTTCACCCGCAACCCGGCGACCGGCACCGCCGAGCTGTACGGTGAGTTCCTGACCAACGCCCAGGGCGAGGACGTGGTCGCCGGGATCCGTACGCCCGAGCCGATCAGCGAGCTCGCGAAGAAGCAGCCCGCGGCCCACGCCGAGCTGGTCCGGGTCGCCAGGCTGCTCGAGGACCACTTCCGCGACATGCAGGACCTCGAGTTCACGATCCAGTCCGGCGAGCTGTTCATGCTGCAGACCCGCAGCGGCAAGCGCACCGGCAAGGCGATGATCAAGATCGCGGTCGACATGGTCGGCGAGGGCAAGCTGACCCCGCGCGAGGCGGTGCTGCGGGTCGATCCGGCCAAGCTCGACGAGGTGCTCCACCCGACGATCGACCCCAAGGCGCGGCCGCCCTCGATCGCGAAGGGCCTGCCGGCGTCGCCCGGCGCCGCGATCGGCCGGGTCGTGTTCACCGCCAACGCGGCGAAGGACTGGGCGGAGCGCGGCGAGACCGTGCTGCTGGTCCGCACCGACACCTCGCCCGAGGACATCCACGGCATGAAGGCGGCCGCCGGGATCCTGACCTCGCGCGGCGGCATGACCTCGCACGCCGCGGTGGTCGCGCGCGGCATGGGCAAGTGCTGCGTGACGTCGTGCACGTCGCTGCGGGTCGACGCGGTGAAGCGGACCGCGTCGTTCCTCGGCGGCGGCAAGGAGCTCAAGCTCAAGGAAGGCGACACGCTGACCCTCGACGGCTCGACCGGCGAGGTGTTCCTCGGCTCGGCGCCGCTGGTCCCGGCCGAGTTCGGCAGCGAGCTCGGCACGCTGATGACGTGGGTCGACTCGTTCCGCCGGCTTCGCGTCCGGACGAACGCGGACACCCCGACCGACGCGCGCACCGCGCGCAGCTTCGGCGCGGAGGGCATCGGCCTGTGCCGCACCGAGCACATGTTCTTCCAGCCCGAGCGGATCCTCGCGGTCCGCGAGATGATCCTCGCCAGCGACGAGGCCGGGCGGCGCGCGGCGCTGGCCAGGATCCTGCCGATGCAGCGCGGCGACTTCGCCGAGCTGTTCCGGGTGATGGACGGCCTGCCGGTGACGATCCGGCTGCTCGATCCCCCGCTCCACGAGTTCCTGCCGCACGGCACCGCCGAGATCGAGGAGGTCGCTGCGGCGCTCGGCAAGCCCGCGGGGCAGGTCGCGGCCAAGGTCGCCGAGCTCACCGAGGCCAACCCGATGCTCGGTCACCGCGGCTGCCGGCTCGCGATCACGTTCCCCGAGATCTACGAGATCCAGACCCGCGCAATCGGCGAGGCCGCCGCCGAGGTCGTCGCGGCGGGCGGGGCAGTTCACCCCGAGATCATGATCCCGCTGGTCATGCACCCCGAGGAGCTGCGCCGGCTGCGCGAGCTGGTCGCGAAGACGTTCGACGCTGCGATCGGCGGTGCGAGTATTCCCTACACGATCGGCACGATGATCGAGCTGCCGCGCGCCTGCGTGGTCGCCGACCAGATCGCGGCCCACGCCGACTTCTTCTCGTTCGGCACCAACGACCTGACCCAGACCACCTACGGGCTGTCGCGCGACGACGCCGGGCGGTTCCTGCCGGCGTACCTCGACGCCGGCGTGCTGGCCAGCGATCCGTTCGCGGTGCTCGACCCCGAGGGCGTCGGCGCACTGATCGAGCTCGCCGTCCGCGGCGGGCGCAGCGTCAAGCCCGACCTCAAGGTCGGGATCTGCGGCGAGCACGGCGGCGATCCGACCTCGGTCGGGTTCTGCCACCGCGCCGGCCTGAACTACGTGTCGTGCTCGCCGTTCCGGGTCCCGATCGCGCGCGTCGCGGCGGCCCGCGCCGCGCTGTCCGAGGCGCCCAACGGAAAGAAGTGAGGGAAGTGATCGACGCAACAGAACCCGCACCGCTTCGTGGATCCCGGCAGGCAACCCCCCGCGGCGACGCGCGGTCGAAGCGGCACCCCATGAGGATGGCCACGACGACTGCTGCGCCAACGCGCACCTTCAGGCCGGCCCGCGGGCTGGTCTGCGCGCTCGTGTGCGGCGCGGCGATCGGCTGCACCGCATCCGGCGCCGATGTCCAGCCGCCGCGCGATCAGCTGGCGTTCCCCACCGGCATGAAGGTGTCGCCGGACGGCAAGGTCCTGTTCGTCGTCAACGCGAACTCGGAGCTACGCTACGACTCCGGATCGATCGACGTCGTCGATCTGGGGCGCGTTGTGAGCCTGATCAAGTCGTGGCGGGACCCCTTGCCAGACCCCTTGATGCCCCCCCCCCTCAAGGACTGCCCGTCCTTCGTGAACGGTCTCCCGGCGATGGCCTCGCCCGACGACGCGAAGCTGTCCTGCAAGTGCGATCCGAACAACACCCAGACCCTGGTCTGCGACGAGGCGTATTTCATCAACCGGGACGCCGGTGTGCGGGTCGGCAACTTCGCGACCGATCTGTCGGTGCAGAACCTCGGCTCCGGCGCGAACCCGCTTCGCCTGTTCGTGCCGACCCGCGGCGATCCGTCGGTCGCGTGGGCCGACTTCGACGGCACGTCCCTGCACTGCACCGCCGGCTCGGATCCCTACCCGCTGTGCGATGACGCGCACCGCCTGAGCTCCCTGTACAGCGACCCGGATCTCGAGGGGTTGCCCAACGAGCCATTCGCGGTGTTCGCCGACGCCTTCCCGTCGGTCGATGCTGCGGGCAACCCGGTCACGCACGGGTTCGCGATGGTCACGCACCTGGCCAGCGGCGCGGTGACCCTGATCGACGCCCCGGCCGACTCCTCGAAGGTCCAGATCACGGACATCCTGGTCGGCGTGTTCGGCGATCCGAGCACGGCCGCCCGCGGCGCGACCAGCATCGCCGCCCTGCGCCCCGTGCGGAAGGCGTCCTCACCGCCACCGCCGCCGCCGCCACCGCCCGGGCCGGGGGAGGGGGCCCCCGAGCTGGTGCCGGAGTCGCTGTACGTCGTGAGCAACACCGACAACCGGGTGCAGCAGTTCACCGTCGGCATGCGCAACGGCGCCGCGGGCTATCTCCTGCCGGGCACGTTCTTCTTGCTCGACGCCGTCGGGATGATGGCGGGAGGCTCGGGCGACAGCCGGGCGATCCAGTTCTCGGCGGACACCGAGCGGCTCTACCTCGTGAACCGCTCGCCGCCGTCGCTCCAGGTCTGGGACACCTCGATCGGCCCCTCCGGCACGCCGAACCACACGCTGCTCGGCTCCAGCGATCTGTGTCGCGAGGGCTCGGCGGCCGCCGTGGCCGGCGCCAGGATCGACGGTGACAAGTTCGACAACAGCAACGAGCGCGTCTACGTCACCTGCTTCCAGGACGGCCAGATCTACGTCGTGAACCCGTTCGGCCAGTCGCAGGTCGAGGACATCGTCTCGGTGGGCCGCGGCCCCTACGCCGCGGTCGCGCTGCGGACCGTGGACCCCGCGCTGCCCATGCCGCCGCCGCCCACGCCGCCGCGGAACTACCTGTTCGTGTCGAACTTCCTCGAAGACACCATCGCCGTGATCGATATCACTCCCGACTCCTCCACCCGCAACCGCGTCGTGCTGCGGATCGGCACCCCGAGGGCCCCGTGACCCGCCGCTGGCTGCCTGCCGCGGTCACCGCGGTCGCCGCGCTCGGGGGCGCTTGCAGCGACACCACGACGCTCGGCGCGACCGAGCTCAACCTCGATCGCCCGGTCGACGTCTCGTTCGCCTGCTACGGCCAGATGCGGCAGACCGATGGGCGCACGCCCGCCACGTCGGATCCGATCGTCACGACGGCGATGCCGGCGGCGGTCTGTCAGGCCCTGTCGCCCCCGCAGACGCCGGTGGCGCCGGCCGTGGTGACGGCGTTTCCCGGGCAAGACAACCTCCCCGTGAATCCCAACGCATCGGATTCGTTCTGTGCCCAGAACCCGTGCTGGTACGGTTTCATCCTGCAGTCGGCCTCGGGCACCGTGGCGCTCGCGCAGTGGCCGGCGGTTCCGGCGGACGCGATGTTCCCGACCAGTCAGCTGACGCAGCAGTTCAGCGATACGCCGTCCAGCCTGTTCCGGGTGCTCGACGCGGATCCGCTGACCCCGGGCAAGAACGCGCTCAGCATCGGCGAGGACCCGGTCGCGCTCGGCACCGACAAGTCCGGATGCTTCGAGATCACGGCCAACGCGGGCTCCTGCGATCTCTCCGAGCTCGACATCACCAGCGCGCTGAGCAACATCGTCGGTGGCAACCCGGCGCGGCCCCAGATCGACCGCGTGTCGGTCTTCGCCCCGAACGGCGCGAAGATCCTGAGCAAGCCGTCGGCGATGATCGTCGAGCCGTTCCGCGACGACCTGGACACCGTGAACGTGGGCAAGGTGTGCCCGGCCACGCCGACCAGCAGGCTCTACATCGCCTACCCGAGCTGCAACCTCGTCGCCGAGGTCCAGTTCGGCCCCGGCCCGGACGGCAAGGCGGCCGCGAACGTCATCGGCGGGATCCAGTTCGATCCGACGACCGGTGCCCCCAGCGTGCTCGCCGGCCAGACGCTCACGGACCTGAGATGCCCGACCGAGTGCCCGCCCGATTCGACCACGCCGTTCAAGGCCGTGACCGAGGGGGTGCGGCCGGTGGCGCTCGATTACCGGCTCGATCCGCGCACCGACACCGTCCTGGTCAAGACGCAGATCACCAGCAAGCTGGCGATCGGCGCCGACATCCGCGCGAAGCCCCTCGTGGCGCCGGTGACGGTCGTCGATCTCGATCTCACGACGTTCGCGCCGGTGCCGGGCACGTTGCTGCCGATCCAGCTGGAAGGCAACGGCGGCCCGGTCGGCGTCTCCGCGCTGGCGCTGTCCCCCCAGATCGGCATGGGCGGCAACGCCGCCGGCATGACGATCGATGACCTGACCAACGTCCAGGCGCAGTACGTCTATGCCGTCGCGACCGACGGCACCGTGCGCGTCGCGGATGTCCTGAACCGGAAGCGGGAGTGCGATACCCAGATCGACGCGCGGTTCCTGCGCAAGGTGACCCTGCGGCCCAATACACCGCCCGCCCCGGACCCCTCCCTGGACTGCCTCCCGCTGGGCCAGCCCGACCTGCCGCGCCGGCCGGGGGCCCGCAGCCCCGGGATCGAGCTGCCCGAGAGCGCGATCGCGAACTCGGTGACGATCGTCAAGGGCCTCACGCAGCCGCCGTCGTACAGCACAACGGACTCCACCGGCAAGGCGGTGATGATGCCCTTGCTCCCGCAACCTGCCCTCCTGCTCGGCTACTTCGCGGTCATCACGGCGTCGACCGGTCAGGTCTTCGTGGCGAACGTCGATGACGACTACGTGCCCGACAACGTCAACCCGGCCCCGGGCGAGGCGCTCCAGACCTCGGCCACGCTGGTGATGGCGCACCAGCTCCGCGACAGCTTGTCGAACCGCGACGACCCGCCCAAGGACTGCACGAGCAGCGACAACACGAGCGCGTCCGCCGGCGGCCCGCGGATCACCGCGCCGCCGGTGCAGCAGGCCCTCCCGAGCACGCTGCCCATCGACCTCGACGCCCAGCTGCCCCGGCTGCAGCAGGTCCAGTGCTCGGTGTCCGGCACCGCGGCGGTCACCGCGCTGGAGTTCGGGGCCCCCGAGGTCCAGGCCGACGCGTCGACCGGGCCCGCCGTGGCGCGCGACACCGCGTTCCCCGATCTGAAGAGCGTCGTGGCCGAGAACTGGACGCTGACCTACGAGGGCACGCTGGAGCTCGACACCACGGTCACCTCCACCAACGGTCCGTCGCTGCATTTCGGCCAGACCTTCGTCGACCGCACCGGGATGTTCATCCAGGACGTGGCGCAGCCGTTCTGCCACATGGGCGTCGAGCCGAGCGACGTCGTCGAGCTCCAGGGCTGCGACCCGGCGCACGTCGATGCCGACTGCCCGGCGGGCTACACCTGCTACGTCCACCCGGCGAGCACCGTCAACCTCGGAGCCTGCTTCCTCAAGACCGAGGCGCCTCGGCTGCAGGACGCCTGCCGCGACTTCCTCAGCTCGGTCCGCCGCTACACGGTGGGGACCGATTCGAACGGCGGCACCGCGCCCGGCAAGCTGGTGCTCTGGGAGCGCAAGCACGAGCTGTCGACGACGCCGGTCGATGGCTGCGTGAGCGACGCACAGTGCGATGACCTCGCGCAGGCGGCGCTCGTCATCAACCAGAGCGCGGACCCGTTCCCCCCCCCCGTCGATGGCCAGGCCCAGACCAGGTGGAGCTGCCTGGCAGACCCGCTGCGCAAGCCGATCAACACGGATCCGCTGCGCAACAAGCGCTGCGTCCAGGCGTGCACGTTCACGCCCAGGACCGCCAAGACTCCGAACCCGGAAGCCAAGGCGCCGTTGTGCGGCAACGGCACGGTCTGTGTCCCGATCGCGCCGCCCCCTCCGAACCCGCCCGATCCGGCCCCCGGCGTCCCCGGCGTGTGCATGGAGGGCATCGAGCCGCCGCAGGCGTGCCTCAACGGGCCCCAGCGCTACGTCGTCCGCGCCGGCGAGGCGTTCACGGTCGTCGGCGATCACACGGGCTTCGTCCACCCGATCGTCGTGTCGCAGCCGGACGGCAAGAGCTGCGTGCGCGACCCCAGGCTCGCCAAGGACCCGCTGTCGATCGGCCGCATTCCACTCACCGCCCCGCCGTGTGGCCCCGTGCCGACGGATCTCGTACTCGCAAGCGAATATCCATTCACCGGGCGGATCGACAGCTCGACGTTCGAGGCGAACCCCTGCTCGCTGACCGTGCAGCAGTACGAGCTCACGCCGAGCTACCCGCTGTCGTGCCCCGATGGCAAGGCGCCGCTGTGCTCCAGTGGCCAGCCGTCGCCGTGCCCCGATGGCAAGGCGCCGCTGTGCTCCGATGGCCAGCAGCTGGCGAGCTACGGCACGTGCCGGGGCCCGGGGCAGTCGTCGGCACCGGCCACGCGCGCGAACGTCCCTGCGATCAAGTTCCGCAACCGCGCGCTGACCCTGACGGTGGTCGACCCGTTCCGGGTATCGGGTGACTCCTGCCTCGGGCGGGATCCCGGCAACGTCCCGACCAAGATCCCGATGGTGGTCCCCGGGTTCCAGATCGGGTTCGCCGTGAAGGCCGGCCTCCTGCCGCTCACCCTGTCGCTCATCGGCCAGCAGGTCTCGCCCGTCAAGGTGGTCCGCGGTCCGACCGAGAGCATCTGGGTGGTCGACGATGGCGACTTCGTCGGCAACGGCATCACCGACGTGACGACGCGCGGCCGGGTGTTCCGCGTCGAGTCCGTGCCCGCGCCGCCCGGCACGAGCTCCAGCGCCCTGCTCATCGTCAACACCATGCAGTGAGCTTGGCTCAGGCGGTTTTCTTGCCCCGGTCGCCAGAGTTGCCGACGCTCGGGCATGCCCAGTCGCGAGCCCGAGCTCTACAAGGACAAGATCGAGGTCAGCCTCGACGGTCGCCAGATCTTCTACCTGTTCTTCGGCGGGGCCGTCATCGTCGGGATGGTGTTCGTGCTCGGCGTGATGGTCGGCCGCCGGATCGAGGCCCGCGGCCACCTCGATCGGGCTGACCCGCCGGCGGCGACCGATCCGCTGGCGGCGCTCGACCGCCTGGAGCGCTCCGACCACCTGTCGTTCCACGGCGCGCTGACCGGCAGCGGTGCGCCGACCGACGTCGAGAAGGTGATCGGCGAGCTCGAGAAGCGCCGCGCCGCGAGCCGCGGCGACGGGCCTGGGGCCGCCCGGCCTGCGCCCGCGCGCGCCGAGGCCGTGCCCCCGCAGCCCGCGCCGCGACCCGAGGCCAGAGCCGACGGCAAGCCAGATGCCGCGCGCGCCGAGCCTGCGGCGCCGCCTCCGGCCGACAAGCCCCGGTCGGAGCCCGACAAGCCGCGCGCGGAGGCCGACAAGCGCGACGGCGACAAGCGGGAGGCCGACAAGCGCGACGGCGACAAGCGCGACGGCGACAAGCGCGACGGCGACAAGCACGACGGCGACAGGAAGGCCCGCAAGCACGAGGACGGCGGGTCCAGCGGATCGAAGTCCGACAAGAAGACCGGCAACCGCGAGTCGGCCGGCCGGTCCGAGGCGCACGCCGATGCACGGGGCGCTGCGAACGAGACGACGGAGCCGGCGGCGGAGAAGGTCCGGTTCACGCTCCAGCTGTCGTCGTTCCAGGACAAGGCGGAGGCCGAGGCGTTCCTGAGCGCGACCAAGGCCGCCGGGTTCCAGCCCTACCTGACCGAGGCCGACGTCACCGGCAAGGGCACGTTCTACCGGGTGCGCCTCGGCTCGTATCGCTCGCTGGAGGCCGCCGGCGACGCCAGGTCGGAGTACGAGAGGGCGTCGCGCAAGACCGCGCAGGTCATGCGGCTGTGAGCACGGGCAGCGCGGCGACCCAGGCGGGTGCCGCGGGCTCGGCGACGACGACCAGGCCGGCGTCGCGCGGCCATGGCAGCGGCCGGGTGAGCGGCGGGACGAGCGCGACGGCGGTCGCGCCGTGCAGGCGGGCCTCGAGCAGCGCCGGCGCGGCGCCGCCCTCGATCACCGCGATCCGGCCGAGCCGGCTGGTGAGCTCGGTCTCGATCGCCGCGTCGGACCGGCCGTCGCGGGCCAGCCGCGCGGCGCCGCGGCGCGGGGCGGTCGCGGCGGTCCCGACCACGCGGATCGCGCGCGGACCGACGCCGTCGAGCAGGTCGGTGACCGAGCTGCGCAGCCCGACCTTGCCGCCGCGCCGGCGCAGCATCGCGAGCGCGCCGAGCTCGCCCTGACCGAGCGGCTCGGTCCAGTCGCCGAGCGCGTGGGCCAGCCGGGCGAGCGAGATGGCGGGCTCGCCGACCAGGTACAGGCCGTACAGCGCGACCAGCGCGCGGCGCGCGGCGGCCGGCAACGCGAGCCGGTGGGACAGCTCGCCGAGCTCACCGAGCTCACCGAGCTCGCCGCGGTCACCGAGCTCGCCGAGCCCCGTGTCCGCCACGGGCAGCTCGGCCTCGGCGCCGCGCACCAGCTCGGCGCCGAACGCGGCGAGCAGATCGCGCCAGGTCCGGCCGTGCGGCTCCGCCTGCCGCGACGCCCTCGCAGACAGCGCGGGCGACAGCCCCGGGGCAGTGCCGGCGCGGTCGGGGCGATCGGCGCGGTCGGGCCCCGCCGGATCGACCCCGTCGCGCGCGGGGCGGTCCGGGCGATCGCGGCGCGCCAG
>JBGQCL010000309.1:0-14500 GCA_041495365.1 Kofleriaceae bacterium | reverse complement strand
GCCTCCCCGACGCGGCGCCGCTGTCCCGGCGCCGGGTCACGCTCGGCCGCGTCCTGCTCGTCGTGCTCTGCCTCGCGCTGGTCAGCGCGGCGACCACGGCAGCCGGCCTCTACCTGACGCGCGACCAGGACACCGCGCGCACACCCCGGCCCGCGCCGCCGCCGCCGCCCGACCAGACGCTCGGGACCGTCCACTTCGAGGTTGCGCCGGGCGACGCGACGATCCTGATCAACGGCAAGCCGATCACCGACCAGCGGGCGCATCGCGAGTCGCTCGCGCCCGGCAGCTACCAGGTCGAGATCGATCGCGAGGGCTACAAGGGCTGGCTGACGTCGATCGACGTCGTCGCCGGCCAGCGCCAGACGCTGCCGGTCTCGCTCGAGGCGCTCGGCTCGGCGGTGATCACCGAGGCCACGCTGGTCGTCGGCCCGGCCCCCGGCGGGCTCGACATCACGGTCGACGGCGTGGTGTTCGGCAAGCCCCCGGGCAAGCTGTCGATCACCGCCGGCCACCACGTCGTCGCGCTGCGCTCCGGCGACGCCGAGGTCTGGCGCAAGGAGATCGACGTGCGCGCCAGCGCGGTCTACGAGATCCACCCGGCGATCCCGGCGCCCGCGAACCGCCCGGCCGCGGCCACCGCAGCGGCCACAGCCCCGTCGGGCGCTCCGGCCGCGCCGCCCGCGGCCACGGCCAAAGCCCCGGCCGACCCGGCGCCAGCCGCCGAGCCCGGCGCGCCGTCCACCCCACCGGCAGCCGCCCCGACCGCGCCGGTCGCCCCGGACCCCGCGCCCGCATCGGCCGGCAACCCGCCGCCCGCCGCACCGCCCGCCGCCGCACCCATCATGGTCCCCGCCAGCGCCGTCAAGCGGATCGCCGGCGCCCCGCCGCGCATCGCGCCGCCCGCCGGCATCGCGCTGCCGGCGACCATCACCGCGAAGCTGTGCATCGACGACGCCGGCCGCATCACCAGCGCCGAGGTGGTCACGCCGATCGATGCCGAGCTCGCGGCCCAGATCACCGGCGCGCTGCGCGCCTGGCTGTACGCGCCGTACCAGGCCGGCGGCGCCGCACAGCCTGTCTGCTTCCAGGTCGCGTTCCGGACCTGAGATCGCTAGGGCGCCGCGGCGACGACCGCGCCGTGGAACATGTCCATGCCGCAGGCGAACCCGACCTCGCCGGCCGCCTGCACCGTCACCGGGACCTCGACCGGCGTGCCCTTCGGCAGATCGACGAGCTTGCCGTCGGGAGCCTTGAGCTGGGCGATGCACGCCGCGTCGTACGTGCGGGTGAACACCAGCACCAGCTTCTCGCCCGGCTTGCCGCCGACCCGCTCCGGCTGGTAACCGTCCTTGCCGGCGTCGATCGCGACCCGGCGCACGCCGTCGGGCCCGATCGTCCCCGCGGTGACCGGCGTCGGCCCCGCCGGCTCATGCCTGGCGTCCTTCTTACAGGCGACCAGCGCCGAGACCAGGACAAGCGCGAGCCCGAAGGTGAGGGCGGACGCGACGGGCGTGGGGCGAGTCATGCCCCACGATAGCGCGCCCACGCCCACCGTGCACCGGGCTCGCCTGCCGCGCTACAGCCGCGCCGACGTCGCCCCGGACGGACTCTGCTGCAGATCGGCCAGCGGATCGGCCCAGTTCTCGAAGTGCAGGATCCCCAGCTCGGCGAAGCGCTGGCGCTGGCGGTCCGACAGCAGGTCCATCTTCTTGATCGCCGGGACGATCTTGGCGAACAGCAGCTGGCGGAACATCACCTGGCCCTGGTTGTTGAGCGCGATGTCCATGCACTCCTTGGCCGGCAGCCCGGTCTTCTCCCACACCTCCTGGAACAGGAAGCGGTCGCGCATCAGCCGCGCGGCCTCGTACACGAAGTCCTCGCGCTCGCGGCGCTCGGATTCAGGCATCTGGCGGTAGTAGTCGCGCAGCGACAGGATGCCGAACGCGACGTGGCGCGCCTCGTCGCCCATCACGTACGAGGTCAGCTCGCGCAGCAGCGGCTCCTCGGTGTTGGACCGGATCATCCCGAACGCGGCGAGCGCGAGCCCCTCGACCATGATCTGCATGCCGAGGAACTTCATGTCCCACCGGCTGTCCTTGAGGATCAGGTCGAGCAGCGTCCGCAGGTGCGGGTTGATCGGGTACGAGAACCCGATCTTGGTGTGCACGTAGCGGTTGTAGACGTCGACGTGGCGCGCCTCGTCCATCACCTGGCTCGCCGCGTACAGCTTGCTGTCGATGTTGTCGACCGAGTCGACCAGCTGCGCGGTCGCCAGCAGCGCGCCCTGCTCGCCGTGCATGAACTGCGACAGCGTCCAGGAGAACACCTCGGTGTTGAGCTTGTGGCGCTCGGCCTCGGTCAGCCGCGCGTGGATGTCCGAGCCGAACAGCGGCTGCAGGTTCTCCGGCCCCATCGGCCGGCCGAGGTCGACGTCGGTGTTCCACGGCAGGACGTCGTCGGAGATCCACTGGGCGCGCACGGCCTTGTCGTAGAGGTCGCGCAGCTTCTGGCGGGTCTCCTGGTACCCCCACGTGTACGTGACATCGAGCAGCGATTCGATCACGTCGATCGACGGTGCGGCGAACGTGGCGGCGGCGGCGGTTTCCATGGACCCTCCTGACGCAGAAACTGAAAGATGTTTCAATTTTGGACTGGCGCGCGCGATGGCGTCAAGGGCATTGTGGGTGCCATGGACCCGCGCATGGGCACGGACACCGGACTGGAGGCTCCGTTGCTCGACAGCCTCCCGGTCGTCCTGCGCCCCGCCCGCGAGCCCGACTTTCGCCAGGATCGCGCCCGCCGCAGCTACCTGGCGCTGATCGACGCCGCGACCGCGCTGTTCGGTGTGCACGGCTACGATGCGGTCGGCACTCCGGAGATCGCCCAGCGCGCGGGGGTCTCGGTCGGGACCTTCTACCGCTACTTCACCGACAAGCACGAGATCTACCTGGAGATCGCGCGCCGCACGATGGTCGCCGGCTACCACAAGACGATCGCCGACCTCGGCCCCGAGCGCTTCGTCGGCCGCGCCCGCCACGAGACCATCAGCGAGACCATCGCGATCCTGTTCGATCACGTTCTGTCGCAGCCCGAGCTGACCCGCAGCTTCCGCGAGATGTCGCTGCGCGATCCGCAGGTCGCCGAGGTCTCGCGCGCGTTCGAGCAGGTCGCGGTCACCCGGATCGCGACCCTGATCACCGCGCTGGTCGGCCGCGACGTCGTCCCCGACCCCGACGCCACCGCCTGGGTGCTCCACGCGGCCGTCGTCGAGGCCGCCTACGGCCTCGCCGGCCACCGCGGCCCGCCGCCGATCAGCGCCGAGCGCGCCCGCCGGGCGCTGACCGACTTCATCGAGCGCGCGATCTTCCCGCGGTCCTGACCGCGCCGCGGCGATCTGGTAGCCTGTTGTCATGAGCTCGTCGCCGAGGAACGATGAAGCCAGCATCCTCAGCCGGGCGATCGCTCCGGACAGGGGGACCTGGGCGCCCGGCGTCGCGCACGGGATCCTGTCCCTCACCCTGTCGTCCTCCGATCGAGAGCGGATGAACGATCTCGCCGCCAGGGCGCGCGACGGATCGCTCGGCGCCGACGAGCTAGTACCTCGCCGCAGAGATTTTGATCGGTTGACCGCTGTGATGAAGCTCGTCGATTCTCGATCGATTCCCGGACCTTGCCAACCGGTCATCTTCTCTGCGGCGAGGTACTAGTGGAGATCGAGAGCTACCGCCAGGCGTGCCGGCTGCTCGACCTGATGAAGGCCAAGGCGCGGCTCTCGCTGAAACAGGCCGGCGAGACCGCCGCGTAGCACCGCCGCCCGCGGGTGATCACGGGGATGCCGCCGCGCGGTCCGGATCGCGGGCGACCAGGATGCCGTCGCTGTTGAGGCGGAAATCGCCGCGCTCGGCGAGTGCGTGCCAGTCGGCGAGCGTGCCGGTGTCCCACGAGACGTCCCAGATCCGGGCGGAGCTGTCCTCGCACGCCGTGACCAGCCGCGTGCCGTCGGGGCTCCACGCCAGCGCGTTGAGCCACGTCTTGTGCACGAGCGGCGGCATCAGCGGCTCGCCGCTGACCGCGTCCCACACCCGCGCCGTCCCATCCACGCTCGCCGTCGCCAGCCGGCTGCCGTCCGGGCTCCATGCGACGGCCCTGACCGCCTTGTCGTGCGTGAGCGGCGGCGTGACCGGCTGCCCGCTGGACGCGTCCCACACCCGCGCCGTCCCATCCAGGCTCGCCGTCGCGACGCGCTGGCCGTCGCGATGCCAGGCCACGGCGTAGACCTCGCCGCGGTGCGCGAGCGGCGGCGTGACCGGCTTGCCGGTGGCCGGGTCCCAGATCTGCGCGGTGCCGTACAGGCTCGCCGCGGCCAGCCGCGTGCCATCCGGGCTCCAGGCCAGCGCGCTGACCCACGCCCGGTGCACGAGCGGCGGCGTCAGCGGCTGGCCGCTGACCGCGTCCCACACCCGCGCGATGCCGTCGACGCTCGCGCTGGCGAGCCGCTTGCCGTCGGGGCTCCACGCCACGGCGGAAGCCGGGCGCGGATGCTCGAGTGGCGGGGTCACCGGCTCCCCGGTGACCGCGTCCCACACCTGCGCGGTCTGGTTGCCGCTCGCGGTCGCCAGCCGGCGGCCGTCCGGGCTCCAGGCGAGCGCGTAGAGCTGGCCACCGGTCTCGAGCGGCGGCGCCAGGAGCTGGCTGCTGACCAGATCCCACACCTGCACGGCGCCGTACAGCGAGCCGGTCGCCACGCGCCCGCCGTCCGGGCTCAAGGCCACGGCCCTGATCGCGCGCAGCCCGCTGATCGGCGCGAGCGGCGGCGTCACCAGCTGACCGCTCGCCGCGTCCCACACCCGCGTCGCGTTGGCGCTGGAGGTCACGATGTGCCGCCGGTCGGCGCTCCACGCGACGTCCCGCACGGCCTCGGGGTGAACCATCGGCGGCGCCAGCTCTCGCGCCGGCGCCGACCACACCCGCACGATCCCGTCGCCGTCCCCGGTCGCCAGGCGGCCGCCGTCGGGACTCCACGCCAGCGCGTTGACCGGTCCGCCGTGCGCGAGCGGCACGATCGCCGGCGCGCCGCTCACCGCGTCCCACACCCGCGCGCTGCGGTCGTCGCCGCCGGTCGCCAGGCGGCGGCCGTCGGGGCTCCATGCCAGCGCGGTGACCGGTCCGCCGTGCACGAGCGGCGCCGTCGCCGGCGCGCCGTTCGCCGCGTCCCAGATCCGCGCGGTGCCGTCGTCGCTCGCGGTCGCCACCCGGGTCCCGTCCGGACTCCAGGCCGCGGCGGCGACCGCTCTGCTGTGGGCGAGCGGCGGGGCCGTCGGCTTGCCGCTGACCGCATCCCACAGCCGCGCCGTGCCGTCCACGCTCGCGGTCGCCACCCGCTTGCCGTCGGGGCTCCACGCGATCGCCGGCACCGACGAGCGGTGCACGAGCGGTGGCGTCACCGGCTGCCCGGTGACCGCGTTCCAGATCCGCGCGGTGCCGTCATCGCTCGCGGTCGCCAGCGACCTGCCGTCGGGGCTCCACGCGATCGCCAGCACCGACGACTGGTGCCCGAGCGGCGGCCCGACGCTCTCACCGGTCGCGAGGCTCCAGATCCGCGCGGTGTTGTCGGAGCTCCCGGTCGCCACCCGCTGGCCGTCGGGGCTCCACGCCACCGCCAGCACGAACCCGTGATGGGCGAGCGGCGGCGTCACCGCCTGGCCGCTGGCGGCGTCCCACACCCGCGCGGTGTCGTCGTAGCTCGCGGTCGCCACCCGCTGGCCGTCGGGGCTCCACGCCACCATCCGGACCAGGGCCTGATGAGGCAGCGGCGGCGTCACCGCCCGTCCGCTCGCGACGTCCCAGATCCGGGCGGTGCGGTCCTCGCTCGAGGTCGCGATCCGCTGTCCGTCCGGACTCCACGCGACGGCGCGGACCGCGCGGTGGGCCCCGGGCTGATGGACGATCTGCAGCAGCGGCACGCTGCGGGCGGCCCAGCGGAACAGCATGCGGAGCGGCACGTCCTCCATCCCGGCCTCGCGCGCCGCGACCAGGTAAGGCACCGCCTGCGCCAGCTGGCCGGACATCACCAGCGCGCTGCCCTGCGCCTCGTAGTCGCGGGCGAGCAGCTGCCGGACCTTGCGCGACTGCGCGTCGGCCACCGCCGCCTGCTTGCGCGCCTCGCGCGACTGCTCCTCGGCGAGGTGCGCCTGCTTGCGCGCCTCCTGCGACTGCTCCTCGGCGACCCGCGCCAGCTCGCGCGCCGCCCGCGACCGCTGCGCGGCGATCATCGCCAGGGTCGACACCGCCACCACCGCGACGGTCAGCGCGGTCAGCGCGATCGTGACCCAGCGGCGCCAGCGCCGGCGCCGGGCCTCGGCCTCGGCGGCCTCGGCGGCCTCGGCGGCCAGCGCGGCCTCGCTGCGCGACAGCAGGCGCTGGATGTCGTCGCCGACCCCGAGATCGCGCGCCTTGTCGTCGGTCAGCCAGCCGTGCGCCTCGCGCAGCTCGTCGGCGTCGAGCAGGCGCGACGGTCCGCTGCCGTGCGCGACCCACTCGGCGACCACCGGCGCCGGCGCGGCGAGCCGGGCGCGCAGCTTCGCCGCCTGGTCCTCCCAGGCCCCGCCGTCCCGCCGGCGGAAGTCCAGCGGCACCCGGAACCGCGACAGCAGCGGCAGGTCGCAGTCGGCCAGGATCGCCGGGATCAGCGCCGCGCTGCCGTCGCCGGCCGCCTCGACGCTGACGTAGCTCGCGAGCTGGTTGGCGAGCCTCGCCCACGGCGACGCCAGCAACGCCGGGCTGAGCACCACCACGGTCACCGGGCTCAGCGCGCCGCGCTCGATCTCGCCGGCGATCTCCGCCCCGGGGTCGAGCTTGCCCGACACCAGCACCTCGCCGCCGGGCAGCCCGAGCGCCGGCAGCAGGAAGCCGTCGACGAACCAGGCGTCCTCGGCCGCGTGGACGACGAACAGCCGCGGCCTGGCACTCGACGCTTGCTCCATGCTCACCCGCCCCGCGCCATCGTGGCCCGCCGCCGCGCGCCGTGCGGCGGTCGGCTAGACATCCAGGTAATGGCCCTCGGCGGCCGCGAACACCGGGATCTGGGTGCGGGCGGCGGTGCGCGCGACGATGTCGTCGATCATGTCGTCGGTCGCGTCGGGGTTGTGGTGGAACAGCGCGAGCTTCCTGGCAGCCGCGCGCTCGGCGACGATGACCCCGGCGCGCGCCGGGGAATGGCCCCAGCCCTTGCTGCGCTCGTACTCGGCGTCGCCGTACATCGCGTCGTGGATCAGGAGGTCGGCGCCCCGGGCGAGCGCGAGCGCCGCGGGGAGCGGCTCGTCGACCGATGGGTACTCGACGTCGGACAGGAACGTCACGGTCCGGCCATCGGCGGTGATCCGGTAGGCCGTGGTCCACATCGAGCCGTGCGGGAGCGCGGCGGTCACGACCTCGAAGCCGGGCAGCGCGAGGGTGCTGCCCGGGATGATGGTCTCGATCGTGACGCCGGCCGCGAGGTTCTCGAGGCCGTTGAGCGGGCTGTAGTGCGGCGACAGCTGGTTCTGCAGGGTCGCCTCGAGCGTCATTTCCGACGGCGCGGCGCCGAGGATCCGGATCTGGTTGCCCTTGATGAAGAACGGGGTGAAGAACGGCAGGCCCTGGATATGATCGAGGTGAGTGTGGGTCAGCAGGATCGGTACGGTGCCGTGGCCCTTGCCGAACTCGCCGGTCATCAGCTGCTTGGCGAGCTCGGTCGCGCCGGTGCCGAGGTCGATCAGCAGGCGCTGCCCGGCATCGGCGACGAGCTCGACCGAGGTCGTGTTGCCGCCGTAGCGCAGGAAGTCGCGTCCGGACATCGCGAACGAGCCCCGGACGCCCCAGAACCGGATCCTCAAGCCACCTCCGGGCCGACCGGCAGCGTCATGCCCTCGAACGAGGTCAGGACCTCGATGTTGCGCCGGGCGCCCCTGGCGAGGTACTCGGCGGCGATCCGGTCCATCTGATCGTCGCCGTGCGTCGGCGCGTGGTGGTAGAGCACGAGCCGGCGCGCGCCCGCCTCGCAGCAGATGTCGAGCGCCTGGTCGGGCGTCGAGTGGCCGTAGTGCGGGAACTGGGCGTACTCGTCGGGCAAGAAGTGCGTGTCGTAGACCACGGTGTCGACGCCGATCAGCCGGTGGACCAGCGCGTCGCGCATCGCGCGCAGCGCGATCCGGTCGTCGTCGGTCAGCGTCTCGAGCCCGGACAGGAAGTGCTGCTTGTGGAGCACCTCGGTGAACGGCGCGGTGTCCGCCACGTAGGCCCACGACGAGCCGTCGCCGTCGATCCGGTAGCCGACCGAGCCGAACGGGTGGTTGAGCGCGATCGGGGTGATGTGGAAGCCGGCGATGTCGAGCTCGACGCCGGGCTCGACCTGGTGGAAGTCGAACGACGCCGGCACCGCCTCGAGCGGCATCGGGAAGAACTCGTGGCGGGTGATGCCGCCGATCACCTGGTGGAGCTCGTCGGCCGCGGTCTGCAGCGCATAGACCGAGATCTGGGTGCCCGGGACGTAGGCCGGCGAGAAGAACGGCAGGCCCTGGATGTGGTCCCAGTGGACGTGCGACAGCAGCACGTGGTGGTGCTGCGGCTCCGGGGCCTGGCGCAACAGCTTGTTCCCGAGCGCGCGCATGCCGGTGCCCGCGTCGACGATCAACGTGTCCCCGCTCGCCGTGCGCGTCTCGACGCACGAGGTCTGCCCTCCGTATCGCACGGTGGCAGCGCCAGGGACCGGGTAACTGCCCCGGACCCCCCAGAACGTGATCTGCATCGGGTGGGGAATTCTATCCCGACGCGGCGCGATCCCCAAAACTCGGCCCAAAAACCGGGGAGTTTGTTATGGAAGACCATGAATCCGCAGCCGAGGATCGTCGTGATGGGTGCCGGGGGCATCGGCGGCATCGTGGCCGCGACGCTGACCGAGGTCGGGGCGGCGGTGACCGCGGTGTCGACCAACCCGGCGATCCGCGCCGCGGTCGACCAGTCCGGCTACCGGGTGCTCGATGACGGCGAGCAGCGGGTGGTGCGGGGGGGGATCGCCCCCGCCCCGGAGGGCCGCTACGACCTGTGCATCCTGGCGACCCAGCCGCCCAACGTCGAGCAAGCGGCGCGCACCGCGCTGCGCCACCTCGCGGACGACGGCCAGGTCGTCGTGCTGCAGAACGGGCTGTGCGAGGACCGGATCGCGGCGATCGTCGGCGCCGAGCGGGTGATCGGCGGGATCGTCTCGTGGGGGGCCGCGATGCCCGAGCCCGGGCGCTACGAGCGCACCGCGCACGGCGGGTTCGCGCTCGGCCGGCTGTCGGGGGAGATCGACGACGATCTGCGGCGGGTCGGCGAGCTGCTCGAGGCGATCGGGCCGGTCGCCCTGACCCGCAACCTGCGCGGCGCCCGGTGGAGCAAGCTCGCGCTCAACTGCGCGATCTCGTCGCTCGGCACGATCGCCGGGGACCGGCTCGGACCGCTGGTCCGGGTCCGCCGCTACCGCAGGCTCGCGCTGGAGGTCATGACCGAGGCGGTCGCGGTGGCGAAGGCCGAGGGCGTCGCGCTCGAGAAGGTCGCCGGCACGCTCGACCTCGACTGGGTCGCGCTGTCCGGGGCCGACCGCGCCGCGTCGGCGTCGGTCAGCCTGACCGCCAAGCACATGCTGCTGCTCGCCGTCGGGCTGCGCTACCGCCGGATGCGGAGCTCGATGCTCGCGGCGATCGAGCGCAAGCGCACGCCGGCGATCGACTTCCTGAACGGCGAGGTCGTCGCGCGCGGCGCGCGGCACGGCATCGCGACCCCGTTCAACGCGCGGATCGTCGAGACCGTGTGGGCGATCGCCCGGGGTACGCTGACGTCGTCGCGCGACACCCTCGACGCGGTATGCCTGCCCGAGGACGGCGCGCCGCGCCGGCCGGATCCGGAGGCGCCACAGGGCAGGCCTTGACAGGCGCCCCCGGCGAGCCGAAAACCCCGGGGTGGTTCGCTCAGGTCCGCGCGCGCTCGTCGCAGCCCTCGGGCTGGCGATCGGGTTGCTCGGCGCGGCCTGCCGCGGCCGGGCCCGCGACCCGGCGCCGCCGTGCAGCGCGGTCGCTGCGAGGTTCCTGGACATCGCGCGGACCGACCTGGGCCGGGCCATGCAGGGCGGGATCGCCGACGCGACCCGCCGCGCGGTCGAGGACCAGCTGCCCGCGATGCGGGACTCGCTGGCTCAGGCATGCGCCGACGGACGGTGGAGCGCGGACGTCCGCAGCTGCCTGGTCGCCGCAAGCGACCACGGCGGCTTCGAGGCGTGCGAGCAACAACTTACCGACGATCAGCGCCGTGATCTGGACCGCGCGAACCGCGGCGCCACCGGATCTCCGCCGTAGCGGCGCCCGAAACGTGGTAGACGATCAGACCTAGGGATGGAGATCGATTTTCCGTACGAGCTGTCCGAGCAGGACGCCCGCGGTCGGCTCGAGATCCTCGGGCAGTACCTCGCGAACCGACACGGCATCCAGGTGACCTGGGTCGACCCCGCCAAGGCAAGGTTCTCCGGCAAGTACCTGGTGGTCCGCATCGACGGCGAGCTGACGCTCGGCGACGGCCGCGCCCGGTTCCGCGGCGAGGACCCCGGGTTCCTGTGGCGAGGTCGCGCCAAGGACTACATCCAGGGCAAGCTCGCCAAGTACCTCGATCCGAAGAACGCCCCGGATCAGCTGCCGACGTCGTAGCCGCGGCGCGATCGTCCCGCGCAGGCGCCCGCCCCGCCGCGGGTGAGCGCGGCTCGTTGGTCGAGCGACAGGGGAGGGGTTACCTGGTCGGCGACATGGCCAGCTGACGCAGCGCGAGCGACAGCGCGCGATCCGCGGTCGCCGGGGTCATGCCCTGGCGCTCCAGGCGGCGCTGCAACCGCTCGATGATGCTCCACAGCGACAGGTCGTTTTCTGCCTTCATCTCGATCCTCACGTTCGACGGCGTCCGTGGATCTACAACCCGCCGGGGCTCCGCTACATTCCAGACACCGTGTCCCCGGTTGGATTGCGGCGCGGTGCGGTAGGTTGTCTGCGTGAAGCTTGCGACCTGGAATATCAACTCGATCCGAGCGCGCGAGGGGCGCCTGCTGACCTGGCTCGACCGGGAAAAGCCCGACGTGCTGTGCCTGCAGGAGACCAAGGTCGAGGACGCCGGCTTCCCCACCGAGACACTCCGGAAGGCCGGATACGAGGTCGCCGCGTCCGGCCAGCGCAGCTACAACGGCGTGGCGATCGCCTCGACCGCGCCGCTGGCCGACGTCAGCCGCGGCCTCGGTGACGACCCGGCCGACGACGAGGCGCGCCTGATCGCGGCGACCACCCACGGCATGCGCGTGGTCTGCGTGTATGTGCCCAACGGCCAGGACCTGGCGTCGGACCGCTACCCCTACAAGCTCGCGTGGTTCCAGCGGCTGCGCGCCTACCTCGACCGCACGACCTCGCCCGACCAGCCGGTCGCGCTGTGCGGCGACATGAACGTCACCCCCGATGACCGCGACGTGTGGTCGCCGGAGCGGTGGCAGAACCAGATCCACTGCAGCCCGCCCGAGCGCGCCGCGCTCGCCGGCGTCGCCGCGTTCGGGTTGACCGACGCGTTCCGCCACCACCACGGCGACGACAAGCTGTACTCGTGGTGGGACTACCGCGGCGTCGCGTTCTTCAAGGACCAGGGCCTGCGGATCGACCTGATCTACCTGACCTCGCCGCTGCTCGCGCGCTGCACCGGGTGCGTCATCGATCGCAACGCGCGCAAGGGCCAGGACGCGAGCGACCATGCCCCGGTGATCGCCGTGATCGGCCAGGAGGCCTGAAAAACGGGCTGCGGGCCCCGATCGCTTCGTTGTCGCTGCGCTTCCGGTTCTCATGTGCGTGAGCACACTCCGATCCGGTTCTCGCTCCGCCTCGCGCTCGGGGCTCCTCGCCTCGTTTTTCAGGCCTCCTGGGTCAGCTCTGCTCCAGCGGCGCGACCTTGCGGACGTGCGGCGGGATCAGCACGCGCGCCGGCGGGGGCACCGACGGGGTGCTCGGGGCGATCACCGCCGCGTCGGGCGCGCGCAGCGGGTGGCGGCGCGCGAGCTCGCGGTAGGCGATGATCCACCGGCTGATCGCGGTCGCCGTCGAGGCCACGCCGCAGATCAGCATCGTGACGCCGAGGATCGGATCGACCAGCACCGAGGTCTCGGCGTCGGCGCCGTACCATGCCGCGATCAGGCTGCCGCAGGCGACCAGCGCGATCCGCTCGGCGCGCTGCATGACGCCGCCCGACAGCGCGACGCCCAGGCCCTCGGCCCGCGCCCGCGTGTAGCTCACCATCATCGAGCCGCCGATCGCGGCCATCACGGCGACCAGCCACGGCGAGTCCTGCAGGAACCACAGGTAGCCCGCGAACACGAACAGCTCGCCCCAGCGATCGCTCACCGAGTCGAGCAGCGCGCCGCTCGGCGTCTGCTGATTCGACTGCCGCGCGATCCGGCCATCGAGCACGTCGAGCACACCGGCGAACACGTAGAGCCACACCGCGCCGGGCAGGTGGCCGAGCGCGACCGCCGCACCGGTGATGCCGCACAGCAGCAGCGATGCGAGCGTGATCGCGTTGGCCGACACCCGGCCGACCAGCAGTCGCTCGAGCGGGCCGATCAGCCAGACCAGGAACCGGGCGAGGAACGGACCGAACAGCTGGTTGTGCTTGACGTGCTCGATCACCGGAGGTCGGCCCGCAGCGCACCGCCCGCAGTACACCGCGAACGCGAGGCAGAACGTCGCCAGCAACAGCATCGCCGGCGCAAGGAGGTAGAGCCTGTCCACGTGGGCCTCGAGGAGGCGGCGCGAGGCGCCGCAGATGGGGTTATCACGACCCGACTAGGCCGTCCAAGGTCAAAGCCTGGCATCGACAATCGGGGCTGTCGAACAGTCCTTTGAGTGAACTTTTGTTTCATGCACGCCACCTGCGCGCCAATGACCACGCGGCGCAACTGCGACGCGCGACGGCGCCCGCGCGTGGGCGACCGCACGCTGCGACCCTCGCGAGCGGGCCGGGGGCGCACGTCGGCGCGAGATCGGCATATAGTCTCGCCATGCGCTGGCTCGTCGCCGCGGCGGTGATGGCTCCGGTGGTGGCGCTCGCCAACGGCCGTGCGCCGCTGACCAATGGCGTCCACTTCCGGCCCGGCGACAACCGCTCGCTGTACGTCGCGACCACGTTCGGCCTGCTGATCAGCCGCGACGACGGCTGCTCGTTTCGCTGGGTCTGCGAGCAGAACCTGGGCTACGGCGGCACGTTCGATCCGAAGTACCGGATCGCGCGAGACGGGACGATCTTCGCCACGACCTACACCGGACTGCAGGTCAGCCGCGACGGCGGCTACTCGTTCGTCACCGCGACCGCCGAGGCGCCGCCCGGCGATCCCGGCCGGATCGCGGGGTCGTGGATCGACGCGATCGACATCGCCCCGACCGGCGATGTGTGGGCCGCCACCGCCAACAGCGGCAGCCCCAATGACGTCTACCGCTCGACCGACAACGGCGCGACGTTCACGCCGAGCGGCCTGGCCTCGCCGACGATCTGGTGGAAGAGCCTCGCGGTGGCGCCGTCGCGCGCGGCGCGGATCTACGCGACCGGCTACCAGGTCTCCGGCACGTTGCCCGACGGCGGCCCGATCCCGCCGACCACCCACCTCGAGATCAGCGACGACACCGGCGCGCACTGGCAGGACTCGCCGCTGACCGGAGTCCAGTTCGGCGCGATGCCGCTGGTCTACGTGCTCGCCGTCGACCCCGCCAACCCGGACGTCGTGCTGCTCGCGTCGTCGCTCGCCAGCGCCTCGGCCGGCGACCGGCTGTACCGCTCCAGCGACGGCGGCATGACCTGGACCGACGTGCTCGACACCCCGTCGCCGATCCTCGACCTCGCGTTCGAGCAGGACGGCAGCGCGATGGTCGCAACCCTGAACGCGGCGGCGTTCCGGTCCGTCGATCGCGGCGCGTCGTTCCAGCCGCTCACCGGCGCGCCCCAGCTCGCGTGTGTCGGGCAGCGCGGCGACGGCGCAGTGTTCGGCTGCGGCGCGAACTGGGAGCCCGACTTCAAGGCGATCGCGCGGGCCGGCGACAGCGCGACCTGGGGCAAGGTATTCCGGTTCGTCGAGCTCGCCGGGCCGGTCGACTGCCCCGCCGGCACCGCGCAGCACGACCTGTGCAGCGGGCTGTGGCCGGCGGTCCAGCAGCAGTTCGGCGCGACCGGCCCGACATGCGGCGCCGAGCCGATCCCGGACAACACGCCGCCGTCCAGGAAGTCCGGCGGCTGCTGCGACGCCGGCGGGCCATCCGGCGGGCTGGGCGCGATCGCGCTGGCCGCCCTGTGCGGGGGCGCGGCGCTACGGCGGCGGGTGCGTCACCCCAGCTCCGCGTCCAGCCCGTCGCGCCAGCTCGGGTAGCGCAGCGCCACCCCGAGCTCCTCGATCCAGAGGGGACTTTCCCGTCCCCTCTGG
>JBGQCL010000308.1:0-14612 GCA_041495365.1 Kofleriaceae bacterium | reverse complement strand
TGCCTCGGCCAGCGCCTGCTGCTCCGCCGCGGCGTCGGCGTCGACCGCCGCCTGCGCCTCCACGACCGCGCGCGCCTCCGCGGCTTCGGCGCGGACCTCGGCCTGCGCCTCGACGGCCGTTCGGGTCTCGGCGGCGGGCTCCCCGGCCGCCGCGGCGGGTGACCGGTCGCCGTCGGTGGCGTCCGGCGGTGCGACCTGCGAGGTTCCGGCGACCGGCGTCTTGCGCGATCGCCGGCCGCCGCTGGACTTCTTGCCGCCGGTCATGCGGCCGTGTCCCGGAACGGGGACAGCGCGAGCACGCGCTGCGACACCAGCCAGATGATCCCGAAGATCGCGGCCGCGCTCAGCGCGGCGCAGCCGACGCTGTACCACGGCTGGACGGCGAGGCCGCGCTGCACGACCCAGCCGGTGACGAGCGTGAACTGCCCGTTGAACACCGCCGCGAGCAGCAGGCCTCCCATCACCAGGATGCCGCGTGCCGGGGCCCTGCGGCGCGAGAACTTGGCGCGCCCCATCACGTAGCCGAGCACGCCGGCGAACGACGCGTGGGCGAGCGTGGTCACCACGGCCTGCGCCGCGCCGATCGACAGGTGGACCTCGTGGTTCTGGCCCGAGAGCCGGTGGAAGTTGATCCACGCGGCGAAGCCCGTGCCGCAGGCCATCATGTAGACGATGCCGTCCATCGGCTCGTCGAACTCCCGCGACATGTAGATGGTGTAGCGAACCACGGCGTACTTGCACATCTCCTGCGACAGCCCGACGATCAGCACCGCGTCGAGCACGCGGTCGAGCGAGAACGCATCGAGCCCGGCGACCCCGAGCGCCGCCGGGGGCGCGAACTGCGAGCGCACGAAGTCGGCGAGCGGCGCGGCGATCAGCGCGCCGAGCACGCACACCCCGGCGACCAGCGGCTTGGGCTCGGGCTCGTGGCGATCCATCAGGTAGAAGAACCCGAGCCAGAGCACCGCGGGGATCCCGGCCATGACCGCGGCCCCCACCGGCCCCAGGTTCACCGGATCGCGCAGGCCGGCGACGAGCTCGACCAGCCAGGCGAACACCACGAAGCCCAGCAGGCCCGCGATCAGCATGAACTTGGTGCCGACCAGCGTCCGGGCTCGGCGGAGCGGCCAGCGCGGCCTCTGCATGACGAAATTCTACGCTGCCCGAGCTTTGCGCGGGACCGAGCCACCCCTAGAATCGGGGCTGCTGTTTTTCCGACGGGTCCTATGGGCAAAAATCGCGGCACCGACGCGCAGTTGCTGACCATGCACGAGCTGGCGGCCTACCTTCACCTCGATGAGGCGACCGTCACCAAGCTCGTGATGCAGGGCAAGATTCCCTCGCTGCAGGTCGATCGGCAGTGGCGGTTCAAGCGCACGGCGATCGACGAGTGGATCGAGCAGCAGCTGGTCGGTGAGGACGAGAACTTCGCGGATGTGCCCGATGGCATGAAGCTCCCGCTCGACGACCTGCTCCCCGATCAGGCGATCATCACCAACATGCGGGCGCGCACACCGGTCGGTGTGATCGAGGAGCTCGCTGCACGCGCGTACACCAACGGCTGGCTGTCCGACAAGCCGTGGTTCGTCGGCGCGGTGGTCGAGCGCGAGTCACTGGCGTCGACCGCGATGGAGGGCGGCGTCGCCTTCCTCCACACCCGCGCCAAGGACAAGGGCAAGATCGCCCGGCCGTTCATCGTCGTCGGCCGGTCCTGGGAGGGCATCATGTTCGGCGCACCGGACGCCGCCCCTACCTACCTGTTCTTCCTGCTCGGCCTCAAGTACGACCGCCTCCACCTCCCGATCCTCGGCCGGCTGGCGCGCGCGTTGCGCAACCCGGCGACGATCGCCAAGCTGCGTGCGCTGAGCTCGCCGGACCAGGTGCGTGCGCTCCTGCTCAAGGAGGACGCCGCCGTGCTCATGGGACACACTCCCGAGATCCAGGGGCCGGCGGCGTTCAAGCCCAAGCTCGATCGCACGCTCCGGCTGCGCGCGATCCGCCGGCTGCAGTCGGCGAAGCAGGCCGAGCTCGGTACGGCGGAGCGCCGCCCGGCAGGGCGGTCGGCCGCCCCGTCCGGACCGGCGGCGAGGCGCAAGGACGGAAACCCGGACAAGGCTCCGCGTGCCCGATCCACGCGATCCGCGGCGGCCGGACCGGAGGTCAAACCGACCGGCAAGGCCAAGGCCAAGCCGGAGGTCAAGCCGGAGGTCAAGCCGGACGTCAAGCCGGACGTCAAACCGGAGGTCAAGGACGCAAAGAGCGCCGCGAAGCCAGAGCCGGACAAGCCGGCCCGCGCGGCGAAGCCGGCGGCGGCCAAGGGCGGGCGAACCAAGAGCGTCGGCGGCGGCGGCGGCTAGGACGTGGGGAGCGCGCCGCGGCGCCCTCGGGGCCTTCCTCGGCAACCCTCGGCAAGGGCTGGCTGTGGGCCGCGGCGCGTCCGCACAAGCAGAGGCCGGCGAGCCAGCGTGATCTACGTCGGCGCGGCTGGTCGGACCCCTGCGCTATGATCCGAACATGGGGCGCACTGCCCTGTATCGCGATCCAGCTCCGTTTCGTCCTGCGCGGGCCGAGGTCCAGCTCGATTGCGATGTGCTGCTGCTCACGATGCCCGACGGCAAGCCGCGCCACCACGCGCTCGACGGCCGGTCGGCGACGCAGCTCGACGGCCTGTACACCGCGCGCAGCACGCCGTTCGCGCACGCCCGCCCCCAGCGCCGGTTCGTCCGGTTGCTGATCCTCGAGCGCGACGACGAGCGCCACGTCATCATCACGCCGCCCGAGCACGGCGCCGTCGCGCCCAGCGTCGTCCGGCTGCCGGCCGCGCCCGACGACGCCGCGATCGTCGACGATCCTGCATGGGACGCGCTCGCCGACTGGATCCTCGGCGGCGGCCGGCTCGCCGGGTGCGCGATGACCGACCTCGCCCGACTCGCCGCGATCGCCACGCCCCGGTTCGCAGCCCTGATCGGTCAGGTCGCGGCGCAGCGCGCGCTGGAGCAGATGTGGGCCGCGCGCGGGCCGCTGCGCGGCGTCGACGATCTCGAGGCCGCGCTGCACCCGCTGGTCGCGGCTGCCCGACAATCGCCCCGCGCCGCCGACGCCCTGCGCGCCGCGCGCGCCCACGCCGGAACCACGCCGCGCCGCCGGCGAGCCTAGGCCGGGCCAAGCGAAGCCCGACGAGGCGCGCCAGAGGCGCGTCTCGGTGGAACAGCGCAGCGAGGAACGGACGGAAGATGATGACGAGGGGGTGGCCCTGAACAGGGACCCCCCTCGGCCGGCCCGGCGCGACCGGCACGCGAAATTGGCGCGGCCGCGGTTCGCGCGCTAGGTTCGCGGGCGATGCGAAGCGCGATCCTCGCGATCGGGGCGCTGGCCGCCGCGTGCCAGCAGAGCGAGGTATCGCGCTCGGTCGGCGTGCGCTGCGACGTCGCGGGCGACTGCGACCAGCGCTGCCTGGCCCCCGGCTCCCTGTATCCGGGCGGGTTCTGCACCACCGCGTGCGAGAACCACAACGAGTGTCCGGACCGCACGACCTGCGTCACCCGCGACGGCGGCGTCTGCCTGTTCACGTGCATGACCGATCCCGACTGCCTGTTCCTCGGCGAAGGCTGGCGCTGCCTGTCGCTCGCCCTGCAGGGCGGCGGCATCCTGGTGAGCGTATGCGCCGGCGGCTGATCGCGATCGCCCTGGTGGCCGCCGGCGGCGCAGCCCGCGCGCAGCCCGCGCCGGATCCCGCGGCGCCGGCCGACGACGACGTCGGCGACCAGGCGATCTCGGTCGAGCTCGGCGTCGCGGGCGGCGGGCGAGTCACGCCGGGAGGTCTGCGGATCATCGGCCAGTACCTCTATCAGCTCTCGGACGAGGACTGGTTCGACGGCGCTGCGAGCTTCACCTATGGCTCGCCGTCCGCGGCGTGCTTCCGCGACCGCAGCAACGCGGTGATCTGCCAGCACGGCCTGGCCGATGGGGCCGGCATCGAGCTCCAGGCCACGATCCGCCACATGCTCGCGCCGCAGGGCGCGTTCCATCCGTTCGTGCGGCTCGGCGTCGGCCTCGGCGTGGTGCGGTTCGGCCGCGACGACGTCTCGGGGTTCACCATCCCGGCCCACGGCGGCGGCGGCGTGCGGGTGGCGCTCACGCCCGGCGTCGCGCTCGTCGCCGAGGGCGACCTCGTGCTCGGGTTCGGCAGCTTCTCCCGCGGCCTCGGGTCCCAGCCCCAGCTCGGCCTCGCGATCGCGGCGGGCGCCGAGTTCCGGCTGAAATGACCGCCGACCCGAGGCGCGCGCGGCGCCGGGCGCGGGTCGTCGCCGTCGCGTTCGCCGCAGCGCTCAGCGTTCTCGTCTTCGTCATCGCCGCGCCCTGGCGGCGCCGCCCGCTGCCCACCGACCGATCGACCACGAGGCTCGCCCTGCGCGTCACCGATCACGACGCGCCGGTCGCCGCGCGCGTCCTGCTGATCGACGCCGGCGGCGTGCCGCTCCACATGGGGAACCTCGACCTCTACGGCCAGCGCCAGGGCGGCGCGGCGTGCGCGATCGCGCCCGACGTCGTCGCCTCGTGGGACGGCCTGATCCTGGGGCGCGGCCTCGCCGACGTCCCGGTCGGCGTCGACCGCTGCGTGCCGTCGCCGGCGATCCCGTACGGCCGCTACCGCTACGTCGCGTGGCGCGGCATCGAGTACGAGCGCGCCGAGGGCGAGGTCGATCTGTCGGCGGGCCGCGGCCGGGTGTTCCTCACGATCGCGCTCGACCGGGCCTGGACCCCGCACGGCACGCTCGCCGCCGACCTCCACGTCCACGCCTACGCCTCCGGCGACTCGCGGCTGCCCAACCCGCAGCGCGTGGTCGCGCAGGCCGCCGCCGGCATCCAGGTCGTCGGGCTGTCCGATCACGACGTCAACGGCGAGCTCGCCGCCGAGATCGCCGGGCTCGGCCTCGGCTCCGCGATCGCCTCGATCGCGTCCGACGAGCTCAGCGCGGAGCAGCTCCACGTCGGCGTCTACCCGGTCCAGGTCGTGCCCGGCGCGCCCCACGCCGGCGGCCCCGACGACGCCGCGATCGCCCACGCCGGCCCGCAGCAGCTGTTCGACCTCGCGCGCGCGCTGTCCGGCCGCCCGGCCGACCGCACCGTCGTCCAGCTCAACCACCCGCGGTTCCGCGTCACCGCGCTGTACGACGGCACGCGCTGGGACGGCGTGGCCTGGCCGCCGCCGTTCCCGCTCGGGTTCGACGCCGTCGAGGTGCTCGCCGGCTACACCGCGTTCAACGCCCCCGGCGATCGCCGGTTCGACGACAGCGTGCGCGACTTCTACACCCTGATCGACCACGGCCACCTGATCGCGCCGCTCGGCAACAGCGACACCCACGACCTCAACTGGGTGCTCGACGGCACGACCCGGACCTACGTCTACGTCGACGATCCGCGGGTCGAGCCGTTCGACGAGCCCGGCTTCATCGCCGCGATCCGCGGCCGCCGCGTGGTCGCGACCAGCGGGCCGTGGCTCGACGTCGAGGCCGCCGCCGGCCGCGGCGCCACCCCGACCGTCGGCCCCGGCCAGGCGCTCGCCGCGCGCGGCGCCGCGTGGCTCGACATCACCGTGTCGCAGGCGCGGTTCGTCCACGCCGCCCGGATCCGCATCACCGTCGGCTCGCCGTCGGGTCCGGCGCTCGCTCGGACGATCGACGTCCCGCCCGACGCGCGCAGCTTCCGGTGGGCCGGCCCGGTCGACGTCGGCGCCGCCGACACCTGGATCGGCGTCACCGCCGACGGCGACACCCCGCTGCCGCTCGAGCAGACCGGCACCTACCAGCGCGACCGCTGGCACCGCCCCGGCGTCACGCCGTTCGCGATCGCCGCCCCGATCCTGGTCGACACCGACGGCGACCACCGCTGGAAGCGCCGCGACGCCGACCTGCCGCTGCCCTGAGCCGGGCGGCCGCTACTTCGCCACGCCGCGCGGCAGCAGCAGCCAGTACTTGCCCGGCCCGCCCATCCGCCCGCCGAGCTCGGCCGCCTCGGCGTCGTCGCCCCAGTAGATGTCGCCGCGCACGGCGCCGAGGATGCCGGCCCCGGTGTCCTGCGCGATCAGCAGGTGGTGCCACAGCTCGGTCACGCCCTTCTGGCCGGGCACCGGCGCGTGGGCCTCGACCCAGATCGGCGTCGACATCGCGACGAACGCGCGGTCGACCGCCATCGATCGCCGCGCGGTCAGGATCGCCTTCTGCGATCCGATCGCACCCGGCCGCCTCGACACCGCGAAGAACACGTACGACGCGTCCTGATCGGCGATCTCGTCGAACCGGCCCGGGTGATCGCGGAACCACGCCCGGATCCCCTGCATCGTGCCCTCGCCCGGCCTGAGGTAGCCGCCGCCGCGCAGGATGCCGCCGACCCCGCGGTACGCCCGGCCGTTCTTGCCGGCGAACTCCAGCCACACCGGGGTCCCGTCGTCGAGGTTCGCCTTCGCCGAGCCCTCGATCTGCGCGAACAGCAGGTCGACCGGATCGTCGACGTACATCAGCTCCAGCCCGCGGTGCGCCAGCGCCCCCTTGCGGATCTCGGCGCGCGTGGAATACGGCACCAGCTCGCCGCGCTCGAACCGGCCCCAGATCCGGCGGCCGTGCGCGTCCTTGAGATAGGCCGACAGATCGACCATCGCCAGGTCGTCGGGCCGGCCGAGCACCGGCGTCTGAAACTTGCCGTGCCGCGTCCGCGACGCATGGAGCTCGGCCACGTAGTAGCCGGTCAGCTTGCCGGTCGGCCCCGCCGTCCCGGCCGCCTGGTACGGCACGAACTCCGCTTCGAACATCGCCCGCGCCGCCGCGCCATTTCCCGCGCCATTTCCCGCGCCATTTCCCGCCCCGTTGCCCGCCCGGTTGCCCGCCCCGGCGCCCGCCGCGAGCTTCGCCGCGGCCCGGCACGCCTTGCGCCAGTGCCGCGCCTTGCCGCCATGCCCGTCCGCCCCGACCGGCGCATCATCGGGCAGCTCGGCGAGCTTCTCGCACGACCTCAGGAACGACGGCACGGCGCCCGCGAGGTCGTCGTCGGTCCAGCCCGGCAGGTCACCGAACGCGATCTGGGTCAGCGCCAGCGCGTCCTGCGGCGCGCTCGCGCCTTCGATCATCGCGCTGTCGTCGGTCGTGCACGGCGGCGTCGCGGCCAGCGGACCGCCCCCGGCATCGGGCGCCGCCCCGCCCGCCGATTGCCCCGGGACTCCGGCATCCGGAGCCACCGCCGGCACCGCCGCGACCTGGTGTCCCGACGCCGGCGCCGGCGCCGGCACCGGCACCGCCGGCGACTCCGCCCCGCGGCACCCCGCCAGCGCCAGCACGGTGATCACCACCGGCGCGAGCAGCGGGGCGAGTAACGAGGCGGGTAACAAGGCCGGCAACGACGCGGGCAACCGGGCGAGCAACGCGGCAGGCAACGACGCGGGGTGCGAGCGGGCCGGTAGCATGGTGCGCCCAGCGACAACGCGCACACCCCGCGGCACATTCCTCCCGCAGCGGCGGGCTCCCCCGGTAGTCCCGGCGACGTCGAGCGTGGACGAGATCCGCAAGCGAGCGTTCCCCTCATCTTACCCGAACCCCGATCCGCCTGGAAGCTGCTGGATACACCCGTCGTTTTCGGCCGGAGGGCATTTCTCTGACCCGCCGGTGGGCTCCGGACTTGACACCCCCGACCCCAACCGCTATTTACAGCGCCCGCACTGGGTCCGTAGCTCAGATGGATAGAGCGCCGGGCTTCGAACCCGTAGGTCGGGCGTTCGAGTCGCCCCGGACTCACCTGAAAATCGAAAGCGCTGTTCCAGCCGGGGGCATAGCTCAATGGTAGAGCATCGGACTCTTAATCCGCTGGTTGAAGGTTCGAGTCCTTCTGCCCTCACGCACTTAGGCGACCGATCCGCCGGTTGTTGCCCGGTTCGTTTAGGCTCGCACGCCGCGCTCCCGCTGTCGAGCGGTCGTATGCCGGCCGCGCCCTGCCCGCCGCGCCCTCCCCTAGCCGCGGCGGATGGCGGTCGAGCCGCGTCGCGGATCCCGCTCGCCGCGGCAGCCATCCGCGGACTCGCGGCGCGTCCCGCTGGCGGGCGGAACGCTGCGAGCTCAGCGCCGCCGCGGTCGGCCCAGCTAGCGCCTCCCGGGGCACGAGCGGCCGACGGTTGCCCTCGCGTCCCGCGTGCGCTGCGGCGTGACCCGCTGACATCGCCTCCACGATGGCAGCAGTGCGATCCGCTTCATCCGGGCGGGTGTCACCGCCGCTTGCGGTCGTGCTTGGCGATCGCCTCGGTCAGGGTCTGTACGATCCAGTCGGAGGGGCTGCGCTCGTACTCCACGGCGACGCGCTTGATCGCGAGCCAAAGGCTCTTGGGGACCCGCAGCTGTAGGCGGTGATCGCGCGGTTCCTGGCCCTTCGTCACGACGCGACGAAGTCTCGGCCGTGTAGGTCGGGTGGACAACTTCGAGAGCATCTGAATTTTGTGTGTATAAAGTAGTATCTTGTACACACAAAATTAGCAAATATCGGGGGCATGGAGACCACCGCGACCCCATTCACTTCCGACGACGAACTCATCGTTGACCGATCGGTGCTCGCCGAGCTGCGCGCGCATGCCGCTGCGGCGGCACAGCTCGTCGGCCATCTCGACGACAACGCGCAGCCCGAGCTCATCGGCCAGATCAGCGACCATGTCGACGCGATCGCCCACGAGCTGGCCGAGCTCCTCGGCGCCCCGAGCGCGCTCGCCGAGCCTGGTGCTGCGGCGCCCGACGATCGCAAGGTACGCGACGGCGCGCCGTTGCTCACGTCGATCGCAGGGGATGCACCGTGAGCCGCCGCCGCGCGCAGCTGACGCCACCCGCCGACCTCGACGATCTGTTCGGCCTCTTGAAGGACAACCTCGGCAAGGCCCACGCGTTCATCCGCAGCGCGGAGTACCAGCTGGAGCAAGCGCCGAGCGGCGACGACGAGGAGGACCAGCGCCGTCAGAGCGACGTCGAGCACCTCGTCGAGGCGGGCAAGCTGGCGGTGCGGGCCGCGATCTACACGACCGAGGAGATCGACCGACGCCGGCGGGGAGCGTGACGCGTGCGGGCCGGCGACGAGCTGCGAGCGTTCCTCGCGAGGATCATGGGCTGGTCGGATACGCACGCGGTGGAGTTCGCGCTGAGCTCGGCGACGCTGGCCGCCGCCGGGTGCACGACGCTCGTGCTGTGCGGCGAGGGCGACCTGGTGCCGATCGCGTGGGCGCTGCATCGGCGTGTCCGCAGGCCGGGCCGGCCGTTCATCGTTGCCGACCCTCGGCGCGGTGATCAGCCTGCGTCGGTTCGCTCGCCGGCGAGCCGTGGCAACGCGCTCGCGGCGCTCGAGGCCGCACGCGGCGGCACGTGCTGCATGCGCCTGCGGCGCGAGCCGGCCGACCTCGGCGAGGCCGTGCCGTTGCTCCGGGCCGCGGACGACGTGATGGTCGTCATCTGCGCCGGCCCGCGCCTCGCCGGCGACACGCTCTTGATCCGACCGACCCCCGTCGTGGTGCCACCGCTGGCGAGCCGGGCCGCCGAGCTTGACCGCATCATCGCCGAGTATGCCGGCGACGCGATCGCCGAGCTGGCCGCGCTGCCGTCGAGCTTCACCGCCGACGATCACGTGTGGGTCCGGGATCACGCCGCGGGCTCGCTCGCCGAGATCGAGGCCGCCACGCTGCGGCTGGTCGCGCTCTACACGTCGCGCAACCTGTCTCACGCGGCGGCACGGCTCGGGATGGCGCCGGTGTCGCTGAGCCGGTGGCTTGGCCGACGCGAGTTACCCCGATGATGCCCTCGGACCACGGGAGCCAGGTCGCGACGCAGCTGGACGAGCTACGCGCCGCCGTTGGCGAGATCGGCGCCGCTCGTAGCCCGCGCTGCGGACTCCCTCGATCACGCATCTTGGAGCGGCGCTGACCACCTCCTGGTGGAGCTCCTGGCCTACGTGCTCGGGGAGACCGCCAGGTCAGCGACGAGAGCCGCATCCAAGCTCGACGGACTCCGCGTCGCCGTTGCGAACGCGCAGCACAAGCCTGCAGGCGAGCGCTGGGATGGCGAGGGTACGGCGCTGGGAAAAGAGGCGGCTGTGTTCACGCACGATGGCTTGCTCGTCAAGCGATCGGCTTCGTTCTCCCGCGAGGCCGATGTCGTCAAGCGCCTGCGCGAGCGCTGCGCAGCCGCGTTTAAGCTGCCCGTCGACTACCCGTTCTTCAACAAGGCATACATGCCCGGCGAGACGCCGGACCAAGCCCTGTGGCGCATCTTCCAGTCCGAGAAACTGGTGAGAGGCTGGATGGACGGGGCGGTGATGGAGGTGCTGATCTACGGGAACGAGCTACCGATCCCAGAGGAGTTTGCACCGACGGGGCTCGCGGACGACGGGAGCAACGGATGACCCGGGTCATCCTGTACCGGGTCGGCGTAAAGCCCCAAGTGATCTCCGTCTCGCCGGACGCCGACGGGAGCCACCTGGCGGCCCTGCAGCAGACCCTGGGCGGGCCGGTCACGTGCGTCCCGCTGCACGGCGGGATCCAGCTCTGCTGCAACCGCGGCGGGCTGCTGTTCGGCCTGGCGCTCGCTCGTCGCGCCCTGGCGCTGTCCCTCGCCGAGCCGTCGCGGTTCGAGATCAAGCTCCACTTCCAGAACTCGGAGCGCGACCTCGGTCCGAAGGAGTGGCCTGCCAACGGTGACTTCCTGCTGGCCCGGGTCGACGCCGGCGACGAGCTGGTCGACCTGACCGAGGACAACATCAGGCTCTGGATGTTCTGGCTCGGGATCGACTACATCCTGAATCGCTGAACGGTCGCTGGCTCGACGGCGATCGAGGCGGCCCCAGACCATCAAGCGATCGCGATCACCGTGATCTACTGTTCGCCTCCATGCTCTCGCCGTGCGATCGGCGCCGCTGCGGGCGACAGCGGCTCGCCCAAGCTCGGCAACGGCGTCGCGTGCACCTGGGGCAGCGATTGCGCCTCGGCCATTGCGATTTACCGCAAGTGCGCTGAGGGACGCGACCGAGCCTCGGCGCCAGCGCGACGCAGCGCAGAGCGCGATCCGCCGATCAGATGTCGGCGGCTCGGAACAGGTAGGCCATCGGCGTCGCCTTGGCTCGCGCCTTGGCGCGGCTATCGATGACGGAACTCACGACGACGCCGCTGGCGGCGACGGCAGCGGGCACCGCCGCGGCGAGCACGTCGCTCCATGAGTGGCCGCGCAGCACGGCAAGTCCAGACAGCGCACCGGCGCACGCCGCGCCGATCGCCTTCTTCGCCAGGTCGAGGCCGACCTCGATCCACGCCTCGCGGGCGCGCTCCTCGAGCTCGAGCCGCTCGCGCTGCGCCTGGAGGCGGAGCTGGGCGAGCCGGCCGTGGAAGTCGGCGTCCTCGGGCAACGCGACGAACGCCTCGGCCACCTCGACCAGGTGGAGCTGGTGCCGCGCCAGCAGATCGCGGTGGCGCTGCTTGAACTCGATCAGCCGCGGGAGCGGCGTGGCGACGAGTTGCGCGTCCGGCACGAAGTCGAACGACAGGCCCGCGGCGAAGGTGGCGAACAACGGGATCCCGCGAGCGGATAGCAGGTTGAGGCCCAGGTGCCCGGTGCCCGTGCGGCGCAGCTTGTGGGCGAGGAGCTCGCTCGCGTAGCCGCGACCGACGATCGGCACCGCGCCGCGATGCGCGGACCACCACAGCAGCTTGTTGAGGAGGAACAGCAGCGGGTCGACCGGCGCCGCGCCCAGGGTGCGATCGCGGACCTGAACGTCCGACCACACGAGCACCGCGGCATACTCGCGATCTGCGTTCGCGCTTCGGGCCTCGACCAGGCGCCGCAGCTCGGGGTCCGCCATGTCGCGATACGTGAGCTCGAGCAGGTGCTCGACCGCGTCAGGGGTCAGGGGGTCGCGACACACCGCGAACTCCCGGCGGTCCTCGAGCGCGGGTAGCTCGATGGGACCGCGCAGCTCGTGCGGGAGGACGTAGTCGACGTCGTCGAAGAACAGCCAGCTCCTTCGGTAGTCGGCGCGGTCGAACGAGCCGAAGCCATCGATCATGCATGCGCGCAGCAACGCGTTCCGTCCCCGGTCCATCGTGCACCTCGGAGAAAGTTTATCATCACACCGGCGTATCTGCTGGCGCAGCGGACATCACGCGAAGCGGAAGCGACCGTGTGCGAGTGGACGCAGCCACCTGCCGGCGCTATGGGACCCAGCCGGGCCAGCTCGCCGGTCCGCATCCACGTTCATCCTGCCGCTGCGGCCGCGCCGAGCGCGCGTTCAAAGCCGGCGATCTTGCGGGCGCATCGCTCCGAGCTCGCGCTGACGTGCGAGCCGATCTTGATCTGACGCCGCCTGGCGCTCTGAACCGCTCGCGCTCGTGATTCTGGCGGCGGCTGGCGGCGCTTGATTGCGCGGCGGACCGTGGCGCTATGCATCAGCGGCGACAGATCGCTTTGCTCCAACGCGGATCGCGGGCGGGCTGTAACGGCGGGAACCCGCCGTAACGGTCCGCGCCGCTGCGCGGCCGGCGCCGCTTGCCCGACAGCTTGATCGCCCGGCTCGATCGGCACGTCGAACGGATGTCGAAGGAGCACCCCGGGCTGGGCTTCACCCGCGAAGATGCGGTGCGCTCGCTGCTGACCCGGGCGCTCGACCAGATCGAGGGACCGAGCGCGCCCACGAAGCGCGGCGGGCGGTGAACGTGCGCGAGCGGAGCGGCGGGCCTCTCCGCCAGGCACTTAGCGGGCCGCACAATCAAGACAGCTAGCTGACCGTTCGCCGTAGCCGCGATCGCGTACGTCGCGGCATGTACACTGGAAGCGATGAGGAAACCGGGGTGGTATCGTGCGCTGTCGATGCGCTGGAGCGGCCGAGCGCCATGAAGAAGCACGTGATCTTGTTTCTCGCCGCGAACCCCCGCACAAGCAATCGACGCCAGCTCGCCGAAGAATGTGCCGACATCCAGCGCGAGCTCAAGATGTCCCCGCACCGTGACGACTTCCAGTTTGAGTCGCGCTGGGCGGTCAGCGTTGATGAGCTGATGCGACATTTGAACGAGCTGGCCCCGACGGTGATCCACTTCAGCGGCCGCGGCGGCACCGCCGGTCTGATGCTGGAGGACGAGCGCGGCCGGCCGCAGCCCGTGTCGGCGCGCGCGCTGACGATGATGGTCGGCACCACGGCCCGCAACGCGCGGGTGGTCGTGCTCAACGCTTGCTACACCGCGGCGCAGGCGGACGCGCTGCGCGCCAAGGTCGACTGCGTGGTCGGAATGGTCGGGGCGATCAGCGACGAGGCTGCGCGTGCATTTGCGATCCGGCTGTACGGCGCTCTCGCCAATTGCCGATCGGTCGGCAACGCCGTCGACCAAGGCGTTGCCGCGCTCGCGGCGAAGCAGCTGCAGGAGGAGCAACTGCCGTGCTGTGTGACCCGCGAGGGCATCGACAAGTACCAGGTGAGCCTGGAAGCGCGGCGGGCCGTGAACGTGCGCGAGCAGAGCGGCGCTACGAAGCCGTCGAGAGGCGCTAGTGCGCCGGAGGCGATAGCTCACGGTGAGGAATCTCCACTGACAGCCAGGGTGAAGGTACTCTCGCCGTCGATATTAAGGCCCGCGACTAGACCCAAGGTAGCCGACCTTCCCCTTGGGCAGTTCTTCGTGTGGTGGAATGACCTCACACGTGGGAGCATCACGCGGTTTCAGCGACAGCTTGCACAAGCGACTCGTGAACAGGATGTGCAAGCCTTCTTGGAGCGGGAACCGATGATGCTCGTGCAGCATCTCGGCGGGGGACATGGCCGTTGGGTCATTCCTCGAAAGCGCCTCGGCGCGGAGCACGTGACCGATTTCATGATCGGCGAGAGGGACTCTGCAGGGTGGGGGTGGCAGGCAGTGGAACTTGAAAGCCCTCATGCTCGAATGTTTACAAAGAATGGGGATCCAACGGCACAGCTAACGCACGCTATCAGGCAAATCGAAGACTGGCGCGACTGGCTCACCAGGAATGCTAGCTACGCCGCCCGAGATCTGGGCCTGACGGATGTTCGTCCCGATTTGCCGGGCTTGGTGCTTATCGGTCGCCGAGCAAACGAAGACCCCGCGACGAAGAATCGCCTCCGACAGATGATGGTGCAGCGGAGGATCCAGATCCACACCTACGACTTCCTGCTCGACAACGCTCGCGGACGCATCGAGTTTGCAATCGCGCGCCGAAAGCGACGGCGAGCCCGATGACGAGCTGATCGTCGCCGGAGATCTCGGCCCGGCCGGCGCGGTGGAGCGGCTCGACGGCGATCGCGGCGGCCGCGGCGGCGCTGTCCGGCCCGGCCCGGCTTGGAGCACGCCGCTCGGTGCTCGCCGGCGCCGTCGCCCAGTCGCTCGGGCAGCTCGGCGAGGGGCGGCGGCAACCTCGACCGCTCGCCGGCGCTGGCGCGCTCGTAGAGCTCGCGGGCGCCATGCTCGCGGTCCCGGCGCTCGATCGCGGCGCTCGTGCTGGACGTCGCCCAGGCGCGGCTCGGCGAGCGCTCAGGGCAGTGGTCGGCGCCCACGACCTCGAGCTGGAGCGCGCCGGCGACCTCGACCCGGCGCGGCACGCCGCTCG
>JBGQCL010000307.1:0-14618 GCA_041495365.1 Kofleriaceae bacterium | reverse complement strand
TCCGGGCGTGCAGCGCGCTGGCCACGCCGCCCCGGCTGGCCGTGGTGACCACGAACGCGCAGGCGGTGACCGCCGGCGATCTGCTGGATCCCGGCGCCGCGCTGTACTGGGGGTTCGCCCGCGTCGTCTGCCGTGAGCATGCAGCGCTGCAGCCGCTGATCGTCGATGTCGCCCCGGCCGACGTCGGCTGGGCGGCCGGCTGCGCCGCCGAGCTGGTCGCCAACGACGGCGAGGATCAGGTGGTCTTGCGCGCCGGGCGGCGGCTTGTCGGCCGGCTCGTGCGCGGCGAGCTCGCAGACGGCTCCGAGGAGCGCGCGCGGCCATGGACGACGCCGCGCCAGCCGTTCCGGCTCCACCGAGCCAGGCCCGGCCTCCTCGACGGGCTGGAGTACCGTCCGCTGAGCCGCCGCGCACCGGCAGCAGGCGAGATCGAGATCGAGGTCACCGCGGCGGCGCTCAACTTCATGGACGTGATGAAGGCGGCGGGCACCTACCCGGAGGTCGCCGAGCACGCCGCGCTGCTCGGCGGCGAGTGTGCAGGGCGCATCGTCGCGGTCGGCCCGGGGGTGACCACGATGGCGGTGGGCGACCGCGTCGTCGCCTGCGCGTTCGGCAGCTTCGCCTCGCACGTGACAGTGCGCGCCGACCACGCCCAGCAGATCCCGAGCGACCTGGAAGATCAGGCCGCCACCGGTCTGCCCCTCGTTTTCACCACGGCGTGGTACGCGCTGCGGGATCTCGCGCGGCTCACCGCCGGCGAGTCAGTCCTGATCCACTCCGCGGCGGGCGGCCTCGGGCTCGCTGCGATCCAGGTGGCGCGCAGGCTCGGTGCGCGGATCCTCGCCACCGCGGGCAGCGAATACAAGCGCAGGTACCTGCGGGCGCGCGGCATCGCCGACGTGTTCGACTCGCGCGATCTGTCGTGGGTCGATGGCGTGCGCGCCGCGACGCGAGGCCACGGGGTCAACGTCGTGCTCAACTCGCTGACCGGCGCCGCGATCTCGCTCGGTCTCGACGTGCTCGCCGAGGACGGTCGCTTCATCGAGCTCGGAAAGGCGGACATCCACGGCGGTGGGTCGGTCCGCCTGGCCGCGTTCAAGAAGGGCATCAGCTTCGCCGCGGTCGACGTCGCAGGGCTCATGGAACGGCGCCCGGAACGCATGGCGCGCTCGTTCGCCTCGGCGTGGTCGCATGTCTGCTCGGGCGCATTCGGCCGGCTGCCGACGACCACGTACCCGTTCGCCGAGGCGGCCGAGGCGATTCGCACGCTGGCCCGCGGCGACCATATCGGCAAGCTCGTCCTGACCGGACCCGACACCGTGCACAGCGTCGCCCCGGAAGCGATGCCGCAGGACCGGTTTCGCAGCGATGCCACCTACCTCATCACCGGGGGCCTCGGTGCGCTCGGCCTCTCGCTCGCCGAGTTCATGGCGCACCACGGTGCCGGTGCGCTGGCGCTCGCCGGGCGCTCGCCGGCGAGCGTGGAGGCGATCCGGCGGATCGAAGCGCTCCGCACGCGCGGCGTACGCGTCAGCGTCATCGAGCTCGATGTCGCCGATGCGCAGGCGGTCGACCGCGCGCTGTCCGGACTGCGCCGCACGATGCCCGCGCTCCGCGGCGTCGTACATGCGGCCGGCGTGCTCGACGACGCGACGATCGCGAACCTCACCGCGCCGCAGCTCGAGCGCGTGCTCGCGCCCAAGGTCGACGGTGCGCGCCACCTCGACGCGGCAACGGCCGGCGACACGCTCGATCTATTCGTGATCTTCTCGTCGGCCGCCGCGCTCGTCGGCAGCGCCGGGCAGGCCGCGTACGCCGCCGCGAACGCGTTTCTCGACGCGCTCGCCGTGGCGCGTCGCCGGCGAGGGCGTCCGGCGCTCAGCGTACAGTGGGGGCCATTCACCGAGATCGGCCTCGCTGCACACGACCACAACCGCGGCGAGCGGCTCGCCGAGCGCGGAATGGGCGGTGTCACCGCCGACGAGGCGTGGGGCGCGCTGGTCCGCTTGCTTCACCACGACGATCCGGTCGTGGGCTATGTACCACTCGATCTGCGTCGCTGGTTCGACGCATACCCCGAGACCGCCGCGCAAAACACCTGGCAGACGCTCCGGGAGCTGTCGCAGCAAGTCGGCGCCGTCGTGGTCGGCGGCGCGTTCCGCGCCCAGCTCGAAGCGAGCCCCGAGGCCGAACGGCGCGCTCTCGCCGAGGCCAAGGTACGGGAGCTCGCGAGCCGGGTTCTCCGCCTCGATCTGAACGGGATCGACTGCGAGACACCCTTCAAGGCGCTCGGCCTCGATTCGCTGATGGGACTGGAGCTCCGGAACCGCCTCGAGTCCGTCTTCGGTCTCAAGCTATCTCCAACACTGCTGTGGACGTACGGCAGCTCGCGCGCGCTGGCCGCCGCGCTCTGTGAGCGCGTGTTTCAGCGTCCCGAGTCGTGACCCGTCACTTCCGCCTCACCAAGGATCATCACACCATGGAACCCTCCGCCACGCCGCCGACTCCCTTGAGTCGCGCGCTCGAAACGATCAAACGCATGAGGGCGCAACTCGATCGCCAGGACGGCCGCCAGCCGCTCGCCGTCGTGGGCGTCGGTCTGCGCTTTCCGGGTGGGATCGACAGCCTCGACACCTACTGGCAGGTGCTGGCCGAAGGACGCGATGTCGTGCGCCCGATGCCAGCGGCGCGCAAGGCGCCGTTCGCTGCAGAATGGGACACACTCCCCCACAAGGGAGGTTTCCTCGATGACGTCACGAGCTTCGACGCCGCGTTCTTCGGCATCAGCCCGCGCGAGGCCCGTGCGCTCGATCCACAGCACCGCCTGTTGCTGGAGGTCACGTGGGAGGCGCTGGAGAACGCGGCGCTGCCGCCCGATCGCCTGAACGGGACGCGCACCGGCCTCTACGTCGGCATCACCGGACAGGACTATCGCGACTGGCAGGTCGGCGAGCCTGATATCTACTGGGCGACCGGCAACGGTCACTGCTTCGCGGCGGGGCGTATCGCGTACACGCTGGGCTTCACCGGCCCGGCGATCGCGGTCGATACGGCATGCTCGTCGGGGCTCGTCGCCGTTCATCTCGCGAGCCAGGCGCTCCGCCGCGGCGAGTGCGACATGGCGGTGGCCGGAGGAGTGAACCTCATCCTGTCGCCGCGCTCGACGCGGCTCGTCAAGCAGACCCGCACGCTCGCTCCCGACGGGCTATGCAAGACGTTCGACGCGCGCGCGAACGGCTTCACGCGCAGCGAGGGCTGCGGCGTCGTCATCCTCAAGCGCCTCGATCACGCGCTGCGCGATGGCGACCACGTGCACGCGGTGATCCACGGGTCGGCGGTGAACCAGGATGGCCGATCGTCGGGCTTGACCGCGCCCAACGTGCTGTCGCAGATCGCGCTCGTCGAAGCTGCGCTCGCGGACGCCAACCTCGCGCCGGCCGACATCGGACTGGTCGAGGCGCACGGTGCCGGGACTGCACTGGGCGATCCGATCGAGATGGCGGCGCTGAGCGCAGCGCTGGGACAGAAGAACGGTGGCGCCAGGTTGTATGTCGGATCGGTGAAGACGAACCTCGGGCACATGGAGGCCGCCGCCGGCATCGCAGGACTGCTCAAGGTCGTCGCGTGCTGCGCCCACCGCGCGATCCCGGCGCTCGTGCACTACCGGACGCTGAACCCCAGGATCGATCTCACCGGGACTGGAATCACGCTCCCGACCACGCTCGTGCCGTGGAAGCCGGGCGACGCCGGGCGGTTCGCCGGGATCAGCTCGTTCGGAATCAGCGGCACCAACGCGCACGTGATCGTCGGGTCCGGCGATCGAGGCCAACCCCGGGCGGCGCCGGCGGCGAGTGGCTTCGAGCTCGCGGCGAAGACGCCGGAGGCGCTGCGTGCGCTCGCCGTGCGCTTCCGCGACCGCCTCGCCGAGCTCCCCGCTGACGAGTACGGCGCCTTCGCATACACCGTGACGTCCGGCCGAGCACGGCACGGCGTTCGTGCGCGCGTTGCGGCGGCGGACAAGGTCGCGGCGATGGCGGCGCTCGACGCGATCGCGAACGGCGCACCGTGCGCAGCTGCGGCGCTGGGCGCGCACGACGCACCCCGGGAGGAGCTTCCGCGATGCGTCGTGGTGCTTCCGCACTATCCGTGGGAGCGCGAGCACCACGCCCCGCACCCGCCGGCGGCGGAGTCGGTCCCCGCCCGCGTGAACCCGGCGCGTGCCATCCCCACACCGCTGTACGAACCGTTCCCGCCGTCGCTCGCGATGAAGCCAGCCTCGAACGATATCGCGCCGCCGGCGCCCGGACCGCGCGAGACGAGCGCCCGGGCCGCGCTGACCGCGCTGCTCGCGCTGTCCGGGCACGATCGAAGCGGCGCGGTGCGAAGCCAGGTGCGCGGCCACGTGGCGGCCATCCTCGGGCATCGGGATGCGAGCACGGTGAGCGAGGACGCGGAGTTCTTCGACCTCGGAGTCGACTCGCTCATGGCGGTCGATCTGGCGCAGGCGCTGGGCTCGGCGTTCGATGTCGAGCTGTCGATGACGGAGGTGTTCGAGAGCCCGACGGTGAACGAGCTCGCGGCCGTCGTCGTCGCGCGGCTCCCCGCCGCCGTGGTCGCGGCGAAACCCGATCGCGTGCGTCCGGTCGCCGTGGAGGCGGTGATCCGGCCGGAGGTGATCCGCGTCGACATCGCTGCGGGCGCTCCGCGCATCGCGTTGCTGTTCTCCTGTCAGGGAAGCCAGTACTTCGGCATGGGCCGCGAGCTCTACGACACCGAGCCGGTGTTCCGGGCGCGGATCGATGCCTGCGACCGCATCCTCGCCCCGCAGATCGGAGGCTCGCTCAAGGCCTTGATGATGCATGGCGACGACCGGAATTCGATCCATCAGACCCGCGTGACCCAGCCGGCGCTCGTCGCGCTCGAGCTCGCGCTGGCTGACCTGTGGAGCTCGTGGGGCGTGACCGCGTCGGTGGTTCTCGGTCACAGCGTCGGAGAGATCGCCGCCGCGATTCACGCGGGTGTCATCGAGATGGAGCCGGGACTCACGCTCATCGCACATCGCGCACGCCTCATGCAATCGACCGCGCGTGGGGCGATGCTGGCCGTGAATGCGCCGCTTGCGCTCGTCACCGAGTGGCTCGAAGGAACGAACATCGACATCGCCGCGATCAACGGACCGGAGGCCATCGTGGTCTCCGGCGCACAAGCCGCGATCGAGGCGTTCGCCGCCCGTCTGGCGGCGGAAGGGGTGACGATGCGGCCGCTCGTGGTCTCGCACGCGTCCCACTCGCGCATGATGGACCCGATCTTGCGCGCGCTGAACGACGCGGCGGCGACGCTTGCGTTCCACGCACCGACGCTGCCGATCGTCGCGAACCTGACCGGCCGACTCGCCGCTCCCGACGAATACGACGCGCACTACTGGTGCCGGCACATGCGCGAGCCGGTGCGGTTCCACGACGGCGTACAGTCGCTTCGCGAGCTCGATATCGACGTTTGCCTGGAGATCGGCCCGGATCGCACGCTGGTCAACCTCGTCACGGCTGCCGGGCTGCTCCCGCGCGGCGGCGGCGTGAACTCCCTCCGGCGGACGGCCAAGGACCGCGCGAGCATCCTCGAGGCCGTCGGGGCGCTCCGCGCGCAGGGTCAGCAGTTCGCGTGGAGCAGCGGGCACGCGAGCGTGGCCCCCGCTCCTGTTCCCGCGCGCTCCCTGGAAAGTTCGGGAATGGCGATCGCGGATCAGCGCGCGAGCGCGTAGCCGTCGCTGTTGCGGGCGCGGCCAGCGCGGCGCCGCCGCGGCGAGTTGCTGCTCGATGCGCGGTGCGACGGCAGGCGCGTCGCCCGCCGGAAACGCGGCCTGCACTCGGACGCCCGGGTCTGCAAGTCAGTGAAATCACACGCAGTTTCGTCCGCTGTGTCCGGGCTGCAAAAAACCGTGCGCAAGCGCTCACAACTCCGGCGTGCCGTCTCTATTCCTGTGAGCGCATCGGAGACCGCTGGCGCGAGAAGGAATGGCGAGGGAGCCGGGGGAACGTGCGAGGGGCTCACCGAACGGCTTCAGATGGTGAGTCCAGATTTCACTCCAGACACCGCATAGGACTCCACGATGCAAGCATCTATTCAAGGATGTGTGACACGCCTGGCAAGCTCCGTCGCGCGCGCGGTCGCACCCGGGCGCGGGCTGGCAGTGCTCGCCGGGCTCGCGCTCTGGGCACCGGCAGCGGCGCAGCCCGGCGCTCCGCCGCCCGCGTCGCCGGGGCCGACCGTGCCCGGCTCGACCGCACCGCCCGGTGACCCGCCGGCGGAGCCCGCGCTGTCCTCCGAGGCGTCTCGCACGACCGCGTCGAGCACCACCGCCGCGGCGATCCCGGTGAGTGGCCGTGTGATCGATGCACTCGGCAAGCCCGTCGTCGACGCCCACGTGAGCGCGGCGGACCTGGGGGCCGAGACCACGACCGATCGCGCCGGCAAGTTCCGCATCGCGGCGCCGATCGGCGCAACGCTGATGGTGGAGCGCGAGGGGTACGATGTCGCGCTCGCCAGCGTCACCGGCAACGAGCTCGACGACGTCGTCGTCTCGGCGGCCGACACCAGCCCCGAGATCATCGAGATCAAGGGCGAGCTGCCCGCGGCGTCGTCCGGCGCCGCGAAGCTCGATCGCAGCGAGTTGCAGCGCATCCCGGGCGCGGGGGGCGACGTCGTGCGCACGCTGACCGCGATGCCCGGCGTGGTGAACCAGCAGATCCCGCTCGGCTACAACGGGGTCGTGATCCGCGGTTCGTCGCCGCAGGACTCGAAGGTCATGATCGATGGCTTCGAGGTCCCGGTGCTGTTTCACAACATCGGGTTTCGCGCGGTGGTGCCGGCCGAGGCCATCGAATCACTCGACTACATCCCGGGTGGCTTCGACGTCTCGTTCGGCCGCGCGTCCTCGGGCATCGTCAACCTGACCACGCGGCCGGGCGGCACCGGGCACACCTCCGAGGCCGAGATCTCGCTGCTCGACGGCGGGCTGCTCGCACAGGGCGCAGCCGGCGCTCGCACGCGCTACATGTTCGGGCTGCGGCGCTCGACCATTGATCTGCTGGCGCCATCGCTGTTCTCCGTCGGTCCGGATCTACCGCTGACCACCGTGCCGCGGTACTACGACGGACAGCTCCGCATCGATCACGAGCTGTCGGCGCAATGGCACCTCGCGCTGTCGGCGATCGGCTCCGACGACCTGTTCGAGGTCGGCGCGTCGAACGGCCCCGACGCCGCGGCCAAGCGGCTCTACGACCGGGTCCGCTGGGTTCGCGGCACGGCGTCGGCCCAGTACCACGACGGTCCGTGGTCCGCGAACCTCGCGCTGTCGGAGCTGGTCCCGCAGTTCGATGCCGTGAATGGGGCCTATCAGCACATCAGGTACTCGTATCCAGTCACGACGCCGCGCGGCGAGATCACGCGCACTGCCGAGGCCGCCGCGGGCCTGACCGACGTGATCTGGCGGGTCGGGGCCGAGGCCCAGGTCACGCGCGCCGATCTCGACGTCGCGGTCGGGCAAGAGCGGCGAGAGGGCGAGCCACCTCCGGCGATGGACCCCAGGGCGACCACGACGACGTTCAAGGGTGTGATCTGGATGCCCGATGCCGCGGCGTGGACAACGCTCAGCGCGAACGCCGAACCGTGGCTCCGGGTCACCGCCGGTCTGCGCAGCGACTATTATGGACGCGCCGGCGAGCTCGCCGTCCAGCCGCGCGGCGAGCTTCAGATCAAGCTGCCGAGCGCGCTGACCGCCCGGCTGTCGGCAGGGATGTTCAGCCGGCCTCCGGAGTTCCAGTCCGAGGTGCTGACGAAGGGCCTGCGCTCCGAGCGCTCGACCCAGGCGATCGCCGGGCTGCAATACGAGCCGCGCGCGGGCGTGCGGCTGCAGACCTCGCTGTACTACACCGATCGCAGCCAGCTGATCACGCAGGCCTCCGATGGCACGCTGGGCAACGACGGCCGCGGCACCACGGCGGGCGCCGAGCTGCTGGCGACGTATCGCGGCGACACGTGGCTTGCGTGGCTCAGCTACGCGTATTCGCACTCGATCCGGGTCGACCACGCGGGCATGGCCAGTCGGTTGTTCGACTTCGACCAGCCGCATAGCCTGAATGCGGCGGCGAGCTGGAAGCACGGCCGCTGGCAGCTCGGCGGACGATTCCAGCTCTACTCGGGCCTGCCGTACACGCCGGTGATGGGCGCCGTGCTCGACAGCGACCGCAACCTCTACACGCCGACCTACGGCGCCGTGAACTCCGAGCGTGCGCCGATCCATCACCAGCTCGACGTGCGGATCGACTACTCGTGGGCGTGGGGGCCCGCCGCACTGACGGCGTTCCTCGACGTCCAGAACGTGTACATGAACGAGAGCGTCATCACGTACCTCTACAGCTACGATTACTCGCAGCGCGCCGCATTCAAGTCACTGCCACTTCTGCCATCGCTCGGGCTGCGAGGTGTGCTGTGAGAGGCGTCTACATCCTCGCGTGCGCGCTGGTCTGGGCGGCACCGGGTTGTACCGGCGACATCGACCCACCCTGGCAGCTCGATCACACGCGCATCATCGCGGTCCGCGCGACGCCGCCGCAGATCGCCGCCGGCGAGCAGGCCGTGCTCGCTGCGCTGATCAGCAGCAGAAGTGCGCCGGTGGCAGAGCGATCGCCGGACGACGCCATCGTCGTGTCCCCACCGAGCCTTGCCGGTGCGATCACGCAGGACGCGGGACGCTGGGTGGTCACCGCGCCGAGCAGCGAGGTCCTGACCGCGGTGCGCGCCCAGCTCGGCCTGCCCGCGGACGCGCTGGTTCCACTCGAGGCCCAGGTCGCCTACGCCGGCGGGTCACTGCTCGCGATCAAGACCGTGTGGCTCGGCGGCACGGCGACGAATCCCGCGATCACCGACGTCGAGATCGATCATGTCACTGCATCCACGGACGAGCTCGTCGTCGCGCTGCACCAGGACATCCCGTTGTCGATCGGGCTCGACGACACACACTACGACATCAACTGGCTATCGTCGTGCGGCACGATGCACGACTTCGACTTGTCAAATGCGTATCTACGGATCGAGGTCGGCGACGTCACGAGTGGCGAGCTCGCGCTGGTGGTGCGTGACCGCACCGGCGGCGTGAGCTGGCGAGTCTGGCCGATCCGGACTGACTGAGAACAGAACGGGGCTAGCTTGCTAGCAGAAGGGTGAACGCAACATGCTGAAGAATCTAGACGTGTTCTCCAGGAACGCGACACTCCTGGGTATCTTGCGCGCGCGAGCCTCGAGCGAGGCAGGCCGTCGCCTCGTGACGATGCTTGCCGACAGTGGCGAGGAAACCGGGCACCTCACGTTCGATGAGCTCGACCTGCGCGCTCGCCGGATCGCCGCTGCGATCCAGCAGGTAGCGAGCAAGGGCGAACGTGCCGTATTGCTGTATCCGGCTGGCCTCGACTACATCGCGGGTTTGTTTGGCACGCTGGCCGCCGGGCTGATCGCGGTTCCGGCGTACCCACCCGATCCGGCGCGTCTGCAACGCATGTTGCCTCGGCTGCGCGCCATCGTGGCCGACGCGCGGGCCACGGTGGTGCTCACGACGTCGGCCATTCACTCGATGGCGACCTTGATCGCGCAACAAGCGCCCGATCTGGCAGCCCTCAACTGGCTGGCCACCGACGACGTCCAGCCGGGTGCAGAGGCTGGCTGGCGGGATCCCGAACTGGATACGCAGGATCTCGCGATCCTGCAATATACGTCGGGCTCGACCGGGACGCCGAAGGGCGTGATGCTGAGCCACAGCAATCTCGCCCACAACCTCCAGCTGATCATCGACCGACTCAGTTATCATCCGGACGCGGTCCAGGCCTGCTGGCTTCCGCCGTTCCACGACATGGGGCTCATCGGCGGGATCCTCACCCCGCTGGCGGCGGCATGTCAGCTCGTGTTGATGCAGCCGCAGGCATTCCTCAAGCGACCCGGGCTGTGGCTGGAAGCGTTGTCGCGCTATCGCGGAACGCACTGTGGCGCACCCAACTTTGCCTACGAGCTGTGCGTCCGCCGGACCTCGGAGCAAGAGCGCGAATCGTTCGACCTGAGCAGCCTGGAGGTGGCGTACTGCGGTGCGGAGCCGATCAACGCCACGGTCGTCGAGCGGTTCATTGCGACCTACGCACCTCGGGGAGTCCGGCGTGACGCGTTTCTCCCGTGCTACGGCCTGGCCGAGGCCACGGTGCTGGTCGCCTCGAAAGACCTCGACCTCGAGCCGCGCACGCACGTCGTGCGCACGGCCGATCTCGAGCAGGGGCGCGCGGTCCCGGCAGCCGCCGTGGACGCCAAGGTGCGCAGCCTGGTCAGTTGCGGGCGCACCGGGAACGGGCACGAGGTCGTCGTGGTGGATCCCACCTCGCGCCTGGCGTGCGCGGACGGCGTGGTCGGTGAGATCTGGTTTCGTGGGCCCAGCGTCGCGCAGGGCTACTGGGGGCGCCCCGACGAGAGCAACGAGGTCTTTGCGGCGGTTCGCGCCGACACCGGCGACGGCCCCTACCTGCGGACCGGCGATCTGGGGTTCCTGCACGATGGCGAGCTGTTCATCGCAGCGCGGCTCAAGGACCTCATCATCATTCGCGGCCGCAACCATTACCCGCAGGACATCGAGGCGACGGCCGGGCTCAGCCATCCGGCGCTGCGCGTCGGCTGCACCACCGCGTTCTCGGTGGAGGTCGACGGGACCGAGCGCCTCGCGATCGTGCAGGAGGTCGATCCGCGCCGCGCGACCGATCTCGAGCAAGTGGTCGCGGCGATCCGCGTGCAGGTGGCCGAGCAGCACGACGTCCAGCCCCATGCGATCGCGCTGATCGCGCCGGGGACCTTGACCAAGACCACCAGCGGCAAGGTTCAGCGGCGCGCGTCGAAGGCGGCGTTCCTCGCGGACCGGCTCGAGCCGCTGCAGCTCTGGCGCGCCGCGTCCATGCCGGAGTGGTCGGATCCGCCGGCCGGTGCCGAGCTCGATCGCGAGGCGTTGCTGGCGATGCCGGCTCCAGGACGCCGCGCCGCGGTCGAGGATGCGCTGCGCCACGAGGCCGCGGCGGTGCTCGGCATCGCGGCGGCCGAGGTCGCCAGCGATCGACCCCTGTACCAGCTGGGGCTCGACTCGATGACGGCGATCGAGCTGCGCAACCGGATCTGCGCTCGTACCTCGGTGGACCTCACGCTGGCGGCGCTGGTGCGCGGTCCGACGCTGGCGGAGCTCGCCGACGAGATCGCGGAGCAGGTTGCCGCGGCGACGCCGCCGCTGCCGATCGAGGTCGCACCGTCCGACGACGACCACGCGCTGTCGTCCGGTCAGGACGGGTTGTGGCTGGCCCACCAGATGGATCCGACGAGTCCGGTCTACAACGTCGCCGTGGCGCTGCGGGTCACCGCGGTGCTGCGCCGCGATCCCCTGCAGCGCAGCTTCCACGAGCTCGTGCGCCGACATACCCCGCTGCGCACGACGTACGCGACCGTGGACGGCCGATCGCGCCAGGTCGTAGGGCCGGCGATCGGTCCGGAGATCGCGGAGATCGATGTTCGCTCGACTCCCGCGGACCGGCGGGAAGCCGCGGCGATGGAACACGCGCGCGCCCTGGCCCATCAGCCGTTCGATCTGGAGCACGGCCCGGTGCTCCGGCTGGCGCTGATCATGCTGGCCGATGACGACCACTGGCTCGTGATGGTGACGCACCACATCGCGATCGATGGCTGGTCGCTCGGTGTGCTCTCGCGCGAGCTGATGGAGCTCTATCCGGCGTTCTGCGACGGCCGTCCGTTGCCGCTCGCCGAGCTGTCCCACGGGTACCTCGACTACGCGCGCTGCCAGCGCCGGCAGGTCGCTGGCGACGGGCTGGCGGCGTCGCTCGACTACTGGAAACGCCAGCTCCACGGCGCGCCCGATCTGCTCGCGCTACCCACCGATCGGCCGCGGCCGGCCGTGAAGACCTCGGCCGGCGCGCGGCTTGACGTGCAGCTGCCGCGTGCGATGGTCGAAGCGCTGGAGCAGCTCGGACGGGGCAGCGGCGCCACGCTGTTCATGACGCTGCTGGCCGCATTTCACGTGCTGCTGCGCCGCTACTCCGGGCAAGACGACATCTGCGTCGCGACGTCGATCGCCGGACGCGACCGCGCCGAATGGGAACGACTGATCGGCTTCTTCGCCAACAACCTCGTGCTGCGCACCCGGTCCGGCGGCGATCCCACGTTCCGGCAGCTCCTCGCCGACGTGCGCGATGTGGCGCTGGGTGCCTATGCCCACCAGGACGTGCCGTTCGAGAAGCTGGTGGCCGAGCTGTCGCCCGCGCGCAGCCCCAGCTACTCACCGCTCCACCAGGTGATGCTGCTCGATCGCAATCCCCACGGCCGGGCACCGACCCTGGCCGGCGCCGGATCGAGCTTCCTCGACATTCCGTGTGACACGGCGCAGTTCGATCTGACGCTGTCAGTGACGCGCAGCGATGGCGGGCTCGACGGATGGTTCGAGTACAACACCGACCTGTTCGACCGCGCCACGGTGGCGCGCATGGCGACGCACCTCGAACAGATCCTGACGTCCGTGCTGCGCGATCCCGACCTGACGGTGTCGGAGATCGCGATGCTGGGCGCGGCCGAGCGCCGCCTGCTGATCGAGGAATGGAACGACACGGCGACCGAGTTCGCCGAGCTACCGACCCTGCAGCAGCACGTGCAGCGGCAAGCCGCGATCTCGCCCGATGCGCTCGCGGTGGTGGAGTACGGCGTGCCGGACTCCATGCTCAGCTTCGACCAGCTCGAGCGGCGCGCCAACCAGCTCGCCCATCGGCTGCGCGAGCTCGGCGTCGGCCCCGACGTCGTGGTCGGGCTATGCATGCGGCGATCGCCCGAGCTGCTGGTCGGCCTGCTCGGCATCCTCAAGGCCGGAGGCGCCTACCTGCCGCTCGATCCGAGCTCTCCCGTCGAGCGCCTCGGCTTCATGATCCAGGACGCCGCCATCCCGGTGCTGGTGAGCCAGGAGGAGATCGCCGACGAGCTGCCCGGGCACGGCGAGCAGGTGATCTGCCTCGACGGCGATGCCGACACGCTGGCAGCGTATCCGGATACCGATCCGGGGGTCGATGTCCATCCCGACAACCTGGCCTACGTCATCTACACCTCGGGTTCGACGGGCAGGCCCAAGGGCGCGATGATCACCCATCGCGGCCTTGCCAACTACCTGGCATGGTCCACCAGCTCGTACCGGATCGACGACGGTGGAGGATCGCTCGTGCACTCGTCGGTGGCGTTCGATCTGACGGTGACCAGCATGCTGGCGCCGCTGGTCGCCGGCAAGCCCGCCGTGCTGGTGCCCGAGGAGCTCAGGGCCGAGGGCCTGGGGCTGGCGGTCCGCGAGTACACCGACCTGAGCCTGCTCAAGCTGACACCCAGTCACCTGCGGCTGCTCGAGCACCAGCTCGAACCCGCGACCGCGGCCCGGCGCGCGGGAGCGTTCGTGATCGGCGGCGAAGCGCTGTCGCCGGAAGCGCTGCGGTTCTGGCAGACGTACGCGCCGGGCACGCGCCTGATCAACGAGTATGGCCCGACCGAGACCGTGGTCGGCTGCTGCGTGCACGAGGTCTCGCCCGACGATGTGGCCTCCGGTCTCGTGCCGATCGGCCGACCGATCGCCAACACCTCGATGTACATCCTCGATCGCGACCTCAACCCGGTGCCGATCGGGGTGGCCGGCGAGCTGTTCATCGGTGGAATCCAGCTCGGCCGCGGCTATTGCCGCCGGCCCGACCTGACCGCCGAACGCTTCGTGCCCCATCCATTCGCACACGACGCGGGCGCCCGGCTGTACCGCACCGGGGACCTGGGGCGCTACCTGCCCGATGGTCGCATCGACTACCTCGGCCGCATCGACACCCAGGTCAAGATCCGCGGCCACCGCATCGAGCTCGGAGAGATCGACGCGGTGCTGCTGCAGCATCCAGGCGTCCACGATTGCTGCGTGGAGGCGCGTGATGGGGCGCGCGACGGCCTGGCGCACGGCGACAAGCGGCTCGTCGCCTATGTGGTGCCGAGCGCCGGCGATACCCTCGACAGCGACGCGCTCCGGACCTTCTTGCGAGCGCGGCTGCCGCACTACATGGTGCCGTCGGGGTTCGTGGCACTCGATGCGCTGCCGCTCACCATCAACGGCAAGGTCGACCGCCGCGCGCTGCCGGCGCCCGACAGCTCGGAGCGCACGGTCGCCTCGCCGCGCAACGCGGCCGAGCGGCGTCTCGTCGACGTGTGGACCCAGGTGCTGCCCCGACCCAAGGACGCCCCGGCGATCGGCATCCACGACAACTTCTTCGAGCTCGGCGGCGACTCGATCATCAGCATCCAGGTGATCTCGCGCGCCCGCCAGACCGGGATCCATCTCACGCCCAAGCAGGTCTTCGACCATCCGACGATCGCCGAGCTGGCCCGCGTCGCGGAGCTGGTCGGCGAGCCGCCGGTGGCGGTGGCCGAGCAGCGCCCGGTGGTCGGCGAGGCACCGCTCACGCCGATCCAGCACTGGTTCTTCGCGCACGACGAGGCGCTCGCGGTGCGCGAGCTGCATCACTTCAACC
>JBGQCL010000306.1:0-14699 GCA_041495365.1 Kofleriaceae bacterium | reverse complement strand
GTGCGACCGTCGCGCGCCAGCCCGACCTCCGGATCCCGATCGCCGACAAGCTCGCCCGCCTGGACCAGCTGCTCGACCAGATCGCCGCCAGCTGGCGGCTGGTCACGCTCGGCGAGGCCGCCGCCGAGGACCAGCGCACCGAGTGAGCCAGGTCACACCGGCGATTCCGCGGAATCGCGCGCGGCCGCGGTACCGAGATCATCGGCGCGCCGAGCGGCGGGTGAGCCGAGCACGAGCGCGATCGCGCCAAGGATGCACGCGCCGGCGACGAGCTCGCGCCAGGTCAGCGGCTCGTGGAGCAGCCACGCGCCGCTCAGCAAGCTGATCACCGGCACCGCGAGGATCGAGACCGATGACACCGCCACCGGCACCATGAGCACGACCCGGTTCCACGCCCAGTAGCCGAACATGAACGCGATGACCACGCTGTAGGCCAGGCTGAGCCCGACGGTCGTGGTGACCGGCCGCCAGCGGTCATGCTCCAGGACCACCGCGCCGGCGACGAACGGCACGCTGCCGGCCAGCATCATCCAGCCGGTCAGGCATGCCGTCGGGGCCGGCAGCGCGAACCGCTTGAGCAGCACCACGCTGAGCCCCCAGGACATCGCGGAGGCCAGCATCAGCACCACGCCGGTGGTGGCGCTCGCCATGCCCGCGGCGTCGGCGGCGAGCAGGACCCCGACGCCGGCCATCCCGAGCACGAGCGAGGCGCCGCGCCGCACCGTGAGCCGCTCGCCGAGCAGCCACACCGAGAACAGCGTGCTCCACATCGGCATCGTGTAGCCGATCAGCGCGGCCCGCCCCGACGGCAAGTGCGCGATGCCATAGATCTTGAACGTGTTCCACCCGACGATGTTGAACGCCGCGATCGCGAGCAGGCGGCCCCACGCGCGCGCCGGCACGTGCAGCGACTGCCCGGCGAGGCGAGCCAGCGCGAGCACCCCGGCGCCGCCCGCGACCAGGCAGATCGCGCGGAACGTCAGCGGCGGGACCTCGGCGAGCACGAGCTTGATCGCCGGCCACGACAGCCCCCAGGCGACGGTGACCAGCGCGAGCAGGACCAGTCCGAAAGGCGACAGGCGGGAGCGTTCCACGGCGCGCAGCGTACTCCGCGGCGCGCTTCGTTGCGTGATGGCGACGACCGCGCTTGCCCGTCATCCACGGCAATCGGCGGTCATCGACGGGGCGGGCGGCCATCGGTAGGCTATGACGCCATGACACGCACAATGACATGGGGGTTGTGGAGGCGCACACGGTCATCTCCGCCTATCTCGCCTCCGATGGCGGAGGGGGCGTCGCCGCTGATGTACTACAAGCTGGTCGGCGCGCAGGGTGTGCCGGTCGATCACGACGCGCGCAACGGGGGAACGTTCAGCACCACGAACTCCTACTTCTCTGCAGTCACGATCCCGTGCTGGAAGTCAGCTGTATGGTGATGGCCTCCAGATCCTGGAACCCCTTGACCAGCCCCGCGGGCAACTGGGCATTCGAGACATGGCGATCGACCGAGATCTGCGTCGTGGCCCGGCCGACCTCCACGGTGAGCGTCCGGTAGGGCTCCGGCGCATCGCACACCGGGTCAGGGCAGGTGTACCGATGAGGTCGACGCGCTCCGCCTCCGCGAGCTCGAGAAGCTGGTCGACGATGCGACCGAGCCCGTGCTTCGGGCGATAGATGATGTCGCCAACAGCACGCGCAAGGCCCGTTCACGTCGACGCGCAAACCCAACGTTATCGCGCGTTATCGACGCAAGACTTGCGCGCCCTTCGGCAGCGGATGAGGCACTCGCCCGTGATGCCCAGTCCGGACGGCACGGCGCTGGCGCAGGGTTCGGGCATACGACTGTGGCACGACCGCTGCAGCACGCTGAAGGTGACCATTCGTCCCGATCGAGAGCACCGACCGTTTGAGTGGCTCGCGTTCGCGTTGGTCCTCGGCTCCGCCATCGTGCTGTGGCCGTTGGCTCCGTGGGTCGTCCTCGCCATCTGGATGGCCGCGCTCGCGCGTCGCGTTCACCGGCCGATGAGCCACTTTCTCGGCGACCGTCCCAGGCTCGCGGCGGTACTCACGATGGCGATCCTCGCGCTGTTCTTGGGGCCGGCGATTGTCCTGCTCACGCTGCTGGTGGCCGACGCGATCGATCTGGTCCAGCGGTTGATGGCCTCCGAGCGTACGCAGGAGATCCTCCGACAGCTCGTCTCGAGCAACGACGGTTCGTCGCAGTCGCCCTCGGATCTCGTCGGGCTCGTGATGAACCAGGGCGGGCGCGCGTGGGCGGTCGGACAACAGATCGCAGGAACCGCCGCGCGGATGGTCATCGGCCTCGTGACGCTGATCGCCGGGACGTACGCGATCCTCGTTGACGGCGAACGCTGGTATATCTGGATCGAGAACCACGCCCCGATCCCTGCGTCGGCACTCAGCCGGCTCGCGGGTGCGTTCATGGAGACCGGCCGCGGGCTGCTCGTCGGGATCGGCGGTGCAGGGCTGGCTCAGTCGATCGTCGCGACGATCGTCTACGCGTCGATCGGCGTGCCACAGGCGCTCGCGCTCGGCCTGCTCACCCTGGTGTTCTCGGTGGTGCCCGCGATCGGGACCGCCGTCGTATGGATCCCTGTCGTCGCCGGGCTCGCGGTGACCGGCCGCAGCGGTGCCGCGGTGGTGCTCCTGATCGCCGGAGTAGCCGTGATCGGTACGATCGATAACCTCGTGCGTCCGTACCTGGCTCGTCGTGGAAAGCTGCAGCTCCCGACCTATGTCGTGCTCGTCGCGATGTTCGGAGGGATCCTCATCATGGGTGGGCGGGGCGTGCTCATCGCACCGCTGGTGGTCCGGCTCGCCAAGGAGGCGCTTTCGATCCTGCGCGACGAGCGGGTGCGTCCGGCGGGTTCCGTGGCCAACGCACCGGGCGGGTAAGGCACGCCATCTGCGGTCCGCGAGCAGCTCCGCAAGAAGTGCGCGACCCCGACGCCTGCCGGCTCTGCAGGGAGCTCAAGCTCGTCGTTGACGGTGGCACGAATCTTCCAAGTCGTCAGCGAAATGATCGATCTCGAGACGATCCAGGGCCTCTCGACGACGCAAGCCACCGAGCGGCTGGCGCGCGAAGGCTACAACGAGCTGCCGGCGGGCCGGACCCGCACCTTCTGGCGCGGGCTGCTCGATGTCGCGCGGGAGCCGATGACGGCGCTCCTCATCGGCTGCGGCGTCATCTACTTCGCGCTCGGCGATCGTTCGGAGGCCGGGATGCTCCTGGGCTTCGTGCTGCTCATCGTGGGGATCACGCTGTACCAGGAACGCAGGACCGAGCGTGCGATCGAGGCGCTCCGCGAGCTCGCGAGCCCCCGGGCACTGGTCATCCGCGATGGCCGGCAGCAGCGGATCGCTGGCCGCGACGTCGTGCGCGATGACGCGCTGGTCTTGAACGAAGGCGACCGCGTCGCCGCCGACGGCGTCGTGCTGTCCACGAGTCATTGCACGATCGACGAATCGCTCCTGACCGGCGAGTCGGTTGCGGTCGCGAAGACCGAATGGAACGACACCATGGCCCCCGGGCGCCCCGGCGGCGAGGATCTCCCGTTCGTCTACGCAGGCACGCTCGTGGTTCGGGGCGCTGCCGTGGTGAGGGTGACGGCGATCGGCCAGCACACGGAGATGGGGAAGATCGGCCGCGTCCTCGGCATCACGACGACCGAGAAGACGCGACTCCAGCAGGAGACCAAGCGGCTGGTCTGGAAGTTGGCGCTGGTCGCCGGTGCGCTGTCGGTCGTGGTCGTCCTCGTCTACGGCGTCACGCGCCACGATTGGCTCCAGGGTGTGCTCGCCGGCCTCACACTGGCGATGGCGATCCTGCCCAACGAGTTTCCCGTCGTGGTCACCGTGTTTCTGGCGCTCGGAGCCTGGCGGCTCTCGCGTTCGCGCGTGCTCACCCGGCGGATCCCGGCGGTCGAGGCGCTCGGATCGGTCACCGTGCTGTGCGTCGACAAGACGGGCACGCTGACGCAGAACAAGATGACGGTGAGCCGGCTCTCGGTCGATGGCTCCGCGTTCGACGTGGAGCGCCTCGAGCGAGAGTCGCTGCCCGAGGACTTCCACACGGCCATCGAGTACGCCGTGCTCGCCAGCCGCAGGGATCCGTTCGACCCCATGGAGGTCGCGTTCAAGCGCCTGGCCGAAGACCAGCTCGCGGGCACCGAGCACCTTCACCCCGACTGGGTGCTCGTGCGCGAGTATCCGCTCACCCGCGACCTGCTGGCCGTGGTCCAGGTCTGGCGCACCACCACGGGCGAGCTCGAGGTTGCATGCAAGGGAGCCCCCGAGGCGGTGGCGCAGCTGTGCAAGCTCCGCGAGGTCGATTCGTGGTGGATCGATAGCGCTCGCGCAATGGCCGCCGACGGCCTCCGCGTGCTCGCCGTCGCCCGCGGGAAGCTCCTCGCCGGCCCAGGCGTTCCCGAGGATCCCCGCGCACTTCTTCTGGCGTTCGTCGGGCTGGTGGGCCTCGCCGATCCCGTGCGCCCGACGGTACGCCCGGCGATCGCCAAGTGTCACGCGGCAGGGATCCGCGTGGTCATGATCAGCGGCGATTACCCCGAGACTGCGCAGAATGTCGGGCGCCAGGTCGGCCTCGATGGCGACGCCGTGATCACCGGGGTGGAGCTGGTGGAGCTCGATGACGTCGCCCTCCGCGAGCGCATACGCTCGGTGACCGTGTTCGCGCGCATCATGCCGGAACAGAAGCTCCGCATCGTCGAAGCCCTCAAGGCGTCCGGCGAGATCGTGGCCATGACCGGGGATGGCGTGAACGACGCCCCGGCGCTCAAGGCCGCGCACATCGGCATTGCGATGGGCGGGCGCGGCACCGACGTGGCGCGCGAGGCATCCCAGCTCGTCCTGCTCGACGACGACTTCACCTCGCTGGAGCTGGCAGTGCGCACCGGCCGCCGCATCTACGACAACTTGCAGAAGGCGCTCGCTTACATCCTCGCCGTCCATTTGCCGATCCTCGGCCTGACCGTGGTTCCGATCCTCGCCGGCTGGCCCCTCGTGCTCATGCCGATCCACATCGCTTTCTTGCACCTCGTCATCGATCCCGCGTGCTCGGTCGTCTTCGAGGCCGAGCCGGAGGAGCCCGATGTGATGCGCCGCCCACCGCGCGCGATCGCGGCGCGGCTATTTTGCAAGCAGCTCGTGGTGGTCAGCCTCTCGCTCGGCCTGAGTGTCACCGCGATCCTGCTCGGCGCGTTCGCGATCGCCTACTACGGCGGCAGCAGCGAGGCAGAAGCTCGCGCCATCACGTTCAGCATCCTGATCCTGGCAAACCTCGCGCTCATCTTCACCGGCCGTTCGTGGAAAGCGTCGGCCGCGCGCAGCGGCGCTCGCAATCCGGCGCTGTGGTGGATCACGGCCGGGACGCTCGTCTTCCTCGCCGCGACGCTCTACGTCCCACCGCTGCGTGCGCTGTTTCGCTTCGACCTCCTCCACGCGATCGATCTCGCGATCTGCGTCGGTGCCGCGATCGTCGGCACCGCCTGGTTCGAGCTCCTCAAGGCGATCCGCGCTCGCCGCGCTCCCACGGCGGCTCGCGCGTCGAAGCGAGATCTTGCTGCAATCGAAGGGTAGCTGGAACAACGAGTGCCAGGTTCCCGGGCGCGCAATCGGTGCGGCTCGGTGAACGCTCACCCGAGATCCGCGGATTTCTTCGTCATAGCCGCGCTCGGCAGCGACGATGCAAATCACTTCAATACAGCGGATGTGATCGGGGCGATCAGCGTCGGAACCGGTCTCCTGGGACTGGTCCCGTACGGGACGCTCAAGATCCTCTACAATCCTGATCCCGGGCCGTTCCGACCCACGTCCACGATCTCGAAGGGCATCGCGCTCACGTTCTCGCTCTGAGTGTTGGCTGCCGTCACCGACCATCGTCCGTGGTGATCGAGGCCCGAGACCCTTGGACCCGGCGATCGAACGTGCCGCGCCGGGTGATCGCGCCGGTCGCGAGCTGATCGACGCGCTCGTTGAGCGCGATGCCGGCGTGGCCGGCGACCTTCACGAACCGCAGGTCGCGGAACGTCCTGACCAGCGCGCGCAGCTCGTCGACGAGATCGACGTTCTTCTTGGCCTTCCAGGCCTTGGTCAGCAGGCCGATCGAGTACGCCGAGTCGGAGTAGACGATCACCGTGCGCGTGCGGTCGGACACCGCCTGCAGACCGCGCAAGATCGCGGTGAGCTCGGCGATGTTGTTGGTCGCATCGCCGAGGTACTCGCTGATCTCGCGCTCGCCCGGGCCATCGCCGAGGATCACCACGCCGAGCCCGGCGCGCCCGGGGTTGCCGCTGCACGCGCCGTCGGTCCAGACGTGGATCGCGTCCGCCGGAGCGGACGCCTGCGCGCCGGGCCCGCGCGCGCTGGCGGCGGCCGGCTCACGGGCATCTCCCGAACGCGGCTCGGCCGGCTCACCGGCCTCGAACTCCACCGGCTCGCTGCCGGGCGCCGGTGTGAGGTTGCGCGCACCCGCGCGGTACACCTTCGCGCCGCCCGCGGGCTTGTACACGATCTCCACGCGCCCGCTGGAATCTTTGATCAGCGCGGCGTTGGCATCGACCTTGGCCCACACGTCGGCGTCGCGCAGGCGATGGCGTAACCAGAGCATGGCGGACCCTATCACGGGATGTTATAAGCCCCGGCGGCGTCCAGAGCGGATGCTACAGGAGACTACCCATGGTTCGCATTCGCCAGCGCTGGAGCCTCGTGCTGCTCGGCCTCGTCCTTGGAGTGGGGTTCGTGGCTTGCAAGAAGGACGGCACGGGAGGCACCGGTGACAAGTCGAGCGAGGCGAGCGGCGGTGGACCCGGCGGCGACCTCGCGCTGCTGCCGGCCGACTCCGAGATCGTGATCGGGATGAACCTCGGGCAGATCCAGCAGGGCGGGCTGTGGAAGCAGTTGGTCGAGCCCAAGCTCGCGGCCGGCGAGGGCCAGAAGATGATGAGCGAGTTCAAGGCCAAGTGCGGCGCCGATCCGATGAAGATGATCTCGTCGATCTCGGTCGGCGTCCAGGGCGTCGGCGACAAGCCGTCCGTGGTCGCCGTCGCCCATGGCCTCGACAAGGCGAAGATCCTCGACTGCCTCGAGAAAGCCAAGGCCGACATCGCCAAGGACGGCGGTGAGGTCACCCGCGACGGCGACGTCGTGCTGTTCAAGAGCGATCGCGGCCAGCCGGGCGCGGTGCAGTTCACCAGCGACTCGACCGCCGTCATCGTCGTCGGTCCGAACGCCACCGCGGCCGGCATCAAGGCCGTGCTCGGCGGCGGCTCGTCGCTGAAGGGCTCGGCCGCGTTCCTCGAGATGTACAAGAAGGTCAAGACCAGCGACTCGATCTGGGGGTTCGCCAGCGGCAAGGTGATGGAGCGCGTGCCGATGGGCCTCAAGACCAGCGCCGCGTATGGCTCGGTCAACTTGACCGACGGGTTGGCGCTCGACATGCGCGTGCGGTTCGACAAGCCGGAGGCCGCGACCCAGGCCGCGGACATGGCCAACGCGCAGAGCAAGCAGCTCACGCAGTACGTGGACAAGGCCGAGGCCACCGCCGACGGCAACGAGCTGCACATGGTGGTCACCGTCTCGGGGCAGAAGCTCGCGCAGCTCGTCCCGATGCTCAGCATGTTCGCGGGCGCCATGCCCGGCATGGGCGGGAACTAGCCCACCCGGAGCCGAGCCGCGAGGACACGGAGTCACGGAGTCCAGCGATGGGGGTCCAGCAGCGTGTGCTCTGCACGATCGTCGCGCTGTGCGCGGCAGGTCCGGGCTGCGGCAAGAAGGCGGCGCCGAGCGGGCCGCCCCCCGAGCTCACCGGGCTCGCGGTGGTCCCCGCATCGGTCGAGGTCGTGGTCGGCGCCGACATCGCGAAGCTGACCGATTCGCCGGTGATCGATCGCGCGGTCGAGCAGGTGCTGATGCGCGACGCCGTGCTGTCCGAGCGCTGGCAGCGGCTCAAGGACGAGTGCAAGATCGATCTCGGCAAGCAGATCAAGCGCGTGATGCTCGCGCTCGGCCCGAATCGCCCCGGCCCCGCGCCCGGGACCGGCCCGGTCCTCCTGGTCGCGGTCGGCTCGCTGCCGGAGACCGAGCTCCAGCGATGCGTGACCAAGCTGGTCGGCGCCGGCGGCGGCAGCTTGACCGGCAAGTCGGTGGCCGGCCGGACGGTGTACCTCGCCAAGGACGGCAACCGCACGATGTACTTCGCGTACACCCGGCCCGACACCGTCGTGCTCAGCGCCGACGAGGCGTATCTCACCGAAGCGCTCGGCTCCGGCAAGAAGGCGCCGGACAACCCCGATCTCACCGCCTGGCGCAAGCTGGTGAACCAGAGCGCTCCGCTGTGGGCGGTCGGCCGCACGGACCCGCGGATCCGCGACGGGCTGGTCCAGCTCACCGGCGGTCAGGTCGGCGCGGGGCCGGTCGCGTTCGCGCTCAGCGCCGACCTGGCCGAGGGTGCCAAGCTCCAGCTCCACGCTGTGATGAACCAGCCTAGCGAGGCCAAGGCACTGGAATCCTACGTGAAAGGAGAGCTCGCCTTGCTGACCGCCGCGGCGCAGCTCCGGTCGCTCGGCTCGGTGGTCGGCAAGGTCGCGGTGACCACCGACGCCAACGTCGTGCAGTTCCGCGCCGCGCTCACGGTCGACGACCTGAATCACGTGCTGTCGGCGCTTGACGACGAGGGCACACCCCCCCAAAATCGCGCGCCGCCGCCGCCGAGTCCCGGCTCCGGCGCGCAGTAGCGAAGCGAGACACCCATGACCAGGAACAAGACCCCGTCCGTGAAGCGGCACGCCCCGAAGGCGAAGCCGGCTGCCAAGAAGGCCCCGCCCAAGGTCAAGGCGGCGCCCACCGCGCCGGCCAAGATCCTCCCGCGCCACCCCAAGGTCCGCGTCGCCGACGCGCACGGCTCGAAGGCCGCGCTCGCCAAGGCGATCGCCCCGCTGCTCGCCCGCACCGACCAGGACACCGGCGCGCTCGAGGACCGCCTCAAGAAGGCTTCGAACGCCCAGCTGCTCCGCCTGCAGCGCGCGACGCAGACCCTGCAGAAGAAGTACGGCAACCGCGAGAAGCTGATCGTCGCGATCGGCGACGCCCAGCGCAAGGCCAAGGACAAGGACTACCTGGCCAAGCTCGACACGTACTCGCTGCCGTACCTCCTGGATCTCGCCGCGGCGGGCTCCGTCCGCGCCTGAGCGACCGCGCCACCGGAGCTCGGCGATCGTCGTTCCGGCCGGCGCCGCGGGCCGCGGCTGCGCTCAGCCGCGCTGGCCGGCGATCAGGACCATGGTGTCGATCGCGCCGAACCGGGTCGGCAGCGCGATCACGGTCAGGCGCTCGCTCGGCTCGATGTAGCCGTGAATGAACAGCGGCAGGCCGAGCACGAGGTCGGCGCCGGCGATCCGCCGCTTGACCGAGCCCGCGAGCATGTTGACGATCTCACCGACGGCGTCGGCGATCTCGGCGGCGCGCAGCGGCGCGCCGGCGGCCATGCTCAGGATCGCGCGCGACAGGTCGCGGCAGCCCTCGGGGGACGACACCAGCGCGAGGTCGAACGCCTGGCCGCCGCCGACCAGCGGGATGTGGGCGCCGATCAGGGACACGGTGCGCTCCAGACCGACCGGGTCCTGGACCAGGGCGCCGGGCAGCGACAGCGCATAGGCGGCGAGCTCCTGCGCGGCGCCCTCGACGGCGGCGCGCCATTGCGCGGGCGAGATCTTCGAGGACTTGGACATGGCGGGCTCTCTGGGTTGGGGTCGCGGCGCCGGGATCAGCGCGGGAGCCGGACGAGGAAGATGGTGCCTCGGCCGGTGGTGGTCTCGAACGTGAGGCTGCCGGCGTGTCGATCGACGATGATCGAGCGCGCGATGGCCAGGCCCTGACCGGCGCCCCGGCCGACCGGCTTGGTGGTGAAGAATGGCTCGAAGATCCGGTTGCGGATCGGGGCGGGAATGCCGGTGCCGTTGTCGGACACGCTGATGAACACGGCGTCGGCGTCGCACCACGTCTTGATCCGGATCGTGCCCCGCGCCGGGGCGACGTGGGCATCGGCGATCGCGTGCGCCGCGTTGACGATCAGCTGCAGGAACACCTGATTGAGCTCGGCGATGTGGCACTCGACCTCGGGGACGTCACCGAACTCGAGCTCGATCTCGGCGACGTCCTTGTACTCGGACTGCGCGACGGTCAGGGTCGTGGTCACCGCGCGGTTGAGGTCGGCGAACGACTTGGCGGTGAGCGACGGCTGGCCGAACTCCTTCATCGCCCGGACCAGGGCCGCGACGCGGTCCAGGCCCATCAGCGCGCGGTCGACCGCGGCGGGGACGTTCTGCTCCAGGTACGCGAGATCGGTGTTGTCCTCGAGCGCCATGCGGCGGGTGCCGTCGTACAGCGCCTGGCGGTAGGTCTGGACGATGCAGCGCATCTCCGCGAACGCCTCGCCGATGAAGCTGACGCTGTCGGTGACGTACTGGATCGGCGTGTTGATCTCGTGGGCGATGCCGGCGGCGAGCTGGCCGACCGCCTCGAGCTTGTGGGAGATCTGCAGCTCATCCTCGATCCGGCGGCGCTCGCTCACCTCGCGCTCCAGCCGGGAGTGGGCGTCGTACAGCGCGCGCTGCGACAGCGCGGCGTCGGTCGCGTCGGTGACCAGCACACAGACCGAGCCGACCGTGCCATCGGCGGCGGTGACCGGCAGGAACGCGAGGTCCTGGCACATGAAGTCGATGCCGCCGGTCAGCGGGCGGTTGTGCGGGAACCGGAACACGTGGGGTCGCTGCTTCCACGACGAGAACGCGAACGCGCCGAGCAGGAACACGCTGCGCAGCTTCCAGCGCAACCAGCGCTCCGGCAGCTCGGGGAAGCACGCGAACAGGTCGCGGCCGATCACCTCGTCCACTGACTTGCCGCTGTGGCTGGCCATGAACTGGTTCCAGCGCACGATCACGAGCTCGGTGTCGACCGAGAACACGCCGGCGTTGAGGTGGTCGAGCGTGGTGATCGCGGTGTCCACGGCGGTCTAGCCTTCGAGCCGCGCGAGGAACGCATCGACCGCGCGCAGCAGCACGTCGATCGACGCGTCGGGCCAGAACGTCAGGAGGTGACAGCAGAACGCGCGATCGACGATGCCGAAGTTGATCTCTGCGATCAGCGCCCGTTGCCACGGCAGCGGCCGGGTGCCGAACAGCTCGGGGAGGTTCATGCGCCCGAGGATCGACGGCGGCGAGAACGACAGCGCCAGCCCGAACTGGGCGGCGAGCGCGCCGACGCAGGCGCCGACCAGGATGTTGGTGATCTCGAGCAGCAGCTCGTCGCTGGTGACGTCGGGATAGCCGACGAGGTCGGCGAGCGAATCGCAGCCCGCGGCCGGGTAGATCGCGATCGCCTCGCCACGGATCCGGCTGGAGAACGCCTGGCGGACCGCGATCACCGGGCCGGCGGTGCCGACCAGCGCGGCGGTCACCGCGGAGATCTGCGTCGACTCGACGAGCTCCAGCCGCGGGATCGACAGCTGGATGAACGTGTTGAACAGCCGCGCGAGCGAATCGCCGGCCCGGCCCATGCCGATGTTGACCAGCTCCGCGAGCGCATCCGAGCGCATCGGCTCGTCGAGCAGGGTCACAGGAGTCCGCACTCCTTCAGCGCGCCGAGCAGGTTGAGCGGCTGGACCGGCTTCTTGACGAACGCGCGGGCGCCGAGCTGCTTGACCCGGGCCTGGGCCTCGGGCTGGATGTCGCCGGTCAGCACGATCACGGTCGGGCGCGGCAGCGACCAGTGGTTGACCACCTTGAGGAACTCGTAGCCGTCCATCACCGGCATGTTGAGATCGAGCAGGACCACGGCGTGGGGTCGCTGGTGCAGCGCGATCAGCGCCTCCTTGCCGTTGCTCGCCTGGGTGACGGTGACGTCCCAGTCGCGGGGCAACGAGCGGATCGTGATGCTGCGCGATACCGCGGAATCATCGACGACGAGGATTGGCGTGGCCATCAGGGAATCTCTCGCGAAGCGAGCTCGCGATTCATCGGGGGATATCGGCCGCCGGGCGGCGATCTGGAGGGTGGGCGCCGGGCGATCCGAGGCGGTGTGGGGTGGCATCGCCCATCACGATCTCCGCAGCCGGTAGTACGCGGTGCCGTCGCTGTGGACGAGCTCGAAGCCGCTGTCGAGGTTCATCGTGGTCTCGGCGGTGCCGAGCAAGAGGAAGCCACCCGGGCGCAGCAGGCTGCGGATCTTGCGGAGCACGGTCCGCTTGGTCTCGACGTCGAAGTAGATCAGGACGTTGCGCAACAGGATCAGGTCGGCGACCGGCATTGCGCCCCACGCGCCGGCGAGGTTGAGCTCGCGGAGCTCGACCATCCGGCGCAGCTCGTCGCGGATCTGCCAGTCGAGGCCGACCCGGTCGAAGTACCTGGTCAGGTAGGCGGCGGGCAGGCCGCGGTTGACCTCGAGCTGGCTGTAGCGGCCGGCGCGCGACCGCGCCAGCATCTCGGTCGAGAGGTCGGTCCCGAGCACCCGCACGTCCCAGCTCGCGAGCGCCGGGAAGTGCTCGCGCAGCAGCATGCCGATGCTGTACGGCTCCTGGCCGCTCGAGCACGCGCAGCTCCAGATCTGCAGCCGGCGCTCGGCCTGGCGCATCCGGACCAGCTCGGGGACGATCGAGTGGCGCAGCGCCTCGTACGGCTTGCCGTCGCGGAAGAACAGGGTCTCGGTGGTGGTCATCGCCTCGATGACCTTGCGCTGCAGCGGGCCTGAAGGCGCCGCGCGCAGCCGGTTGATCACGTCCTGCGCCGAGCCCAGGCCCTCGCGGCGCGCGAGCTGCGACAGCCGGTTGTCGACCAGGTAGTGCTTGCTGTCGTCGAGCACGATCGCGGCGCGCTCGCGCAGCAGGCGGCGCACGAAGTCGAAGCCGCGGTCGTCGATCGTCATGGCACCGCTTCCACGGTGCGCCGTGCGCCGAGCGCGACCCGGCGCCGGACCTCGGCCCCGAGCTGATCGAGCGCGAGCACCTGGCTGGCCAGCCCGGCGCGCGCAACGAACCCCGGCATGCCCCACACCACCGAGCTCGCCTCGTCCTGCACGATGACGTCGCCGCCGGCCTCGCGGATCGCGCCGCAGCCGCTCAGGCCGTCGTGGCCCATCCCGGTCAGCACCACGGCGAGCGCGCCGGCCCCGTAGCCGTGCGCCACCGAGCGGAACAGCACGTCGACCGCGGGCCGGCAGAAGTTCTCGAGCTCGTCCTGGTTCATCACCAGGCTGCCGCGCCCGGCCTTGCGCTCGACCAGCAGGTGGTGGTCGCCGCGCGCGATGTAGGCGCAGCCCGGGGCGAGCAGGTCGCCGGCGCTGGCCTCCACGATCTTGATCCGGCACTGCCCCGCGAGCCGGTCGGCGAAGTGCCGGGTGAACGCCGCGAGCATGTGCTGGACGATCACGATCGGCACCGGGAGCTCGGCGGGCAGCTGCCCGAGCAGCTCGGCGAGCGCGTTGGGCCCGCCGGTCGACGCGCCGATCGCGACGATCTCGATCGGCGGCCGCGGGCCGGTCAGGGGGTGGAGCCGGATCGGCCCGTCGAGCACGAGCGGGGTGCCCGACGCGGTGCGCGGCCGGACGAGCTGCGGGGTCGCCATCCGGGACGCGGTCATCGCCGGCAGCGGCGCGGTCGACACCGCGGGCCGCGGCGCGCCGGGCGGCCGGGGCGCGATCACCGGGGCCAGCTGCGTGGTCGCGAACGGGTTCGGCGGCCGGACCGGCGGCGCGGCGACCCGCCCGGCGGTGAGCGCGCGGATCCTGGGCACCAGCTCCTCGCGCACGCGCGCCATCGCGAGCAGCACGTTGCCGGCGTTCGACGGCTTGGCGACGTAGTCGCTGGCGCCCGAGGTCAGCGCCTCGATCGTCGCGGCCGCGCCGCGCTCGGTCCGGGTGCTGAACATGATCACCGGCAGCCGCGGGGCGTCCTTGCGGATCCGCCGCAGGGTCTCGATGCCGTCCATCTCCGGCATCTCGACGTCGAGGATCACGACATCGGGGTTGCACTGCGGGATCTTGGCGAGCGCGATCTTGCCGAGCGCCGCGGTCGCGACGACCTCGAGGCCCGGGACCTCGCCGAGCGTGGTGGTGAGCAGCTTGCGGATCACGACCGAGTCGTCGACCACCAGGATGCGGATCGGCGGCACGGCTAGCCGCCCGCCAGGCCGAGCATCCGCAGCTTGTCGAGAACGATGTCGGCGGTGAATGGCTTCAGCGGGCCTTCGGCGAGCGCGGCGAGCGCCTGCTTGCCATCACCGGCCTGGGCGACCTCGAAGCCGAGCCCCGCGACGATCCGGCCCAGGATCGTGCGCATGGTCCGCGAGTCGTCGACGATCAGCGCGCGCATCGTGGCGGTCCTGTCGATGGGGGAGTGGTCATCGCGGTGGGTCACGCGTGGGTGTGGCCGTTGGTGTGGCCGCCGCGCACGGCGGGCCGCGCGGCGCCCAGCCGGGCGACCACCACGGGGATCGCGCCGGTCACGGGCCGGGCGGGCGCGGCGTCGAAGTTGAACCGCGACAGCAGCTGCTGGAGCTCGGCGGCCATCCGGGCGAGCTCGGTGGCGGCGGCCATGGTCTGGCTGGCGCCGCTCGCGGTGTTCTGGGCGACCGAGGCGACGGTGATGACGTTCCTGGCGATCTCGCCCGAGC
>JBGQCL010000305.1:0-14876 GCA_041495365.1 Kofleriaceae bacterium | reverse complement strand
CGGCGGCGGCGCAGCACGGCGGCGTAGGCGGCGGCCAGCGCCGGCAACAGCTCGTCGGGGCCGCGCGAGCGGGCGGCGAGGCGCTGGCGGGCTCGTTCGACCGCGGCGGCGATTCCCTCGGGCGTGGGCGGGGACGAGCCGACTGCCTCGCGGGCATAGCGCAGCTCGGCGCGGCTGGCCCCGATCACCACGGTGAGCTCGCCGAACCGCCACTCCGGAGGCGGCCCGGGCGAGATCAGCCGCGGCGCCGGGCCGGGCGCGGCGGAGCGCGGGAGCCTGGTGCTCGCCGGCGGCATCCGACGAGCGTACACCGCGCGCGGCGCACCCGATACCTCGGGTTTGTCTGGCGAGGCACAGTGCTGCATCAGCCATCGTCTATCTCCCCCAGCTCTCGCTCGATCATCTCCACGCTCGGCAGGCTCGCCTCCAGATCCTTCGGCAGCGCCTCGACGAGGCGATACTCGGCGACGCCGATCGGCTTCTTCGAGTCGCGCAGCGCGTACTCGGCGATGATCTCGTTCTTGCTCTTGCAGAGGAGCAGGCCGATCGTCGGTGCGTCCTCGGGCGCCTTCACCTGCGCGTCCACCGCTGTCAGGTAGAAGCCGAGCTGGCCGACGTACCCGGGCTTGAACTTGGTCGCCTTGAGCTCGATGACGACGTAGGCGCGGAGCTTCAGGTGGTAGAACAGCAGGTCGAGGTAGAAGTCCTCGCCGCCGACCTCGAGGTGGACCTGCCGGCCGACGTACGCGAAGCCCGCGCCCAGCTCGAGGAGGAAGCGCGTGATGTGCTGGACGAGCGCACCCTCGAGCTGGCGCTCGTCGGCTTCATCGCCGATGCCGAGGAAGTCGAAGCGGTACGGATCCTTCAGCGTCTCCCGCGCGAGGTCGGACTGCAGCTTCGGCAGCCGCTCGGCAAAGTTGGTGAGCGCCTTGCCCTGCCGCTCGACGGTGCGCGCCTCGATGTGGTGCACCAGCACCGCACGGGACCAGCCGTGCTCGAGCGCGCTCACCGCGTACGCGAGCCGCGCGGCGCGATCCTTGAGCTTGGTGAGGAGGACGAGGTTGTGGCCCCAGGGAATTTGGCCAACAGGCTGTTGGCCAAATTCGGGTTCCGGCCAAGCGTCCGCAAATGCTCGCATGTACTTGAGATTAGACCGAGAGAAGCCCTTCATCGCCGGAAACTCGGCGCGAAGGTCGGTGGACACCTGGTCGAGGATGCCGTCGCCCCACGTGCCCGCCGCCTGCCGCTCGAGGATGTCGCGGCCGATCTCCCAGTAGAGCCGGAGCAGCTCGTGGTTCGCGGCGAGCGCCGCGCGCTGCTGCGCAGCGTGGACGCGCGCCTTCACCTCGGCGAGCCACTCGGCGTAGCCGGCCGGCCGCGCGATCAGGCTCGGCGGCGTCACCTTCGTCAGGCCACCCGTGCCGGGCTTGCCCTTCGTCGCCTTCATCACTGCATCACCTCCAGCTCGTCAAGGTCTGCAAAGCTCCGGCCGGCTCAGCCGGTGCCGTCGGACTTGGCGTCGCGGTCGCGCGCGACCAGCGCGGCGCGGGCGTAGTCGCGGTTCATCACCGCGATGACGTCGCGCGAGATCGCCTTGGGGCACGCGGCCTCGCACTCGTAGTGGTTGGTGCACGCGCCGAACCCGGCGGCGTCCATCGCCGACACCATCGCGTGGGTGCGGTGGGCGCGCTCGGGCTGGCCCTGCGGCAGCTGGTGGAGGTGAGCGAGCTTGGCGGCGACGAACAGCATCGCCGAGCCGTTGGGACAGGCGGCGACGCACGCGCCGCAGCCGATGCAGGCCGCGGCGTCCATCGCGCGCTCGGCGCTGTCCTTGGCGACCAGGATGTCGTTGGCGTCGGGGGCCGAGCCGCAGTTGGCGGTGATGAAGCCGCCGCCGGCGATCACGCGGTCGAACGCCGAGCGGTCGACGCACAGGTCCTTGATCACGGGGAACGCGTAAGCGCGCCACGGCTCGATCCAGATCTCGTCGCCGTCGCGGAACGACCGCATGTGGAGCTGGCAGGTCGTGGTCGCCGGCTTGCCGCCGTGCGCGCGGCCGTTGATCATCAGCGAGCACGTGCCGCAGATCCCCTCGCGGCAGTCGTGGTCGAACGCGACCGGCTCCTCGCCCCGGGCGATCAGCTGCTCGTTGAGGATGTCGAGCATCTCGAGGAACGAGGCGTGGGTCGACACCCCGGACACGGGGTAGGTCACCATCTTGCCGCGGCTCGCGCGGTCGGGCTGGCGCCAGATATGGAGCGTGAGGCGCAGGGTGTGCGGGTCGGCAGTCACTTGTAGCTCCGGGTGGCGAGCTTGACGTTCTCGAACGCCAGCGGCTCGATGTGGCGGACCGCTGCGGCGCGGTCGCCGGCGTACTCCCAGACCGCGGCGTGGCAGAAGTTGACGTCGTCGCGCATGGCCTCGCCGTCGGCCTGGTGCTCGACGCGGAAGTGCCCGCCGCAGCTCTCCTCGCGGACCATGGCGTCGCTGCACATCAGCTCGGCGAACTCGAGGAAGTCGGCGACCCGGCCGGCCTTCTCGAGCGACTGGTTGAAGCTGTCGCGCTCGCCGAGCACGGTGACCTCGCGCCAGAACCGCTCGCGCAGCGCCGGGATCTTGGCCAGCGCGTCGGTCAGCGAGGGCCGGCTGCGCGCCATGCCGCAGTCCTCCCACAGGATGTGGCCGAGTTCCTTGTGGAACGAGTCGACCGAGCGCGTGCCGCGGACGTTGACCAGGCGATCGAGCCGGGCCGCGACCTCGGCCTCGGCGGCCGCGAACGGCGCGCTCGCCGGGTCGGCGAGGCTTGCCGCCGCGACGCCGGCGAGGTAGTGGCCGAGCGTGTAGGGGATGATGAAGTAGCCGTCGGCGAGGCCCTGCATCAGCGCGGACGCGCCCAGCCGGTTGGCGCCGTGGTCGGAGAAGTTGGCCTCGCCGAGGCAGAACAGCCCGGGGATCGTGGTCTGCAGGTGGTAGTCGACCCACAGACCGCCCATCGTGTAGTGCACCGCGGGGTAGATCCGCATCGGCACCTTGTAGGGATCCTCGCCGGTGATCCGCTCGTACATCTCGAACAGGTTGCCGTACCGGTCGCGGACCTGGTCCTCGCCGTCGCGCCGGATCGCGTCGCGGAAGTCGAGGTAGACGCCGCGGCCGCCCGGCCCGACGCCGCGGCCCTCGTCGCACTGCTCCTTGGCGGCGCGGCTCGCGATGTCGCGCGGCGACAGGTTGCCGAAGCTCGGGTACTTGCGCTCGAGGTAATAGTCGCGCGCGTCCTCGGGGATCTGATCGGGGTGCCCGGCGACGTCGCCCGCCGACTTCGGCACCCAGACCCGGCCGTCGTTGCGCAGCGACTCGGACATCAGGGTGAGCTTGGACTGGTAGTCACCGGCGACCGGGATGCAGGTCGGATGGATCTGGGTGAAGCACGGGTTGGCGAACCCGGCGCCGCGCTTGTGCGCGCGGTAGGTCGCGGTGACGTTGCAGCCCTTGGCGTTGGTCGACAGGTAGAACGCGTTGCCGTAGCCGCCGGTCGCGAGGATCACCGCGTGGGCCGCGTGCGAGGTGATCGCGCCGGTCACCAGATCGCGCACGACGATGCCCGCCGCGCGCCCGGTCTTCGGATCGACCACGAGGTCGAGCATCTCGGTGCGCGGGAACATGCGAACCTTTCCGTACCCGATCATCCGTGACAGGGCGGCGTAGACCCCGAGCAGGAGCTGCTGGCCGGTCTGGCCGCGGGCGTAGAACGTGCGCGACACCTGGGCGCCGCCGAAGCTGCGGTTGGCGAGCGTGCCGCCGTACTCGCGCGCGAACGGCACGCCCATCGCGGCGCACTGGTCGATGATGTCGACCGAGACCTCGGCGAGCCGGTGCACGTTGGACTCGCGGGCCCGGAAGTCTCCTCCCTTGACGGTGTCGTAGAACAGCCGGTGCACCGAGTCGCCGTCGTTCTGGTAGTTCTTGGCCGCGTTGATCCCGCCCTGCGCGGCGATCGAGTGCGCGCGGCGGGGCGAGTCCTGGAAGCAGAAGCAGGCGACGTCGTAGCCGAGCTCGGCGAGCGTGGCGGCGGCCGAGCCGCCGGCGAGGCCCGAGCCGACGACGATCACCTTGTACTTGCGCTTGTTGGCCGGGTTGACCAGCTTCATCTCGAACCGGGCGCTCGACCATTGCTGCTCGATCGGTCCGGCCGGTGTGCGTGGGTCGAGCTTGAGCGTCATGTCATTTCCCCGTCATGCCGGTCACGCCCCCGGGAGCCGGAGGATGCCGACCAGCACCGCGGTCGGCGGCACCATGTAGCCGACGAACAGGATCACGGCGAGCACCGGGCCGAGCCGGTCGGCGGGATACTTGGGATGGCGCAGGCCGAGCGACTGCAGCCAGCTCGACGCACCGTGGCCGAGGTGCAGCGCGAGCACCGCGATCCCGATCAGGTACGCGGCGTAGATCCCCGGGCTCTGGAAGCCGCGCACGAACATCGAGTACGCGTCCCAGCGGTCCTTGGGATCCATCACGTGGAAGTAGGCGGGCTGGACCTGGCCGAGCGTGAAGTGGAGGATGTGAAACACCAGGAACGCGAACACGACCAGGCCGGTGCCCGCCATCGCCCGGCCGACCCACGACGAGGTCGCCGGCCGGTAGCGGACGTAGCCGGCCGGCCGCGCGGCGCGGTTGCGCGCGACCAGGCCGACCGCGAGCACGATGTGGATCCCCAGCAACGCGAGCAGCCCCGCGCGCACCGGCCACTTGACCTCCCACAGCTCCTGCAGGAAGTGGGCATAGGTGTTGTACAGGTCCTGGCCGCCGAACATCTGCAGGTGACCGACCATGTGGACGATCGCGAACAGCAGCAGCACCAGGCCGGTGACGGCCATGACGTGCTTGGCTCCGATCGAGGAGCGGATGTAGTTCCCGAACCAGCTCATCGCGAGGTCCTCTGACGTTGTGCGTGTGCCGTCCGGCAGTTCGATGCGGCACCGGGTCGCACGGGTGCAATCATGGACCACGACCGGCGAGGGCGGGCAAGGTGGACGCGCCGCGATCGGCGACCGCGGCCGGCGAAGCCGCTCGAAGTGGGCGCCGGCTCGGGGGTGTTCGCAGCCCGGTCAGTTCGGCCGGACGGTGATCGTGTCGCCGGGCTGCAGCGCGTCCTGGACCCAGATCAGCCACTCGCGATCGCGGACCCGCTGGGGCACGTACCAGCCGATGGCCGCACCGGGGCGGGTCGCGGTCGGGACGATCACGGACCCGGACCCGGAGAACTTCAGCCACACCACGAACGGGCCGCTGGGGCCCCCGCTCAGCGTCGTGGTCCCGTCGGAGACCTCGATGCCGGGCCTGCCGCCCCCCCCGGGGTCGCCGCCGTAGATCCCGTCGAGCGCCGACGGCAGGCTGGACATCGTGCCGGAGGCCGTGCTGATCATGAGCGCCTGCGGTGCGGTGTAATCGATGGCGCGCTTGAGCGCAGCGGTGCAGTTGGAGCGCTCGAAGAACAGCGCGCCGTGGACGTCCCACGGGAAGTCGAGCATCGGGGTGGCCGCCTTCTGGACGTCGTGCGACACGACCGTGTCAAAGCCGACCGCCGCCGCGTTCGGGATGGGACCGTGGTCCGGGCGCGGGGGGCGCACCCACGTCGACGCGACCTGGTAGTCATCGTCGGGGCCGTCGAAGCAGACCGTGTCGTACGGCGCGGTGACGCCGTACATCTTCCCCGGCATGAGCGGATCCGGAGAGCTCGGGCCGCTATCGCCCAGCCCGAACAGCGTCGGGAGCGCCTGCCGATCGAACGCCCAGTACGACGACAGGATGAACGCGTCGGGAGCGCTGGGCATGTCGGCGCACGTGCAGCGCTCCGTCATGACCTGCTCCATGTCCGGGTTGTTCTCGGTCAGCACATCGTGGCGCACGATATGGCCGTCCGGGAACACGGTGAACGTCGACGAACCGCCGGAGCTGTGCCTGGTGCTCGTGCTGCACGTCGACCCGGCCGCGAAGCTCCAGCGGGTGGACCAGGTCGCCGTGAGCTGCACCACCGCGGGACCGGTCATGTTCGCTTCGAGCGCGCTGTCCGAGGCCGTGACACCGCCGTCCACGGGATCCCCGCTGACCCGCGGCATCGGCGTCACCGCGAAGCCGGTCCCGCTCGCGCCCCAGCACGGCGAGCTCGCGTGTCCCATGACGTCGACGCTGAGGAGCTTCAGCTGGTCGGGGAGGTGGAAGCCGCTGCCGCCGGGGAAGTGCAGCGTGACATCCGGTGTCGCGACGGTGATGGCCCCGGCCATGTCCTTGGAATAGCCAACCTTGGTCGAGCCACGGAACTCCGGGATGTCCAGGCAGGCCGAGCCGAGCGCGGACGCCGCCGTGATCGAAGCCGCGAGCCCGAGCCTCATCGCGACCACGCGACGCTCAGCGCCGCGCCTCCCGGGGTGATCGCCGCCGACAGCCGTGCGCCGTCGTCGGCGCCGCGCGCGGTCAGCGCGAGGACCAGCCCGGCCGCGATCGCGACGCCACCGACTGCATAGGCGCCGTACGCGACGTTGCGCTCGACCAGGACCCCGTGGCGATCGTCGAGGTACTGCGCGGGATCGTAATCGACCGCGACACGATCGAGGTGCTGGTTCGCCAGGTAGTAGGCGACCCCGCCCGCCGCGGCGACCATGCCGCCACCGACGATCAGGTAGCGCGCGATCCGGGCCCGGCGGTTGGCGGCCGCGGCGGTGCGCAGGGCGACTTCCGCGCGCTGGTCGGCGTCGGTGCGCTGGGCTGCGGCCTCGCGCTGGCGCGCCTGCTCGGCCTCGCGGTCGGCGACGATCTTCTCGACGATCGGCGTCAACCGCGCGACGTCGCCGCGGGCCTCCTCGGCAACGCTGCCGTCGGGCGCGAGCTCGAGGTAGCGCTGGAACATCCTGAGCGCCTCCTCGGGCCGGTTCGCGCGGTCGTGGCACAGCGCGATGTTGAAGATCAGCGACGGCTCGGCGCTGAGGTCGAGCGCGGTCTGGTACTCCGCGAGCGCGCGGTCGAAGTCGCGATGCTCGAAGAACGCCTGACCCTGCCGGACGTGCGCCGCGGCCTGTGCGCGCGCGTCGGGTTCGGCCTGGGCCTGGGCGGCGCCGGGAGCCAGCGTCGCGACCAGCGCAAACACCGCGAGGATGGCGAGGGATCGCACGGTCATTTCACTACCTTGCGGAACGGGTCGACCGGCTCGCCTTCCTTGCGCGCCGGCTCGGCCCTGGTGGAGTCCTGGGGCGGCGGCCGGTAGGTCGCGCGGGGTAACCGCACGACGCGGGTCCCGCCGGTGCGCAGGTCGATGACGATCCGGCGCTCGCCGAACCCCAGCTTGCGGATCAGGAACGTCTGCGTGCCGTCCTCGCGCCGCACCTCCATTCGCCAGGGCGTCACGCCGACCCGGGTCTCCGACGGCAGCCGGAACACCTCGGCACCGTACGGCGTCGACTGGATCTCGACGACCACGGTCGCGTTCGCGGGGGTGGCGGGCGGCTCGGCAACGGCCGAGCCGGTCCCCGGGTCGGGCGCAGGCTGGCGCGCCGGGGCGTTGGGCTGCGCCGGGGCCGCCGCGATCGCCGGTCGCACCGGCGCGTGGCCGTCGCTGGCGAGCAGGCTGAGCGCGCCGAAGCAGGCGGCGACGGCGCCGACGATCGCCGCCGCGGCGCCGACCGCGATCGAGCGCATCCGCCGCCGCGCGACCGGCGCCATCGCGAGGCTGGGGTCGGATCCCTCGGCCGCGAACGCCGCGACCCGCAGCTCGCGCGCGAACTCGAGCGCGCTGGCCGGGCGATCGCCGGGGTTCTTGGCGAGCACGCGCCGGAACACGCGGTCGAGTGCCGCGAGACGGAACGGGGAGAGCCCGACGGCTCCACCGCCGGGGCGGGGCGCAGCGCCTCCCATGGGATCGGCCGGCGGCGCGACGGGCGCGACGATCGGCGGCACCTCGGCGTTGCAGTGCTGCTCGCCGATCGCCGCGATCGTCGGGCCGGTGAACGGCTGTCGCCCGGTCAGCGCCTCGTAGGCCATGACCCCGAGCGCGTACAGATCGGAGCGCGGTCCGACCGACATGGGGTCGCACCACTGCTCGGGCGACATGTACGGCGGCGAGCCGAGCGTCGCGTTGGCCTGGGTCAGCTGGATGTCGCCGCTACCCATCGCCATCGGCGACAGCGTGTCGTCGAACTCGCCGGTGACCAGCCCGCCCGGGATCGCCGCGCCGGGGTGGGTCGGCGGCGCGAACTCGCTGCTCGACATCCCGCTGTTGGCGGCGTCGTCGACCATCTTGGCGACCCCGAAGTCGAGCAGCTTGGGAAAGATCTTGCCGGCGAACTCGTTGATCATCACGTTCGACGGCTTGAGATCGCGGTGCACGATCCCGTGGTCGTGCGCGTTCTGCACGATCTCGGCGACCTGCTCGAAGAACGCGACCAGCATGTCGAGCGGCATCGCGCCGCGCTCGCTCAGCCAGCGCGCGAGCGAGGTCCCGTGGACCAGCTCCATCGCGATCCACGCCAGCCCGTCGTCGGGCTCGACCCCGAACGCGTAGACGTGCGCGGCGTACGGATGATCGAGCCGCGACGCGAGCCGGGCCTCGCGCATGAAGCGCTGGAACACCACCTCGCTGTTGCGCAGCCGCTGGTGCAGCACCTTGACCACGGCCTCGCGGCCGAGCAGCGGCTGCTCGCAGCGATAGACCGCGGCGAATGCGCCTTCGCCGATACACTCGCGGAGCACGAAGTCTCCGAGCTGACGCCCGCGGAGCACGATGTCGCTCTCGGATCCAGGTCGGTTGACGGACCGGTCCCCGGTGGCTTCCACGGGGGCCAGACTAACACGGTGGGACGCGAGCGCTTGCGACCTGCTGCTCGACCCTCGACGCCGCCCTGGACTCCGCAATGTGCGCTGTCATCTCCCCACAACAATGTCTACTCTCGCAGACTTGATGCCGGTCACGCGGTGCGTCGCCCTCGGATCCTCGATGCAGCGTGGCGCGGCACCGGCCAGCGGGTCGGTGTGGCATGCGCCCGGTTCGGTGGGCGGAAGCTCACGCGACGCGGTGGCGGAGCGGCTCGCCCCGGGTGAGACGCGCCAGGTTGTCGATCACGACCTCGGCGATCCGGGAGAACGCCTCCGCGGTGGAGCCCCCGACGTGCGGCAGCGCCACGACCCGCGGGTCGGCGTAGAGCGGATCGGCGGGATCGGCGGGCTCGTCCCAGTGGACGTCCAGCCCGACGCCACCGAGGCGGTCGCCCGCGAGCGCCGCCAGCAGCGCCGCCCGATCGATCACCGCGCCGCGCGCGACGTTGACCACCAGGACGCCGGGCCGCATCGCGGCGAACGCCGCGGCGTCGAGCAGGCCGCGGGTCTCGGGCGTCAGCGGGCAGTGGATCGTGATCGCGTCGCTGGCGGCGAGGAACGCCAGGCGCTCGGCGCCGGTCGCGCCGCGGCCGAGCTCGATCACGGTCATGCCGAGGCCGCGCGCGCGCTCGGCGACCGCCGTGCCGACCCGGCCCATCCCGATCACGCCGAGCGTCTTGCCGGCGAGCTCCACGCCGAGCGGGACGCCGACCTCGCGCGCGGCAAACGCCCGGGCCGCGGCGGGCGCGCGGCGGGCCAGCGCGAGCAGCAGATACAGCGTGGTCTCGGCCGCGGCGACGTGGTTGGTGCCGGGCGCGTTGCAGATCGGGATGCCGCGGGCGACCGCCGATGCCCGATCGATGCGCTCGGTGCCCGCCGCCGGCTGCATGATCAGGCGCAGCCGCGGCGCCGCCGCGATCACCGCGGGCGTGATCACGGCGTCCGACGGCAGCAGGACATCGATGTCGGCGACGGCGCTCGCCAGCGGCGCCCGGCGGTCCCAGGCGGTGATCGTGGCACCGGGGGGCAGCCGCGCGGCGATCAGATCGACGATCGGCAGCCACCCCGAGCCGCAGAACAGAAGGCGCATGTCGGGCGACTCTACCCCGAGACGGAGGTGCAGGCGCCCGGCTTACCCCGGCGGTGGCATCGAGCCGCGCGAGCAGCGCGTCCGGTCCGATCAGCTGCCCGGGCGGTTCAGCGTCCACGTCACCACGTCGCCGGTCGCGGGATCGGTGGCGGGATCGGTGATCGTGTAGCCCGGGACCTTGGCCGAGCTGGCCGCGTCATGGCAGCCGGAGACGCAGTTGGCGCTGGTTGCGCGGCGTGGTGCCGAACATCGCGGTCGCGCGGCCGGCGAGCTGCGCGATCTGGTTCTGCGCCACCGGCACCGGGTGAGCGCGGTCCTCGTGGCAGCCACCGCAGATCATCGCCTCGCCGCCGCGGCCGGAGATCCACACCGGCTCGGTGAACAGCGCATGCGAGCGCCGAGCCAGCCCGTCCGGGGCGCGGGCCCGCACGACCGGGCGAGCGGATGCGCAGATCACCCACCGGCTCGGTGGAGTGTCTCCGCGCGGCACGGTTCCATGTAGGAGACCTGTCACGGACACCCGGTGCCCAGGGGAAGGCACACCCGGTGCGTACATGCCAGCGCCCGGGTTGCCATCTCGCGCTGCGGGGCCGGACGACGCGGGATCGCCGATCGGGTCTCGCGCGGCGGGCGATCCGCTACACTGCGAGGCCATGCCGGTGTTCCGGCTCGATGACCGCCTCGTGTTTCCGCCGGTCCACCTCGCCGAGGATGGCCTGCTCGCGCTCGGCGGCGACCTGCGGCCGGAGCGGCTGCTGCTCGGTTACACCCAGGGGATCTTTCCGTGGTACGCCGAGAACCTGCCGATCCTGTGGCACTCGCCGGACCCGCGGATGATCATGACGACGCGGGATCTGGTGGTGCAGCGCAGCCTGCGCAAGGCGATCCGGCGCCAGCCGTACCAGCTGACGATGGACCGCGCGTTCGGCGAGGTGCTGGAGGGCTGTGCGGCGGCGCCGCGGCCCGGGCAGACCGGGACCTGGCTGATCCCGGAGATGGTCGCGGCCTACGCGCGGCTGTTCGATATGGGGTTCGCGCACTCGATCGAGGCGTGGCGCGACGGCGAGCTGGTCGGCGGGCTGTACGGCGTGTCGCTCGGCGCGGCGTTCTTCGGCGAGTCGATGTTCGCGCGCGCGCCCGATGCCTCGAAGATCGCGTTCGTCGCGTGCGCGCGCCAGCTCGACGCCTGGAGCATCGACCTGATCGACTGCCAGGTCCACACCGAGCACCTCGAGCGGTTCGGCGCCTACGAGGTGCCGCGGGCGCGTTACCTCGAGCTCCTGAAGATCGCGCTCGACGAGCCGACCCGGCGCGGGCGGTGGGCGTTCGAGCTCGACCTCGAGCAGCTCGAGCGCGAGCCTACGCCGGCGCCGTGATCGCGGCGGCGCGCCGCACGACCGCGGCGGCGACCACCGGGGCGAGCGCCTCCGCGAGCGCGAGCGCGAGACGGGCCAGGCCGAGCGGCGCGATCCGATCCCACAGCGCGGCGTGGACGGCGAACCCGCCGGGGCGCTCGGCGGCGGCGCGCGCGCCGAGGTCGGCCCACGCGACGCCGGCGGCGGCGCACAGCGCGCGGGCGTCGGCGGCGAGCGGCGCCGGCACCGCGTCGGCGACGAGCTCGGCGAGCGCGTCGCGCAGGGCGGCCGGGAACGCGCGGCCGATCACCGGGCTCGCGCAGGCCGGGATCGGGTGCGGGCCGTCGACGACGTTGCCGTCGGCGGTCAGCGTGGCGACGCGCGCATAGCAGGCGTCGCCGAACCAGACCTCGGCCTGGGGTCCGGCGGCCGGATCGGCTGCTTCCACCAGGCGGGCCGGCGAGCCGCCGGGCTCGTAGCCGACGCCGTCGATCACCGCGCGCTCCAGGCGGTCGCGCAGCTCGACGAAGCCGCCCGGGATCGCGATCCGCTCGTGCGGGGCCGGGGCGAAGTCGATCGGGATCGGATCGCGGGCGACGCGGACCGCGCGGTCGAGCGCGCCGGCGGTGAACGCGGCCTCGCCGTCGTCGCACCGGAACGACCGGGCGAGGCTGCGCCACAGCGCGGCGGTGGGGTAGGGGCCGGCGTAACGCAGGGCGGTGACGCCGGCCTCTCGCGCGAGCAGCGCGATCGTGTTGAGGATCGCCGCGCCGGCGCCGGGCGGCAGGCGCCCGGGCGCCGCGATCGCCGGGATCTCGGCCGGCCGGGCCCAGTCGAGCGCCGTCATCGCGGTGTCGCCGACGGTGTGGGCCGCGCCGAGCAGCCGATGGTGGCGAATCGCCCCGTCGACGACCGCCCCGTCGACCGCCAGCCTGACCAGTCGGTCGGCCGCGCCGCTCCAGCTCAGCCGCGCGTGGCACGCGCCGGTGCGGTCGGTGACGCATGCGAGTCTATCGGAGACGCAGTCATACCGTGTGCCATGCACTCCTGAAACCTAACAGCTTTCATGCAGATAGCTCTTTCCCTTCCGCCGGTGGTTTGGCATGGTGTGCGCCCTTCCATGAAGCTAGGCATCGTCAACGAGACTCGACCCGACGAGCGCCGGGTCGCGGCGTCCCCGGCCGTGGTCGGCCGGTGGGTGAAGGGCGGCTGGGAGGTCGTCGTCGAGCGCGGCGCCGGCGCCAACGCCAGCTATCCCGACGCGCAGTACGAGGCAGCGGGCGCGGCGATCGTCGACCGCCAGACCGCCTGGCACGCCGACATCGTGCTCAAGCTGCGGCCGCCCGCCGTCGAGAACGGCGCGTGCGAGGACGACCAGATGCGCGACGGCGCGACGCTGATCTCGTACATCCAGCCGGCGGAGAACCCCGACCTGGTCGAGCGGCTCGCGCACAAGCGGCTCACCGTGCTCGCCATGGATCAGGTCCCGCGGATCAGCCGCGCCCAGAAGATGGACGCGCTGTCGTCGATGGCCAACATCGCCGGCTACCGCGCGGTGATCGAGGGCGCGCAGCGGTTCGGCAGCTTCTTCACCGGCCAGTTCACCGCCGCCGGCAAGGTCCCGCCGGCCAAGGTGCTGATCGTCGGCGGCGGCGTCGCCGGGCTCGCCGCGCTGGGCGCCGCCAAGGGCCTGGGCGCGATCGTCCGCGCGTTCGACGTCCGGCCCAGCGTCGAGGATCAGGTCAAGTCGCTGGGCGGCGAGTTCCTCACCGTCACGCTCAAGGAGTCCGGCGAGGGCCAGGGCGGCTACGCCCGGGAGATGAGCAAGGAGTTCATCGAGGCCGAGTACGCGCTGTTCCGGGCCCAGGCGAAGGAGGTCGACATCGTCATCACGACCGCGCTGATCCCGGGCAAGCCGGCGCCCAAGCTGTGGCTGACCGACATGGTCGAGCTGATGAAGCCGGGCTCGGTGATCGTCGACCTCGCCGCCGAGAAGGGCGGCAACTGCGAGGTCACCAGGCCGGGCGAGGTGATCGAGCACAAGGGCGTGACGATCGTCGGCTACACCGATCTCGCGAGCCGGATGGCGCACGTCGCCAGCGACATGTACGGCACGAACCTGGCGCACTTCCTCGACGAGATGGGCGGCGCCAAGGGCTACAAGGTCGACCACGACAACGACGCGGTCCGGCCCGCGCTGGTGCTCGAGGGCGGCGAGCAGCGGTGGCCGCCGCCACCGCCGGTCAAGAAGGCCGAGCCCGTCAAGGCGGCCAAGGCGTCCGGCCCGATCCCGGCCGCCGCCAGGCCGCCCGACGCCGGCGCCATACCGATCCCGATCAAGCCGGCGAAGTCGCGGCCGGCGGGCCACGGCGGCCACGGGGCGCCGGCCGGCGCGCCGTCGCGGACCTCGGGCGTGGTGATGGCGGTGATCGGCGTCGCGCTGGCGGGGGTCTGGCTCTACCTGCGGTTCGGGCAGGGCGTCGACGCGCAGGCGAGCGCGCCGACCGTCGCGCTGCTCCAGCACCTCACGGTGTTCGTGATGGCGGTGTTCGTCGGGTTCCAGGTCGTGTGGAACGTGACCCCCGCGCTGCACACCCCGCTGATGAGCGTGACCAACGCGATCAGCGGCATCATCGTCGTCGGCGGCCTGCTCGGCAGCAAAGACGGGCTGAGCTCCTCGGTCGGCGTCGCCCTCGTGGCCACGCTGTTCGCCACCATCAACATCGCCGGCGGGTTCCTGGTGACCCGCCGGATGCTCGCGATGTTCAGGAAATAGCGATGACCGACAGCTCGATCCTCCCCTCGATCCTCCCCAGCATCTCGCAGCTGCTGTCGAACGCGGCGTACCTCGTGGCCGGCGTGCTGTTCATCCTGGCGCTGCGCGGCCTGTCGAGCCAGGAGACCGCGCGGCGCGGCAACGCCTACGGCATCGCCGGCATGCTGATCGCGATCGGCGCGACGCTGTCGCTGACCGGCGCGGCGACCAACCCGTGGGTCGCCGCGGCGATCCTCGTCGCCGCGGTGATCGGCGCGACCATGGCGCTGCGGGTCGGGATGACCGCGATGCCCGAGATGGTCGCGCTGCTCCACAGCTTCGTCGGCCTGGCCGCGGTGCTGGTCGGGTTCTCGCTGCAGATCGCGGCCCGGCGGCCCGAGCTCGCCGAGCGGATCGAGGTGTTCATCGACGTCTGGATCGGCGCGATCACCACCACCGGCTCGGTGATCGCGTTCCTCAAGCTGCGCGGCTCGGTCAGCGGCAAGCCGCTGCTGCTCCCCGCGCGCCACTTCCTCAACCTCGCGATGCTGGTCTCGTCGATCGCGCTCGCCGTGATCTACGCCGGCGGCTGCGCGACCTGGTCGCTCGAGGCCGGCATCGCGATCGCCGCCGTGCTCGGCGTCCACCTCGTCGTCGCGATCGGCGGCGCCGACATGCCGGTCGTGGTGTCGATGCTCAACAGCTACTCGGGATGGACCGCGGCGGCCGCCGGCTTCATGCTGCAGAACGACCTCCTGATCATCACCGGCGCGCTGGTCGGCTCGAGCGGCGCGATCCTGTCGTACATCATGTGCCG